>CAZRXR010000037.1:0-6263 GCA_964604125.1 uncultured Synergistaceae bacterium
AACACATCTGCACGGACAAACAGCCCGCCCGCGCGATGGACTTCAAGCCGCGCGGGCTTTTTAGAGATGCTTCCGTTCCCGCCGTTGGCCGTGCTCGCGGGCGCCGCGCACAACCATGGACGATGTTCGGGCGCGTTAAAAAACGGAATCGAAGGCACGGGCAACTCTCCGCTCGGGACGAAGGCCCGGACAGGAAAAAACGGGTCTTCGCCTCGCCGTCGCCGTCCGCGCGGGGGTATCCCTCGCGCTCGCGTAAGCCGGGCGCGCGGCTGACGGCCCGCGCCGCTGTGCGCCGTTTTCCGTTTGTTCCGCGCTGACGTAGGGGCGACTTGCCGAGAATTCCCCGCCGCGCCCGCGCGGTATGGCAGGGAAAACGGGCGCGGGCGGGAAGAAAACGCCTCTCCGGCCCGCCGCACGCGCAAAAAAAAGACGGGGCCGAACCTTACGCCGCCCCCCGCCCCGTCTTGTTCGTACACGTTATTTCCGCGCCGTCGCGTCAGTCTATCGACGCAAATTTTCTTCCGCGCGACAGACAGATTCCCGCTCTGTGTCGGATGCCGGAGCGCGTCGCGGTCGTTCGTGTCGCGCGCGCAGGCCGCCGGCCGTCGGTCTAAAGACGTTTCCCCGAGAGGCGAAACTTTGGGCGCGAGAGTGTACAGACCGCCGCGCCGCCGCGCTCCCGTTCCCCCCGATCCGCGCCGCGGTTGTGCTCCAAAGCGTTTGGGATTATAATGAAAAAATAATCCCAAACCTGCGGATGCGGAGGAACTGCCGATGAAACGCATGAACGACGACAAAACAGAACTTTTCGAGACGATGCCGGTGCCCCGCGCGCTTTTGAAAATGACGCTGCCCACGATCATCAGCCAGCTGATCATGCTGATTTACAACATGGCCGACACGTGGTACATCGGGAGAACGAACAACCCGTACATGGTGGCGGCCGCGTCGCTGGTGCTGACTGTTTACCTGATCTCGATGGCGATCGCCAACATGTTCGGCGTCGGCGGCGGCACGCTCGCGGCGCGTCTGCTCGGCGCGCGCCGCGAGGACGAGGCGCGCCGCGCGGCCTCTCTCAGCGTGATCCTGTCCGGCGTCATGTCGCTGGTGTTTTCGGCGCTGTGCGCGTCGTTCATGGAGCCGCTGCTGCGCCTGCTTGGGGCCAGCGACATGACGATGGGCTACGCCAAGGAGTACCTGTTCTACGTCGTCGTCATCGGCGCGTTCCCCGCCGTGGTGTCCAACACGATGGCCACGCTGCTGCGCGACGTGGGCTACTCGCGCGAGGCGGCGATGGGGCTGATGTTCGGCGGGCTGCTGAACATGGCGCTCGACCCGCTTTTCATGTTCGTATTGCTCCCCCCCGGGCGCGAGGTGGCGGGCGCGGCTGTCGCGACGATGCTCTCCAACGTGGCGGCGCTGGCCTATTTCGTGTGTGTGTACCGCCGCGTACAGAGCGTGTCGATTCTCAGGATGCCGCCCCGTCCCGAGCGCGTTGAGTCGGCGTCGCTGAAGGCCATGTTCGGCGTGGGAGTTCCCGCCGCGATGAGTATGTTCCTGTTCGACCTGACGAACATGGTCATCAACCGGCTCTCGTCTGGCTACGGCGACACGGCGGTGGCCGCCATCGGCATCGTGCTCAAGGTGGAGCGCCTGTGGCTCGGCACGTGCGTTGGCATCTGTCTGGGCATGGTGCCCTTGATGGCGTACAATCTGTCGTCGAAGAACATCGCGCGCATGAAGGCGTTTTTCAACGCGGCGCGCGTCGCGGGGCTGGCGGTGTCGGTAACGGGGCTGATAGTCTACTACGTTTTCGCGGAGCCGGTCATCGGCTTTTTCATCGCCGAGCCGGAGACGGTGGCCTACGGCGTGCGGTTTTTGCGGGCCAGATGCCTCGACACGCCGTGCATGTTCCTCAGCTTCCAGCTGGTACACGTCATGCAGGCTTTCGGGCAGGGGCGCGTGTCGTTCGCGCTCGCGGCCATACGCCAGCTGGCGCTCAACATTCCGCTGCTGTTCACGTTCAACGCGCTGTTCGGCATGACGGGCGTCATCTGGACGCAGCTTACGGCCGACAGCGTCAACGTGCTCGTAAGCTACGTTATCTACCGCGTCGTGTGCGAAAGAGTGCTGCCGCGCGGGGCGTGACGTTCGTTTTCACATAAAGAAAAACGGCGGGGCCGAAGGCGCGCGAGCGCTTTTTCCGGCCCCGCCGTTTTCGTGCGCGGGGAAAATCATCCGTCGGGCAGAAGCGCCGCGACGACGCAGCCGGCGGCCGCCGCCGCGATCCACGTCATGTTGTACCGCGCCAGCGGCAGCGAGCGCTCGGCGAACGCGACGAGAGCCTCGGCGCGGAGAAGCCCGGCGAGGGGCGGAACCATGCGCAGCGTGTCGAGCGCGGCGCCGGCGCCCGTAAAGAGAGTGACGACGGCGAACGCGCGCCGTGAAAGGCGGCGCCAGTGCCCGAAGATCACCAGAAGCGTCAGCGTGACGGCCAGCGGGTAGAGCGTGAGCAGGATCGGCAGCGAGAACCTGATGATCGCCGAAAGCCCCAGATTGGCGAGGCCGAACGAGACGCAGCAGAAGAAGAACGCCCACTTGCGGTAGGAGAGCGCGAACGGGAACATCTCGGCGAACGTCTGCGCGTTGCTGACGATCAGGCCGATGGCCGTTTTGAGACAGGCCAGCAGCACGGTGGCGGCGAGGAAGAACGCGCCGAACCCGGTGAAGTAGTGGCGCGCGATCACGCCCAGCGCCACGCCGCCGTTTTCGGCCAGAGGGTAGACGGCGCGGCTCTGCGCGCCCAGCCGCGTCATGGCGACGTAGATAATCCCCATGAACGCGCAGCTGAACGCCCCCGCTTTGATGACGTTGACGGCGACATCCGCGCCGTCTTCCACGCCGAGGCCGCGGATCACGTTGACGACGACGATGCCGAACGCCAGCGCGGCGACGGCGTCCATCGTGTTGTAGCCCTCGAGCGCCCCGCGCGCGAACGCGCCGTCGGCGTAGGCTTTCTCGGGCGCGATGGCCGAGACGCTGCCCATCGGGGCGATCAGCGCCGACACGAGCAGCCAGCCGAGCATGAACAGCAGCATCGGGTTGAGCACGCGCCCCACCCATGTGAGAATGGCGCTCGGCCGCAGCGAGAACCACAGCAGCGCGGCGAACATGGCGGCGGAGAAGATCAGCAGCGCCGCCGGGCGCCCCCAGCCGGCGGGCAGCATCGGCGCGACGCCCACGTCGAACGGCACGGTGATGCAGCGCGGTACGACGAACAGCGGCCCGATGGACAGGTAGAGCGCGCACGTGAAACAGACGCCGTAGACCCTGCCGACCTTGGAACTGAGTTCGAGCACGCCGCCGCATTTTGAAAGGCCGAGCGCGACGACGGCCAGAAGCGGCATCCCCACGGCGGTGACGAGGAATCCCGCCGTCGCCGCCGCGACGTTGCTTCCGGCCATCTGGCCGAGCGAGATGGGAAAGATCAGGTTGCCCGAGCCGAAAAACAACCCGAAAAGCAGGCTGGTGACAGACAGCGTTTCTCCGAACGAAAGGCGGGTTTTCATGACGGAGCCTCCTGAATTTTTTATTTTTTAATTATAACATACGTTCCCGCCGCGCGCGAAACGGATTTTGCCGGTAAAGCGGGAGGATCTCAGCCGCGCGGCTTCCCGGCGCAGAACGATCGGATGCAGTCTATGAGCAGCCTCGCCTGCGGGCTCAGAGGGCGGCCTTTTTTATACGTGGCGACGATGTCCCACTTTACCGGCTCGCCGCCGAGGTAGAAAAACCTCAGACTGTCGCCGCGCCGGGTCTTGGCGTAACTGGCCGTGGCGAACCCCACGCCCTGGTTCCCGCGCACAAACCCCATCGCCGTGTGGATGTTGGGCGTGACAAGGCGCACGTCCGGCAGGACGCCCGCCCGTTCGAGGAACGAACGGATCGTGTCGTAGATGTTCTGCGACTCCTGAAACATCGCGAACGCCTCGTTACGGAACAGGGCGAACTCGCTCTCGGCGAGCGCGCCGATCCCGTCCGGGGCGGGCAGCTCGCGCAGGAGCGGATGGGCCGCGCCGACGGCGAACACCGTGGCGTCGGTCATCAGAAATTCGTGCGAGCGGGAAAACCCCTCGTACTGGTTGGGCAGATGCGTCAAGGCGAAATCGACGCGGTCGTGCTCGATCAGCGACGCCAGTTGTCTGTGCGGCCCCTCCTCGAGGACGACGCGGACATTCGGACGCAGGCCCCAGAACGTGGCGAGCGGCTCCGCCAGCAGGCTCGACGATCTCCATGGCGTCAGCCCCACGCGCACCTCGCCCCGGTCGGGGGCGCCGAGGTTCTCCAGCCCGCGCCGCAGGCTCCTCTCGCGTAGCCGCTCCTCCCGCACGTAGTTCAGATAGAGCTTGCCCGCTTCCGTCAGTTTCAGCGGGTACGACGAGCGGTCGAACAGCGCCGCCCCCAGATCCCGCTCGAGACGGCGCAGGTACTTGCTCAGCGACGGCTGAGAGACGTAGAGTTTCTCGGCGGCGCGCGAGATGTTGCCCGTTTCCGCCACGGTCAGAAAGTAGTCGCGATTGTCCACCTCGATCGCCTCCGTGAAAAAGTATTACTAAATTGGCATAACTATTATACAGCAAGATGAATTGGACAGACGTTTGAATTTCCAGTATCATCTTCTCGCAGACGACAGCCCTCGGCCCCGAAACAGCCGGGATCGCCGGGAACCCGGCGCGGCGTTTCCGGGCTTCCCCGGGGCTGGCGCGCGGATGTTTAAATGGAGTTATAACCCCGCGTGAATAGCGGAGGCGGAAAGTTCTTCCCCCGGGAAAAACGACGCGGCGAAGGCGCTTTTCCCCGCGCGGATTTCCGAAGGCATCACCGCGGCTTGGGCCGCGATCGCGTTCATATTTTTATGAAAAGAGAGGAAATTTGTCATGACGATTTCATTGGATCTGCTGCAAACGGTTGGTCTGGCTGTCTGTACGTTCCTGCTCGGGCGCTTTATCAAGGGGAAAGTCCGCTTCTTCCAGACATATTTTATTCCCGCGCCCGTCATCGGGGGACTGCTGCTGAGCCTCCTTATCTTTGCCGGCAAGGTGTCCGGGACGTTCACGGTCACGATGAACACCGTGTTGCAGGATTTCTTCATGAACCTGTTCTTCACGGGCACGGGGTTTGTGTGCAGTTATTCGGTGCTGAAAAAGAGCGGCAGGCTCGGCGCGTTCCTAGCCGTCACGTCCGTGTTCTTCCTGATCGTCCAGAATCTGGTCGGCGTCGGCCTGTGCGAAGTGTTCCATATCAATAAGCTGCTGGGCGTGGCGATGGGGTCGATCTCCATGTCCGGCGGCGTCGGCTCCGGCGTCTCTTTCGGGACGACGCTGGAAAGTCTGGGCGCCGAGGGCGGCACGACGATCGGCGTGGCCGCCGCCACGTTCGGGCTTCTGCTGGGCAGCCTCGCGGGCGGCCCCGTGGCGAACCGCCTGATCAAAAAATACAGCCTGAAAAGCACCGGCGTCGAGGCGGCTTCCGAGGCCAAGGCCGCGACGCCGTTAAACGGGAAGAACTTCTTCAACAGCGTTCTGATCCTGCTGCTGGCGGCGTTCGTCGGCACATACATCGGCAAGGCGCTCACGCTGACGGGGCTTAATTTCCCCTATTACGTCGGGTGCCTGTTCGGCGGCGCGCTCGCGCGCAATATCGCCGACGCGAAGAACCTCGGCCTCCGCATGGAGGAGATCGACATGATCGGCAACACGGCGCTGAATCTGTTCCTGTCCATGGCCCTGATGTCTCTCGACATTCTCAAACTGGTGGATCTGGCTCTGCCGATGATCGTCATCCTGCTCGCCCAGATGGTCGTCATGATGCTTTGGGCCTACTTCGTCACGTTCAACGTCACCGGCCGGGACTACGACGCGGCCGTTATGGCCGCCGGGCACTGCGGCGTCGGTTTGGGGCAGACGCCCAACGCGGTCGCCAATATGGCCGCCGTCATCGAGAAGAACGGCCCGGCCCCGACGGCGTGGTTCGTGCTGCCTGTCGTGACTGTCATCTTTATCAACATCTGCAATCCTGTCGTCATTACGTTTTTCATCAACTACCTCGGCTCGCGCTGAACTCCGCCGCGTTTCCGCGTTCCGTCCGCACGGATTTGACGCGGCGGCGCGGGACAAAAGCGGAGTATCCGCCGCCGGACGATCCGGCGCGGGCCTGTCGGCGCGCCGCGCGTTTCGCGAGACGCATGACTTCGCCGCGCGGCG
>CAZRXR010000037.1:6363-18526 GCA_964604125.1 uncultured Synergistaceae bacterium
CGGGCCTGTCGGCGCGCCGCGCGTTTCGCGAGACGCATGACTTCGCCGCGCGGCGGTCGGCGGCCTGTACAGAGGTTTTCCGTATGCACCGGCTCCCGCGCGGCGGAGCGGCGCTGGAAAGCGCGGTTTCGCCGTCGTCGCCCGCCCGCGCGGCGCCTCCGGCGCGAGGGGCGGTTCCCCCGTCGGCCGGGACGGCGAAGTTTGCCGGAACAGGCGCGTATCGCGCCGATCCGGCCATGCGCTGCGCGCGTCGCCGTTTGATTCGACGGGGGCGGAAGCCCGGCGCGGCGCGGCGACGCAACCGAGCGTGAACGCCGCCCGTGTCGGCGAAGGCCGGAAAACGAAAGACGCCGCGCGCCCCAAACCGGCGCGCGCGTCTTGGTCTAAGGGCATCGCGGCGGCCGACGACGGAATACCCGGCTGCCGCGCGCAAGCGCGCGCCACCGATCCCGCGCCGGAGCGCGCGGGACACGCCTCGGTTTCGGCCCCGCGAGAGTATCGGACGGCCTTCCGGCGCTCGGGCGAATATTCGCCCCGAGGGCGGGAAAAGGCACGCCCGTCCGTCACGACAAAAGGCGCTCCGCTTTCCCGGCGGGGCGTTTTTTCTTCGCGGGGACAGCGGCTCGCGCGCGGCCTTCGCGCCCCGCGCCGGAGCGGGGAAAAACTCGCGTCGTCCGCCGATCCGCGCCCTCCGGCCGCCCTCGCCGGATCGGCGTAACGTCATCCGCGAACGCGCATTGGACAAGCGCCCGGATTTCAAGTATAATTCCTCTGCCGACGGTGGATTTTAAACGTAAAAATATCCGAAAAGGCCCGAAAAACGCGCGGCTCCCGTCCGCTCTCCGGGCACGGCGAAAACTCAATTCCGGCGGGCCGGAACTTTCTTCCCGCGCCGCCCGAGGTTTCGCGCGCCCTCCGTCCGGCGTGTCCGACGCCGGGGGCGCGGCCCGTCGGCGCAATCTTTTCAAACGAGGTGGCAATCATGTCGAACACCGGCTGCAAAATTGTGACGAACTTTCCCCGTCCTCCCCGCGAGCTTGTCGAGAAATTCCGCGGTCTCCCCGCGTCGAACATCGACGACTGCATGAACCGCGTCGCCGCCGCGTGCCCCGGGATCCGCCCGCTGAACCGCGCGCCGCTGCTCGGCGTGGCGCTGACGGTCAAACTTCCCGAGGGCGACAACCTGATGTTCCACGCGGCCATGGATCTGGCGCGCCCCGGCGACGTGATCGTTATCGACGCGGGCGGCGCGCGCAACCACGCCGTGTGCGGCGAACTTATGGCGCGGTACTGCATGGCGCGCGGCGTGGCGGGCCTCGCGATCGACGGGAACGTGCGCGACCGCGACGAACTGGCCGCGCTGGACTGGCCCGTCTACGCGCGCGGCGCGACGCCCAACGGCCCGTACAAGAACGGCCCCGGCGAGATCGGCACGGTCATCTCGTTCGGCGGCGTGGCCGTTTGCCCCGGCGACATCGTCGTCGGCGACGGCGACGGCGTGCTCTTTGTCCCCCGCGCCGAGGCGGAGGGGATCGCGGCGAAAGCCCGCGCCGTGGCGGAGAGGGAGGCCGTCCTGATGGCGAACATCAAAAAGAACGGCGCGTTCAGCCGTCCGTGGCTGGACGGCAAGCTGAAAGAGATCGGCTGCGAGATCGTCGAGTGACGCCTTTTCGCGCCCTGTCCTTTGAAAGAGGGGCGGGGCCGCTTTACATTGTCCGAAACGGGAGAAACGCATGACGAAAATCTATCGGTTCGACGACCTGCTGCGCAAAACCGAGAAAGTTCTGCGCGGCTTCGGTTACGGCGAAAAAGAGGCGTCGCTCACCGCGCGCGTTCTCGCCGAGGCCGACGCGCGCGGCGTCCCATCGCACGGCGTCGGGCGTCTGAAGCCCTACCGGGGGTTCATCGACAACGGCTTTATCAACCCCGGGCGCGAGCCGGAGGTCGTGTTCGAGACGCCCGTCTCGCTCGTCGTGGACGGGCACGACGGCGTAGGCCCCCTGATCGCCGACTTCGCCGTGCGGCGCGCGATCGAAAAGGCCCGCGCGTCGGGCGTCGCGCTCTGCGCCGTGCGCAACGCCAGCCACTACGGCATGGCGGGCCTGTGGACGGAGCGCGTCGCGCGCGAGGGCATGATCGGCTGCTCAAGCTGCACGACGCGCTGCAACGCCATTCCCACCAACGGCCGCGCGCGCATGTTCGGCACCGACCCCATCTCCGTCGCCATTCCCGCCCTCGGCGACGACATGTTCCTGCTCGACATGGCCACGACCACGGCCGCCTTCGGCAAGGTGGAAGTCTACTCGCGCACGGGCAGGACGCTTCCCGATGGCTGGGCCGTGGACAGCGCGGGGCGCGCGCAGCGCGATCCCGTCAAGTTCCTCGCCGACTACAAGGCCGAGCCGGGGCTTGGCGGCCTCGTCTTTCTGGGCGGCACGTCCGAGACCACCGGCGGGCACAAGGGCTACGGCCTCGGGCTTCTCGTCGAACTGCTGTGCGCCGGGCTGTCGATGGGCGAGTGGAGTCTGCACTCGTACAAGAAGGGCGAGGGCGCGAAGGTGTGTTTCTTCTTCGGCGCGGCGCGGCTCGACATCTTCGGCGACGCGGACGCCCTGCGCGAGCACATCGCCGGCATTCTGGACGAGGTGCGGCGCGGCGAGCCGGCCGAGGGCCGCGATCGCGTGTGGATCCACGGCGAGAAGGAGCGCGAGGCCCGCGAGCGCGCGATGCGCGACGGCGTCCCGATCGACGACGTGGCCGCCGCCGCGTTGGAGGACTTCCTCGCCGAAACGGGGGAATAAACGCCCGCGCTTGGCGGAAGCACGGCGGGGAGCGCGGAACACGGCCGCCGCGACGCCCCGCCCGCCGGGCGGAACTCGCGGGAAAACGCCGGACACGTGTTTTCGCCGGACAAAAGGGGCCGCCGCGACGAAAGAAAAAGACAGAAAAAGCCGGAAAAGAGCACCGATCGGAAACCCCGTCCCGCGACGGGGCGGCGCCGTCCCCGCGAGGAAAGGAAAACGGCCGCGTCTGTGACGGAAACGCCGCTCCGCTTCCTTCCGCGCGCCGACGGGGGCGAGCGTCTTTTCGCGCCCGCCGCGGAGGGACGCCCGCGCCCGCCCCGGCCGCTGTCCGCGCCGCGCCCGGCGCGCCTTTTCCGGCCTCGCGGCGGTGAAGACTATTGAGGAGGCATATGGAATGGGAGTTTTCGGCACGAACAATCCAAATCCCGACCCTTCGACCTATTCGCTGGCGTCGGGCAGGAACCTGCACTACGTGGTGATTCAGGTGACGCTCAAGGAAAAGCTGTTCGGCACCGGCTCGGGCAACCTGACGGAACTTGAGGACGTGATCAACAGGCAGGCCGCCATGGGCTACCGCCTGCACACCATCACGACGAGCAACGGAGGCAGCAAAGGCCCGTGGGGCGGCGACAGGATTCAGGCCACGATGGTGTTTGAAAGCGTCGGCCGGCAGTGAGACCGGCGGCGGATCGCCCCGGCAAGACACAGGCGGAATGAGAAAGCGCCCCGTTCGCCGCTATGGCGGACGGGGCGCTTTTTTTCAGTACGTTCTCTTGGGGTTTTTGGGGTACATGCCGCGCCGCACGCGCTCGGCCTGCTCGCGGATCTCGACGACGGCCCAGAGGTTGACCGCGCCGAAAAACGCAGTCAGCCAGCACGGAAGCCCTCCCATGCGGGACGAAAGCGCGAGGGCCGCGAGCCCAAGCGCGAGAAAGATGGGCCGGATCCCGCGCGAGAAATAATACTCCCCCCAGATGACGACGGGGTAGTACGCTCCCATGATCGGCAGCGAGGCGAGACCGAAGACAAGCGCGTCGAAGTTCGGTCGCATGGCGATGCCTCCTTGGACGAGCCGCGCGGGGGAAACTAGTCGTCCTTGGGCGGCCAGTGCTTGTGCGCGTGGTCGTCGCGGACTTCAAGCCCCTCGATCTCCTTGGCCAGCGACAGGCTCAGCACCACGCGGATGACGACGACCGCGGCGAGCAGCCCGATCGTCTGCTTGTCGGGGTTGCAGATGGTGAGGATGATGTCGGCGGCGACGAGAAACTGCAGCCCCAGCAGCATGATCTCGCCGAACGAGCGGCGCATCTTCAGCCAGTGATACGTCAGATCCATGTCCTCAACGTACTTGAGGCGTCCCAGTTCGATGATGCGCCACAGCGAGATGAACACGCCCCAGGCGATGATGATGACGCTTATAAGCTCGATGTACAGCGCGGTGTAATGGACGATCGCGGCGATCACGGAAATCCCCCCATCCGCGTAAAAGATTTTATACTATTATACAAAGTTTTACTTCGGGAAGAAAGGGGGCGAAAAGTTCTTTTACGCGCGCGCCCCGCCGGAGTATAATCGGAACGAAGGAGCGGCGCGTTTTTTCTTCAAAAGTTGAACATGACGGATCGTGATAAAAACGATCGCGGCCGACCGCGACGGCGCTTGCCGGAAAGCGGCGGCGCGAGCGTGTCCGGGCGCGGCGACGGGCCCGCCGCGAAAGCTTCCCTTTCCCCGGGAGAAACATTTCCGGCGGGCCGATCCGAAAGCGCCGGTTCCGGGGCGGCGTCTTTTTGCGGACAGGGCGGGCGCTCCGCCGTTTCGTTTTTCTCGAGCGGCGGCGAACGCGCCGCGACGAAGGAGCGTGCGGTCAGTGAAACTTTTCCAGCTGCAATATTTCTGCGCGGCCTGTCTCCACAAGAACATCACGCGCGCGGCGGAAGCCCTGCACGTCTCGCAGCCGTCCGTCACGCACGCGATCCAGTCTCTCGAGAGGGAGTTCGGCCTGCCGCTGCTCGATCGCGGCGGGCGCGGTTTCGCGCTCACGCCCGACGGCGAGTACCTGTACCGCGAGAGCCGTTCCCTGCTGGGGCGCGGCGACGCGCTGCTCGAGGCGATGGCGGAGCGCAAGCGTCTGGGCGCGGCCGTGCTCCGTTTCGGATCCACGCCGATGGTCGGCGCCGGCGTGCCGCAGAGCGTCTACCGCGCGCTCGGCGGGGGGCGCGGCGCGCTGAGCGTCCACCTCGTCGAGGGGAGTCGGCCGCGGCTGCTTTCCTTGATCGACGAGAATCTGCTGGATTTCGCGCTGATGCCCGTCGGCGATCTCCCCGGCGAGGACTACGGCGTGCTGGAACTGTTCAGCAGGGAAATTGTCTTCTGCGTCCGCCGCCCGTCGCCGCTGGCGCGGCTCAAAACGATACGCGACGCGGGCCAGATCGCGGGCGTGCCGCTCGCGATGCTGGGCGGCAAATCGTATTTCGCGGGCATGGTGTTCGACTATTTCAGACGCCGGGGCGTGACGCCGAACGTCGTCTGTTACGCCGCGCAGATCTTTACCGTGCTGGAGTTCGTCGAAAGCGGCGCGGCCGCCGCGATCCTCAGCCGGGGGGTGAGCGCGTCCCGGCGGCGGATCGCCGAAATCCCCTTCGCCGAGCCGATGGCGCTG
Source organism: uncultured Synergistaceae bacterium (assembly GCA_964604125.1). Taxonomy (GTDB): domain Bacteria; phylum Synergistota; class Synergistia; order Synergistales; family Dethiosulfovibrionaceae; genus Pyramidobacter. Next base: position 11,827 of record CAZRXR010000037.1, read on the forward strand.
AGGACGGGCTTCGTCTGGAAGAAGTCGTCGCCCGGAGCCAAAGAGACGGAGAGCGAAGTCCGCCGGCTCGCGGAGGCCTTGCGCGGGCAGGAGGCATAATCAAAACGTATCGTTCATCGGAAAAGCGTATTTTACACACGTCCCGTCGCCGGATATAATCGAACCGCCGCCGGGGAAAACACCGTAACGCGCCGCGCCCGGACGGGCGCTCCCGCGCGGGACAGTCCGTTTCCGCGCGGACGGTCGCCGGCGGCGCGCCTCTCCCGCGCGTCCTCTCCCCTCATGGGACGCGCCGCGCGCCGCCGCTCTCCCGCGCGGCGGACACGATAAACGGGGCTCGCGATCGAGCGATCGCGGGCCCCGTTTTTTTGTTCCGTGAAGTTTTTCCGCAGAAGCGGGCCGAGGGTCACTTTTTGGGGATCACAAGGCCGTAGGGCATCTTGCGCTCGTGCCCGTCGGCCAGACGGTTGACGACGTGCCCGCCGAAGATCAGCTCGGTCGATCCGCCCCCGTCGAGGTTGAGCAGCGCCGTCAGCCCCATCTGCCGGCCGAAATCGGCGGCCTCCTGAATAGTCAGCCCGGTGCTGTGCCACGACGATCTCCCGTCTACGACGATCCAGACCATCCGTTTGCCGTCGGAGCCGATCATCGTGCGCGGATGGCGCATCGTGATGATGCTCGGGCTGAACTTCTCGTCGGAGTACTCGCGGTTCGGGGCAAAGAGCAGGGGGCCGCCCTGAACGGCGCACTCCACGGCGAACGACGGGGCCTCGCTCCAGTGCGTGTCGAGGCGGACGGTGTCGCCGGGAGCGAGCGTCATGTTCGCGTCGCGCGTGATGACCAGCCATTCGTCGGGCGAGAGGTCGCGGTTGAACGCGAGCCCGGGCGTGACTTCCACGACGCGCCCGCCCACGACGCTCGCGATCGTGCCGTTGTTGCCGGCGCGCTGCTTGGAACGTCCGAGCGCGGGCGTGACGACGCCCGTCGCGCCGAGGTCGATTCTGGAGTTGAAAATCACGTCCACGGGCGGACGGTCGGCGACGGTCAGGCTGGCGCGGTATTCGCCGCCGCCGAAGTGCAGGCGCCCCTTTTTGTCCCAGGCGATCATCGAGCGGTTGTGGAACGGGGGCGTGAGGGGCACGCCGCCCGAAAACAGCGTGCCGATCGGCCCGAAGGAGGCGAAGTAGCCGGCGTTCATGGCGACGGCGGCGCCGCTCCGGCCCGCGATCTCGGACAGGAGACCGAGGGACTCGTCGCTGTCGGCCCTGTTCATGCGGATGGTCACGTCGCCGGCGTTCGCCGGGACGAAGCTGGCCCAGAAGATGGCCGTGCTGTCGCCCGCGTCCGGCTGGACGACGGCGCTGAAATCGCTGCTGTCCCTGATGAACTTGCGGGCCATCTCCCAGGCGTCGTCGCTGGCCGCGGCGGTGGGGGTGACGACGGCGAAACTGGTATCGACGGCCTCGACTCTCAGCGGACAGTCGTCGCGCGTCCTGCCGCGCGCGTATTCTTCGGCCTGCTCCCGCGAGTCGAAGACGCCGAGCTGCACGTGCCAGCCGTGCGGCGGGCGCCCCACGTTCTCGCGGTGCATACGCAGCGTGCCCTCGGGGATCGTGATGACGCGATCCCACACGACCTTCTGGCGGCAGGACGCGGCCCAGTTCAGCACCTCGGCCAGCTGCTCGTCGCTCGTCGTGCCCCACGGGTCGTCCGTGAGCGACGCGGGCGCGGCGGGCGTTATCGTGCGGGCCAGCGCGACGTAGCCCGCCACGTACTCGGGAAGCGGCTTGCCTTCCGTGTCGGCGGGAGGAACGGCCCAGAGCGCCGTCTCGGCCTCGTGACGGAAACCCATCGCCTGAAGCGCGAACATCAGCGTTTCTGCGTTTGTGCAGGGGATGTCAGGCTCAAAATCGTCGGCGGGATAGAGGATACCCAGAGAAAGCGCGGATTCGAGCGCCTTGGCGTAGGGAGTGTCGCCGGAGACGTCCGTGAACGTGCGCCCCGACTTGACAGGCAGTTCAAGCGCGCCCATCAGTTCGCCGAGCACCTTGCCGCGCGGCGCCCCGGCGAAGGCGGCGTTCCATGCCGCGCAGCCCAGCGCGAGGGCGAGCGCGGCGATCTTGCGGATGCGAAACATCGTTTTATTCTCTCCTTCTTGGAATGGTATGTGCGGTGAGAAACTTTATTATAACATCTTTACGGAGGGCGGAGAGCGGATTTTCCTCGGGATTTGCGGTACCCGGGGGATTTTTTTACCGCCGTCGCGCGTAAATAAGCCTTCGGGAGCGTATTAGAGGCTTGACCTTTAGTGACGAATCGCGCCGGTCGATCGTCCCCGAAGCGCGCCCGCGCCGAAACGCTCTCCGTCCGCGCGCGGCCCCAAGCCGCGACGCGCGCCGGGTCGGACAGCGGGATCGCGCCGCGCGTTTTCCTCCGCGCGGCCGGGGAGCGGGGCGCGCAAAAAAAACGGCGGGCGCTCTCGCGTCCGCCGCGCGCGCGGCGCTTACGGTCTGTGTCCGGGGCCGCGGGGAAACCATCCCTTTTCGACGCGCTTTGCCTGCGCGCGCACCTCGAAGACGCACCAAAGGTTCACGGCGCCCCAGAAGGCGAGCGCGGCGCCCCACGCCCCCGGCAGGAAGATCCCCCCGGCCAGCCCTCCGGCGCCGCAGAGTGCGAAAAAGGGCCAGACGCGCTTTGAAAAGCGGTACTCGGCCGCGACGACCAGCGGGTGGTAGGCGGCGACGACGGCCAGAGAGAAGAACGCCAGCGCGATCCCTTCGGCGTTCACGGCCGCGCCTTCGCCCGGGAGGACGCGGCCCGCGCCGCTTTCGTCAGCAGGTACGAGACGGAGACGAACAGCGCCGCCACGCACGTCCAGTTGAACAGGACGAGAAAGTCTTCCGCGTCGTCGAAAAAGGCGAACTGCATTCTCAGCGTCATAAAATCCCACACGCGGAGGCGGACGAACGCCCACGCGCCGCGCAGCGCGAGACAGAGCGCGAGCAGCCGCGCGGCGGCGAGCGGCGCGCCCGAGAGCGGTTTCGCTCCCGTGACCGAGCGCGTCATCGCGGTCACGATGTTCCAGTGGACGCCGACGTGGCAGCTCATCAGCGCGAAGCCCCAGTAACTCGCGCACAGGTGCAGCGTCCGCGCGACCGCGACGCCCGAGACGATGTTCAGAAACGCGAACACCGTGCCCGAGATCATCACGCCCGTGACCATCACGACGACCGCGTCGATGACGACGAGAATGACGAACGTGTTCTGCAGCGCGCGCGTCACCGTCAGCTTTCCCTTGTAAAACGACGAGAACCAGCGGCGGTTCAGGAACGAGTGCGCGACAAAGAGCGCGCCGACGGCCGTGCCGAGAACCTCGTGCGCCGCGCCGCCGACGACCTGATAGGCCATCAGCAGGATCATCAGCGCCGACATGAAAAAGTCAACTATCAGACGATTGAGCGCCTTTGTGTTCATAAAAATTCCTCCGTGTCAGCGCGCCCGGGCTGGATTCTCAGCGAGAACGCGGCTTCCGGCGGGCGTCTCCGTCCGCGTCGCGCGCGTTGCCGCCTCCGGGGCGGGCCAGCGCCAGCGAGACGCGGCGGGCCGCCAGAGAGGCGAGCGCGCCCGTGAGACTTCCCGAGACCAGACCCGCCGCGAGCAGAAAGGGCAGATACGACCACAGCGCCGGAGCGCGGGCGACGGCGACGGCCGCGCACAGCTGGCCGAGGTTGTGGAGCAGGCCGCAGACGGCGCTTGTCAGCCAGAGACGCTTTTCGGGCACAATGCGGCGAAGGGGGACGGCCCCCACCATGCAGAACAGCGCCCCCGCCGCGCTGAAGACGGCCGACGCGGGGCGGCCGGCGAGCAGCGCCGCCAGAGCGACGCGGCTTGCCAGCACAAGCGCCGTCTCGGCGACGGAGCAGCGGTAGAGCGCCCAGACCGTGACGACGTTGGCGAGGCCCAGCTTGACGCCCGGGACGGGGACGGGCGCGGGCAGCGCCGATTCCGCGGTGAACAGCAGCAGCGACAGCGCCGTGAGCAGCGAAAGGCGCGTGAGCGTCCGTATCCGCGGCGTCATCGCGACACCCCGTCAAGCGCTCCCGCCGCGCCGTCGGCGTAGCGCACGATCAGTCTGTGCGGCAGGCAGACGAGCGGGGCGGACGCCGAGCGCAGCCAGCCCATGTTCACGCAGTCGCGGCCGGGACAGTCGGCGGAGAGCACGCGGATCCTGCCGCGCTCGATCAGCAGCGTGTTGAAGCCGCCGTCCGGAGACTTCAGCGTCAGCGTGCGCGGCGCGGTTTCGGCGGAAAGGTCGATCACGGCGATTGTCTTCCCGTCGCGGACGATCTCGACCGTTTGCGCGTGGGGCCTGCGCCAGCTCGCGGCGCACCACAGGAACAGGGAAACGGCGAACAGCGCGGCGGCCTTTTTCATGGCCCGAGCACCCGCGCGGCGGCGCGCCGCCTCTCGTCGGGGACGAAGTCCGCGCCGAGGTTCTCCGTGAAGTACAGCGCGCCGTTTTCATCGAGGATGACGGCGCCGTACCCGGGATTTTTCCGCAGCCAGTCCGCGCTTTTCTCCGGCCCCATCACGAACAGGGCCGTCGAGAGCGCGTCGCACGCCGCGCCACGCTTTCCGATCACGGTCGCGGAGACGACGCCCGAACGGGCCGGCTTTCCCGTGCGCGGGTCGAGGATATGCCAGTAGCGCTCGCCGTCTTTTTCAAAGAAACGCTCGTAGTTTCCCGATGTGACGACGGCCCCTTCGCCGATCGCGATCACGCCCAGCAGCCCGCCCTCCGGGTCGCGCACGCCCACGCGCCACTTCGCGCCGCCGGGGCGCGGGCCTAGCGTGCGCACGTTGCCTCCAAGGCTGACGACCGCGCTTTCCACGCCGTTTTCGCGCAGGCAGTCGGCGGCCGCGTCGCTCGCCCAGCCCTTGCCGATGCCGCCGAGATCCACCGCGGCGCCGCTGTTCAGGCGGAAGCCGCTTTCGGTTTTGCGCACACGCGCCGCTCCCGACAGGCGCAGCGCGGCGTCGATCTCGGCTTGCGCGGGCACGGCGTACTTCCCCGTGGTGAAGCCCCACAGTCTGAGCGCGGGGTACAGCGCCGGGTCGAACGCGCCGCCCGTTTTCTCGCGCATCTCGAGCGCCGCCGAAAGCGCCCGCCCCACCGTCCCGTCCGCGGGGATCTCCTCTCCCGCGTTCAGCCGGGAGACGCCGCTGTCGGCGACGGTGACGCTCATCTCGCGCTCCAGACGGCGGACGAGACGTTCGGCGCGTTCCAGCGCCCGGGGAGCGGCGGGGCCGTAGGCCGTCAGCGCGACGGGCGTGTCCATCGCGAAAAACGCGCGCGTGTGCCGCCGCTTGCGGCGCGCGTCTTCAAGCCGCGCGCACAGCGCCAGCGCCAAAAGCGCCGCGAGCGCGAGACAGGTTTTCCGTGAAAGTTTCATCGAGAGCCTCCATCATCGTATCCGCCAAAAATAGTAACACGGCGCGGCGAATGTGGAAAGGGCGCGCCGAAAAATCGCGGGATTTCGCGGCGCTTTCCCTTGCGCGGCGCGAAAAATCCGCTATAATGGGGCGCGCACAGGCAGAGTAAAAAACGGCGCGTTAAGTGCCGGCCGTACGGGGAGTTGACGGCCGGACGAAAAGCCCTCGGGCTTGCGGTGCCGGCTTTTGCATCCCGCTGCCGCATATCGGGCGCGAAAGCCTCCTTATGTGGTCAGAGGAGATCGACGTAAGGAGGCTTTTATTATGGAAAAAGAAAAAATCCGTTTCGGACGCTGGCGCGCGTCAACGCGCGAGTTCCGCTCGGGACGCGCCGTCACGTTCTGCGGCTTGATGTGCGCGCTCTCCGTCGTGCTGGGGCAGGTGGCGACCGTCAATCTCGGCCCGTACCAGAAGATAGGCCTGTCGGGGCTGCCCAACCAGGCCGTCTGCTTTCTTTTCGGCCCGGCGGCGGGGGCCGTATTCTCGGGCGCCCTCGAGGTGCTCAAGTTCGCGCTGCGGCCCGACGGCGTCTACTTTCCGGGCTTCACGCTGAGCGCCGTCGCGGCGGGCGTCGTCTACGGCTACGCATACTACCGCAGGCCCGCGAGCCTTACGCGCGCGGCGTGCGCCCACACGCTCGTCACGCTGTTTATCAACATCGGGCTGAACACGCTGTGGCTCTGCATCCTCTACAAAAAAGCCGTCGCCGCGCTGCTCCCGCTGCGCCTCGCGACAAACCTGATCCGTCTGCCCTGCGAGACGATCGTCTCGTACCTGCTGCTCAAAACTCTGGAGCGCCTTGTCCTGCCGATGTTCCGCCGCGAGTAAAGCGCCTTTTCAAAAAAACGCCTTTCGGCACAAAAAACGCGCCCGTTTCCTTCCCGCCTGGGGGAAGAAACGGGCGCGTTTTCGCGCCGGAATTTTCACGCGGAAAAAACCTTTCCGCGCGCCGCGACAAAGGTCAGAAAAAGTGAATTCCTTGAAACGCTTTTTCACGTCGGAAATCCGGCCCGGGGGCGCGGAAAAGCGCGCGCCCCGGCCGCGAAACGGAAGCGCGCGCGAATATGAAGTTTTTTTCGCGCCCCAAAAAGCCCGCATCCCCGTCTCCGCGTGTCACGACCGGCCCGAGGCGGGGGACTTTATTTTCGCCCTGACGGCGCGCGGCCTCCCATGATGTTTCACGCTCGTTCCAAACCGGGTAAGAAAA
>CAZRXR010000038.1:0-2908 GCA_964604125.1 uncultured Synergistaceae bacterium
AGTTGTCAAAGAGGAACGGGCCGAAGACGATGCCGAAGTCGCGGACGCCGTAATCGGCGTAGAAAGCGCCGTCGGCCAACGTGCAGACGGGCTCGCCGATGAGCATGGAGTCGATCAGCTCGTTCTTGCTGCCGAGCTGGCTGTCCGGAAACGGCGTGATCTTCATCGTGCCGCCGGAGACCTTGTCGAGGATCTCCGCCCATTTCACGATACCCTGACCGAAAGGCTCCGACAGGGAGTTCTCAAACCCGATCTGCAGCTCGACCACTTCGTCCTTCGCCGACGCGGCGCCGGCGAAAACGACCGCGCACGCCAGCGCGCAGCACAGCGCGGCGACTTTCTTCCAAGAGGTGTTCATCATGTCTTCCCTTTCCTTCCTTTTTCGGATTTTTTCGCTTCTCCCGCTAGGAGAAGTCGATTACCACCTTGAGCATCCTGCCGGCGTTGGCGGAGAAATCCGCGAACGCGCGGGCCGCGTCGTCCATCTTGTAGGTGTCGGTGACGATTTTTTCAAGGTCTACGCCGCCGCCCTTTACAAGGTCGATAAGCTCGATGAAATCCTTCTTCAGCGCGTTGCGCGAACCGTATATGTTAAGCTCTTTCTTTTGGATGATCGTGAAGAAGAAATCGTCGATGTTCTTCTTGGAGACGCCGATGAGCACCACGCGCCCCCCGAAACAGGCGGCGTCGACGCAGTTCTGGAACGTGGACGGCAGCCCCACCGCCTCTATCGTCACGTCGAAGCCGTCGCCTCCCGTTAGTTCCTCCACGCCTTTCGCGAACGCCTCGGGCGAGGAGTTGAGCAGTTTGTGGTGGAGGCCGAACGTCCTGTAGGCGTAGTCCAGCTTGTCGGCCGCGACATCGCAGACGGTGACTTCCGCCCCTCTGGCTTTCGCCGCGACGGCGGCCAGCACGCCTATCGTCCCGGCTCCCACGACCAGCACGCGCTCGCCGCTTTTCACGTCGGCGCGCGAAACGCCGTGGTAGCTGATGCAGAACGGCTCGATCAGGGCCAGCGTCTTGGCGGGCAGCCCCTTGCCGTCGTAGAGGCGCTCGACGGGCATCGTGATGTACTCGGAAAAGCCGCCCTCGCGCTGCACGCCCATCGTCTGGTTGTCCGTGCATGCGTTCACAAGCCCCCTGCGGCATGAATAGCACGCGCCGCAGTTGAAGTACGGGTTGCACGTGACGATCATGCCCGGTTTGAGGCCCCGCGCGTTCTCGTCGATCTCCACGATCTCGGCCGAGAGTTCGTGGCCGGGCACGCGCGGGTAGGACACATAGGCGTTGGCCCCCCGGTACGATCCGAGGTCGCTCCCGCAGATGCCGCCCCACAGCACTTTCAGCAGCGCCTCTCCGGGGGCGCGCGTCGGCATGGCGGTCTCCCTGACGACCACTTTGCCTGGTTCTTCGATGCAAATCGACTTCATGGGATCCCCCCTCCGTTTATCGGGAAAATACAACCTTGCACACGACTTGTATATCAGATATATTTTGTCTTTTTGATTATATACCCGCCCTTCGACGGTTGTCAATTAAAAAAACAGAATTTTCCGCCGCGGGGAAAGACGCGCCGCGCGGACTGATTTTACGCCGCCTCGCTCCGTTTCCTCTCCGGGAAGTTTTCGCCGAAGGGCCGGGAGTGGGCGGGCGCGGCCCCGCGACGCCGGGGAGCGACGCCGCGCCGCGAAAGGACTGTCCGGCGGGGGCGTCGGGACGCCGCCGGACGGGAAGCGGGGAAAAAACCGCCGACGGACGACGCCGGATCGAACGCGAGCCGAGAACAAAGCGTTTTCAGAGCGCGCGGCGGCGGAGCGCGGAGGGCGGAAAGCGAAAGGCCGCGCTTCCCCCCCTTTTTTTTCGCGCATAAAAAAGACAGGCTTCCCGTTCGGGAAGCCTGTCTTTTCAGACGCCGTGAAAATCCGCCGCCGGTTTGAGCCCGCCGCGCCGGGCCGCAGACCACGCGAAAAAGCCGCCCGGGGCGATCCCCGACGGCGTATCCCGCCGAGACCCGCGCGGAGGGCGTCTGGGCCGTCACATTCGGAACGGGCGGATAAAACTCGGTTCGGGAAGGGCGGCAGCTATATTGCCTTAACCATTCCGCCGTCCACGAGTACCGTCTGGCCCGTGATGAACGTGTTCAACGGCGCGCACAGGAACGCCGCGAGCCTGCCGTATTCGTCGGGGCGTCCGTAACGCCCGAGCGGAATGTTCGCGAAGGCTCTTTTCTGGAGTTCCTCCACGCTCACGCCGGCTTTCTGAGCGCGAATCCTGTCCAGCTGGTCGATGCGGGCCGTGCCGATGCGTCCCGGCGCGATCACGTTGATAAGGATGTTGTCCTTGCCCAGTTCCTGCGACAGTGTCTTGGCCAGACCGACGACGCCCATTCGGAACGTGTTCGACAGGATCAGGTTGTCAAGCACAGCCTTGACGGACGACGAGGTGGAGCAGACGATGCGCCCGCCGCCCCGCGCGCGCATGGAGGGCAGAACCTCGCGTATCGCGCGGATATAGGACAGCAGGCAGAGCTCATAGGCGTCCTGCCAGTCTTTGTCGCCGAATGCGTCGAACGGGCCAGGTTTGGGGCCGCCGGTGTTGTTGACCAGCGCGTAGACGGGGCCGCATCTCTCCGTCGTCGTCCTGACCAGAGCCTTGATGTCGTCGGGGTTTGTAACGCTGCCGGCAAAGTACTCGGGACGGTTGCCCGTCTCTTTGAAAATATCCTCCTGCGCCCGCCGGAGCTTTTCTTCAGACTGCGAGAACAGCATGACCCTCGCGCCCTCGCGGGCGAGTTCGCAGGCTATCGCCTTCCCGAGGCCGCCGCTGGAGGCCATCACCAGGGCGCTCTTGTCTTTAAGGCCCAAATCCATGTCTGTTTCCTCCTTAAAAATAAAAAAATAAAAATCGC
>CAZRXR010000038.1:3008-15309 GCA_964604125.1 uncultured Synergistaceae bacterium
GCGGCGGCGCGGGCCGCCGGAATGACGTTCAAGGCGCGAACGGCGTTCCGTTTACAAGACGCCGACGCGATCTACGCCTTTTCGGGGTGGAGTTTCAGATCGACAACGGGATTGACAAGCGGAGCCATCTCAAAGCCGTCCGGGCCGAAGACGCGGCACTCGGCGGTGTCGCCGTCCCTGATCTCGAAAGCGCGAGGCGTGCCGGTGGAGAGAATGTCGCCCGCGTACCAGCCCATTATGCCGCTGTGCAAAGAAACCAGCTTGGCGGGGCGGTGCGTCATGTTGCCGACGACGTTCTTGGCGTAGACTTCGCCGTCGCGGACAGACTGAACCTCCAGTTTCAGCACGTCGGGCACTTCGTCCGGCGTGACCAGTTCGGGGCCGAAAGAGAAGAAGGTCGGGAAGTTTTTCACGATGCACAGATACCGAGGATTGCCCTTGACGTAGTCGTTGCCTTTGAGGATCGATTCCTCCGTCATATCCAGAATGGTCGTGTAGCCGACGACGGCGCTCAGCCAGTCCTCCTCGGGCACGTCGCGGCAGTCGCGGCCTATGATCACGCCCAGTTCGGCCTCGGCGGTCGTCTTCTGGGCCTCTTTCAGCGCGGGCAAATGGATCTCGTCGCCCGGCCCTATGAGGGTATCGGCCATCTTGAAGAAACTGCCGGGGAAACCCTGCGGAGCGGCGGAACCGATGTCGCCCGCGTGATCCACGTAGTTCAGCCCGATGCCGAAAATGCGCCTCGGGTTCCTGTACAGTGGGCCGTAGACCGCATCCGCCGCCGGAACAAGTCCGGGGATCGAGTCCAGTTCGGCTTTTCCCCCGCCGTTGTACCACTCGGTCAGCCTCGGGATCTGGCCGGAGCGGATCAGAGAAAACATTTCGCCGGGCCAGGCCGTTCCTTTCGCCGCGTTCAACGCCTCGACGGGGAGCACGCCCTTGGGGGTGACGATGCCGGCAATCTCTCCGCTTTCAGTCTTAATGGTCGCCAGACGCATATTCTTCAACAGTCCTTTCTGTCGTTCGCTTCCGTCCAAAAGCGGCGGGTAGCTTTGCCTGAATTATATAAAACTTGCCCTAAAACCGCAACAACGCGCCGGAAAACCTGACGTGAGAGCCCAAATCCCGGCCATGGCCGCGCCCGGCCCGCCCTCCGCGCTCGGAACCGCCGAAGCGACGGTCGCATCCCGGCGTCCGGGCATATGCCGGACAGCGAAGTCCGCGCGCTTCGGTCTCGTCCCGGAACGCAAAAAAAACGCCCTCGGCGGAGCGGCGTTTTTTACGCCCGTTGCCTCGCGCGAGCCGCGCGCGGCGGCAAAAAACGCGGCCGCCTTGGCGTTCCGGCGGCCGCGCGTTATCGGGCGTTTCGTTGACGATTTTTCACACCACCGTCGGGCGCCCCGCGCGACGGGAACCTCATCGAGGTCTCCAGATATGCCGACGCTCTGTCGCGATATGGCGCGTTCCCCGGCGGGAAAGCCCGGAACCCGTCTCCGATCCGCCGCCGACGACGCGGAACGCGGACGGCGACGCCGGAGAAATGCGTCCGCGCGGACGCCCTTCGCGCGACCGGCAGGCGGCTGTTCGCGAACCGGGATCATCCGGGGGCGATCCCCCGGCGGGCCGAAACCGGGAACCGCTTATCGCGCGCCGCCCGCGAAACAGGCTCACGGATCGCCGGTTCGGGCAGAAAAGCGGAAAAACCCGTCGCGGGAAAAAACGGTTCCCTCCGCCGCCCCGCGCCCGAAACGGGATTGCCTCTTTCTTCGCCGCCGCTTCGGCGCGTCAAAAGGGCGCGCTCCCGCCCTTCGCGCGCAAAAGGGCTCGAGGGCGCCGATCCGTCGGCTACCGGCGCGGGGCCGCCCGATCGGATCGAACGTCACTCCGGCCCGCCGGCGGTTGTGACGACCTCCGCGCCGCTTTCGATGTGCCCGGCGCGTCGGCGATCGAATCTACCGCCGTTTTGCGCGCGCGGGATGACACGACCGCCGCGCGGCGTCCGATGGACGATGTCGCCCACGGGGAGCCGTCGGAGCGAGTTTCTCCGGCGGGGCAAGGCTCCCGGGCCGAACCGGCGCGGCGCCAAAGACCGCCGCCGACGCCCGCCCGCGCCGACGCGGGACTAGAACCCGGCGGAACTTTCGCCGCCCGCGCGCACGGTGATCGTGCCGGAAAGGCGGGCGATGTTCCCCGCCCCCGCGACAGCCTCGCCCAGCGCGTACAGGCCGGGATACGGGCCGGCGGGGCCGTGGAACATCACGACGTCGCCCCACGGCTCGAAATACGCTAGCGTGCCGACCCGGCCCCGGGTCAGGAGCCTGCCGCCGCGCGTGTCGAGAGATTCGGGGTAGAAGATCTTCTCGTTGCCGCCGTAGTTTTGCACTTCGACGGTCAGCGGCAGCTGAGACAATAGCGACTTGGCGGGGCCGGAGCCGTTGAGGGCGAAGACCGTCTCGCGCGCGCCGTCGCTCACGACGATCGTCGCCGCTTCGTCCTCCGGCGCGGCTTCCGCCCGCGCGGCGCGCGGACGGGCGGACAGCGCCGCGAAAAGCGCGATCGGCAGGATCGCGAAAAACGCCGTAAAAATTTTCATCGTCGATTCCTCCTTGCGAGTTTTCAACCCGGCGAGGCGACAGCGCGCCCCGCCGCGTTCCCGTTATACCGCGAGCGCGTTTACGACTGCGACGGGCGCTCCCCGGCGGCGAACGGCGCGCCCGTTTTTTTGTTTTGTCTCCGGGCCGCGCCGCGCGGCCTCTTTCGGATAGCCGTCCCGCCGCGCGGCTGTTTCGCTGGGCGAGAGTGTTCCCGGCAGCGAATTTTCGCGGACGGCGGCCAGACCGACGGCGAGTTTTCGCTTGACAACGGTTTGCGGCGGTAGTATAAAATACCACGTCTGAATTATATAATCCGAACGCCGTGACTGTAGGCGCCGGGGTTCCGCTTCTCACGCGAAGAACCGCGGCACGAAAAACGCCGTTCCCGCCCCGCCTTCCGCGGGCCGCGCCCGGAGCGGCGCGCGCGGAGAGCGGAGCGACGACACCGCGAACGAGCCGGAGCGGCGACGCGGCGCGGAAACCGGCGCCGTCTCTGCGGACTTTTGCAGAGACGTTTTTTTGTCACGGCGGAACGGATCGACACGAACGGAGGGGGAACTATGGGAGTTATCGAAAAATACGCGGCGCTTCTTCCCGTCACCGATAAAACGCCCCGCGTCACGCTGGGCGAAGGCTCGACGCCGCTCGTCCGTCTGGACGGCCTCGGCGCGACGCTTGAGATCGAGCTTTGGGCGAAACTCGAAGGATGCAACCCTTCGGGATCGTTCAAGGACAGGGGAATGGTGCTGGCGGTCGCCAAGGCCCTCGAGGACGGGGCAAAAGCGCTTGTGTGCGCCTCGACGGGCAACACCTCGGCGTCCGCGGCCGCCTACGCGGCGGCGGCGCAGGTTCCGTGCTACGTGCTGCTGCCGGCGGGCAAGGTGGCGCTCGGAAAACTTGCTCAGGCCCTCATGTACGGGGCCAAGGTCATCGCCGTGAGAGGGAACTTCGACCGCGCGCTCGAGATGGCCCGGAAGGCGGCGGAAACGGAGGGCTTCGCGATCGTGAACTCGGTGAATCCCTACAGGCTGTGGGGACAGAGGAGCGGCGCGTGGGAGATATGCGAGGTTCTCGGGCGCGCTCCCGACTGGCACGCGATCCCCGTCGGCAACGCCGGGAACATCAGCGCCTACTGGGCGGGCTACAAGCAGTACCATGAACTCGGCCGGATCGCACGCCTGCCGAGGATGATGGGCTTTCAGGCCGCCGGCGCGGCCCCGCTCGCGACGGGGCTTCCCTGCCCCAACCCGGAGACGGTGGCCACGGCGATACGCATCGGCAACCCGGTGAGCGCCCATCTCGCCAAAGAGGCCGTCGCCCAGTCCTCCGGCGAGTTCAATTCCGTCACCGACGAGGAGATCCTCGCCGCCCAACGCCTGCTGGCCGCGAAAGGCGGCGTCTTCGCCGAGCCGGCATCGTGCGCTCCGCTCGCGGGGCTGATCAAGCTCAAGAAAGAGGGACGGCTGCCGAAAGGCATCACAGTCGTCATGATCCTGACGGGCAACGGCCTCAAAGATCCCGACACGGCGATGTCGCAGGTCGGCCGCCCGGTCGAGATCGGCGACAGCTTTGACGAGCTGATGGAGGTGATGAACGGGTGAGTCCGCTTATCACGCTCCGCGTCCCCGCGACAAGCGCGAACCTCGGTTCCGGCTTCGACACGATCGGCATGGCCGTGTCGCTTTACAATATTTTCAAAGTCGAGGAACTCCTGCCGGAGGGGGAGTATCGCATCGAAGCGCTTGGCGAAGGCAGCCGCGAACTTTCTTCGCCCAAGGCGAACCTCGTCGTCGGGGCCTACGAACAGACCTGCGCCAGGTGGGGCGTCAAAGGGCCGGGCTTTTCGATCTGGTGCCATAACATCATCCCTCTGTGCCGCGGGCTGGGGAGTTCCGCGAGCGCGGTCGTCGCCGGCGTGCTCATCGCCGACTACCTCACGGGCCGCGAAGCGGACGACGACGAGCTTCTCCGCGCCATGACGGTGATAGAAGGGCATCCCGACAACGTCGCCCCGTGCTTTCTCGGGGGAATGGCGGTCAGCTGCTGGGACGGCAGGGAATTGCGCTACGTGAGCCTTCCTCCCCTCCCGCCCGAAGTGCTCTGCGTCGTCGCCGTCCCCGACGAGCGCGTTAAAACCTCGGACGCCCGGAACGCCCTGCCGAAGGAAGTGCCGTTCGGCGACGCCGTGTTCAACGTGGGGCGCGCCGCGCTGCTCACCGCCGCATGGGCGACGGGAAAATGGGATTATCTCAGATGGGGCATGGACGACAGGCTGCACCAGCCCTACAGGAGCAAACTGTTCTCCGGCGGGGAGGTCATCTTCTCACGCGTGCAGTCCCTGCCCGAGTGCCTGAGCGTCGCGATCAGCGGCTCGGGCCCGAGCGTCATCGCCCTTGTGAAAGGCTCCACGCAGCGCGTCGCCGAGGCCCTGTGCCGCACGTTCACCGAGTACGGCGTCCGCTCGCAGTTCTTCGTGCTGGACTGCAGCGCCAAGGGAGCGCGCGTCGATCTGGGCGCGCGGTTTCACGACGTCCTCGCGGAATATCGGAGGTGCGGGTAAATGGAATGGGACAAACTTCCTCTCACGGTGCTTAAATTCGGAGGTTCGTCGGTCGCGGACTCGAACCTGATGAGGCGCGTCGCCGGGATAGTGAAGAAGACGCGCGAGCGGGGGTTCCGCGTCGCGGTGGTCGTCTCCGCGATGGGCAACACGACCGACGACCTTCTGGCGCTTGCCGGCGATGTCGCCTCCGAAACCGACGGTCGCGAGATGGATCAGCTTCTCGCCACGGGAGAGCAGCAGAGCGTCGCGCTGCTCTCGCTCGCCCTGAAACAGCTCGGTATCCCGGCGCAGTCGTTCACCGCCCGTCAGGCGGGGATCCGTGCGAACGGTTTCCCGATGGAGGGGCGCATATACAAGATCGAGCCGGAAGCTGTCGAAAAAGTGCTCGACGACGGCGTTGTGGCTGTCATCGCGGGGTTTCAGGCCATAACGGACGCCGGGGACGTGATCACGCTGGGGCGCGGCGGCTCGGATCTCTCCGCCGTCGCCATGGCGGCGGCGCTGGGGGCGGAGTCGTGCCGCCTGCTGAAGGACGTTTCCGGCATCATGACGGGCGATCCCCGCGTCGTGAAACACCCCAGAATACTTCGGCGCATCGGCTTTGACGAGTGCATGGAGATGGCCGTGCAGGGCGCGAACGTGCTGCAGGCGAGAAGCGTCGAGATGGCGGCCCGCTACAACGTGCCGCTTTACGTAGGTTCCGAATTGGCGGAGGAGGAGGGCACACTGGTCATGAGCAATCCCGTAACGGAGGGGCTTATCATTAAGGCCGTCGTCTCGGACACGAAATCGGCGAGGGTCGTGCTGCTCGGGGTGCCGGACATCCCGGGCGTCGCGGCCAGACTTTTCTCGGATCTGGCGGAGGAAGGCGTGGGCGCCGATATGATCATCCAGAACAACATGCGCGGCGGCGTAAACGACATCGGCTTTCTCGTCAAAAAGGCCAGCCTTGAAACGGCGAGCCGGGTCTGCCGTAAGATGTGCCGCGAAGTAGACGCTCAGGGCGTTTCTTTCGACACCGAGATCGCCCGCGTCTCCATCGTGGGAGCGGGCATCGCCAACCACCCCGAGATCCCGTCGAAGATGTTCACCATCCTCGCGGAGGCCGGGATCAACATCGAAATGATCGCTTCCACGTCGCTCGCCGTCACGTGCGTCGTCGGTTCAGCCCGCGCCGCGGACGCGGTGCGCGCGCTACACGACCGTTTCATCGGCGAGGCGGCAGTCTGAAACGATCGCGAAAACCGGCGGCGAACAGCCTCTCGTCCTCGTGCCGGGAGCGTGGCCTTAAACGCGGCGGGCGCGCCGTCCTTCGGGACGGCGCGCCATTTTTTTGTCTGTTCTAACGCGCGAGGGGCCGCTTCGCGTTTCGCGCGAGGCGGAACCCCCGGCTGGCGGACACGTCGTCCGGCGTCTGCGACGAGCGGTAGGCGCTGCGCAGGTGCTTCGCGAAGTCGTTCCAGCCGCCGCCGCGGCACACGCGCGCCGCGCCCGTCCCGGGGCCGGCCGGATCGGTCGCCGGGCCGATCGGATAGGCGCCGTAGCGATCCCAGCACCACTCGCTGACGTTGCCGTGCACGTCGTACAGACCCCAGGCGTTGGGCTTGAAACTGCCGACGGGCAGTGTCTTGGCGCGGTAGATCCCGGGCTGCACGTCGAGTTTCTCGGTGGTGAAGTAGTTCTGCTCGATGTTATAGGGATAGTGCCCGTAGTAGTTGGCCTGCCGGGGACTCGGCGACGGCTCGACGCTGAACGGCCCCTCGCTTCCGGCGCGGGCGGCGTACTCCCACTCGGCTTCCGTGGGCAGACGGTAGCCGTCGGCGTCCCTGTTCCATGTCACGTTCCCGCCGTCGATGACGTAGGCGGGCGTCAGGCCCTCTTTAGCGCTTTTGAGGTTGCAGAACGCCACGGCGTCGTACCAGCTCACGCTCTCCACAGGCAGGGAGTTTCCCTTAAACTCGCTTGGGTTTTTGCCCGTCAGGGCAACGTACTCTTTCTGCGTCACCTCGCGCGTGCCGATGTAAAAATCGCTCACGGCGACGGTGTGCCGAACCTCGTCGGCCTCGCGCCAGTTCTCGGTCTCGGGGCTTCCCATCAGGAACGTGCCGCCTTTGATGAGCGCCATGTCCCCGGGCGCGGCGAAAGCCGCCGCGGCCAGCGGCGGCAGAACGGCCGCGATCGCGATGATGAGGGCTTTCATCGTCTAAAACCCGTTCTTCTTCAGCCAGGCGTCGAGGTCGCCGCCGAGCGAGGCGCCGCCCGAATAGTGTATCGAAAGCGGGTTCCGCACGGTCGCGCCGGGCACAAGCTTGGTGATGGCGGAAACGCTCTGTCCCAGCCGGCCGCCGCCGTTGCTGCAGAACGGCGAGATCACTTTGCCGTTGAAGTCGGCGCTCTCCAGAAACGTGGCGATGGGCATGGGGATGCTCGCCCACCAGTTGGGGTATCCGAGCAGGATCGTGTCGTATTTGCCCATGTCGGGAACGCTGTTTTTGATCTCGGGCCGGGCGGCGGCGCGCTGGTCGCGCTGGGCCTCCTTGAGCACGGTGTCGTAGTCGTCGGAATAGGGCTTGACAAGTTCTATCTCGAACACGTCCGCCCCCGTGCGGCGCGCGATCTCCAGCGCGATGCCCCGCGTCGTCCCGCCCCAGGAGTAAAACGCGACGAGAGTCCTTTCGGGCGTGGGCTTCGCCCATGCCGGGACGGCGAAAAACGCCGGCAAAACCGCGAGCGCGGCGATCAGCTTGATCATCATAACGCATCCTTTCGCGATAAAGTGAGAAAACACGCGGGAACGCCGTTCCGTTTCCCGCGTTTCATTGTAACGTCTGAAGTCCGCTCAAGGTCAAGAGGGTTCGCGCGCCGGGACGATTTTCCGGCTTTCCGTCGCCGGCGCGTTTTTTTTGCCGTCGTCGGCGCGCCTGTTCTCGGCCATCACGCCGACGAGCGCGTGCGGCCGGTACGGTTCTTCAAGGTACGCGCGCTCCTCGCCCGAGAGCTCCAGTTCGACGGCTTTGACCGCGTCTTCGATGTGGGATGTCTTCGTCGCGCCGACAACGGGAGACGTTGTCTTTGCCAGCAGCCACGCGAGCGAGATCTCCGTCATGCTCACGCCGCGCCTTCGCGCCAGTTCGTCCACGCGGCCGATGACGGCGGCGTCCAGCGCCGCCGAGGCGTCGTACTTGAAACGGGCGTAGTCGTCCTCGCGCAGGCGTCTGGTGTCCTCGCCCGGCTTCCGCGCCAGACGGCCCGAGGCGAGGGGGCTGTAGGGCGTGAGGGCGATGTTCTCCTCCTCGCAGCAGGGGATCATCTCCCGCTCCTCCTCGCGGAAGATGAGGTTGTAGTGCCCCTGCGCGGAGACGAACTTCGGCCATCCCTCCGCGCCGGCCAGCGCGTTGGCCTTGACGAGCTGCCACGCGAAACAGTTGGAGATGCCGACGGCGCGCGCTTTTCCGGCCCGGACGGCGTCGGAAAGCCCTTCGAGGATCTCCCCGATCGGCGTGTTCCAGTCCCACATATGGCAGATGTACAGGTCAACGTAGTCCATGCCGAGGTTCTTCAGGCTGGCGTCGAGCGTGTTCCGCACGTGCGCGGCGCCCGAAACGCCGAGCGCGATCTCCTCCGGCGTTCGCGGCGGAAACTTCGTGGCGACGACGACCTCGCCGCGTTTGGCGAAGTCGCGCAGGGCGCGCCCTAGGTACCGCTCGCTCGTGCCGCTTTGATACGCGATGGCGGTGTCGAAAAAGTTGACGCCGAGTTCGAGGCCCCGCCGGATGATCCGCCGCGAATCGTCCTCGCCCACCGTCCAGCCGTGCCGCCCCCGCGCCGGGTCGCCGAAGCCCATGCAGCCCATGCAGACGCGCGACACGACGAGATCGGAATTTCCAAGGCGCGTGTATTTCATGTGCCGTTCCCCCTTTCTCCTCATTCCGAACGGTTCGCCGCGCGCGAAAGCGGCGGCGCGGGCGCTTTTTGCCGCGCGCCCCGCAAGCGGCTGTCTGCCTTTCGCGGCGCGACGCCGCGCGGTCTCCCCGGTTCGCCCGATCGGACGCGTTTCACGCGCGCCCGGGGGCGTTTTTTTAACGGGCGGCCCGCCGCCGGCCGTCATTCCACCGCGTCCCGCGACAGCTCGCGCGCCCCGCCCGGCAGGCGCGCGAGACAGGCGCGCACGAGGCCGCAAGCCGTCGGGCGGACGAAGTCCGCCCCCGCTTTCTTCGGCGCCGCCTCCCGCTTCGCGGTGACGGACGTGTAGGAGCGAACGCCGAACATGAACGGGAAAAATGCGTATATGACGCGCGTCCGATCGTCCTCGCTCATGTCCGGGCAAAACTTGCGCAGCGGCAGCCTCGCGTTCTCCGTCGAATCGCCGGACGCGCGCTTGAACGACGCCAGCCGCTCCGGGCGGCTGTTCGCCTCCATATCGTCGTTGTTGAGGGCGAGCGGCTTGAGCGGCGGCGGCCGCCCGACGACGCTCCGCGCGATCCCCGCCGCGAGTGCGGACGGCGGAAACGGCCCCGGGCGCGCGAGGATCGCTTCCGGATCCGCGTTCCACAGGCCGTACTCCCGCTCGTACAGCGCCAGGAAAATTTCCTCTTTGCGATCGGAAATAGTTGTAGATCGATGTGCGCGTGACTGCGGCGGTCTCCCCGATCTCCGTGAGCGGAATGTTACCGGAACTCCTGGTTCGGTACAGCCGCTCGCGGGCGTCGAGTATTTTCCCGCGCCGCGCGGCGGTTTTCCCGGGCGATCTCCTCTCCGGCGTCTGACTGTTATGACACTGCGTCGGTTAAAAAAATAGCATCATTCTGACGCCGCGTCAACGCGCGGCGCCGGGAAAAAATTCCGTCTCCGCGCGGATCGGGCGACGCGGCGGCGATACGCGCCCCCCTTTGAGGCGCGGACGCCGGCGGGGCGGGAGAAAAAATTTACCCCTCTGGCCGGACGCGGGCGGCGGGCGGGGGACTTTTTTGGCGCTTTTCGGCGAAAGCGAGTTGCCGCGCGGCTTACAAAGTCCTCTTTCGCGCTTCGCGGCGGGGGCGCGGATACGAAAGAGCGTCTCCGGCGAAGCGTTTTTTTGCGGAAACGCGCGCTTTTGGTATAATGGCGGAAGTTTTTGAATCGAAGGGACGTGTGGACGATGGACAACGCGCTCTCCCTGCCGAGGCTGGTGATCGCCGCGCCCCAAAGCGGCTCCGGCAAGACGACGCTGACGTGCGGCATCGTGGCCGCGCTGGCGGGCCGGGGCGTCCGCGTGCGGGCGTTCAAAGTGGGGCCGGACTATATCGACCCGGGGTTTCTGAGCGCGGCGAGCGGGCGGGAGGCGCACAACCTCGACACGTGGCTGACGGGCGAGGAAACGATGCGCCGCGTCTTCGCCGCCTCCGCCGCCTCGGACGACCTGTCGGTGATCGAGGGCGTCATGGGACTGTACGATGGCGGCGCGGGGGGAGTGTCAAGCACGGCGGGCGTCGCCAAATCGCTGCGCGCGCCCGTGGTGCTGGCCATCGACTGCAAGTCGATGGGCGACAGCGCGGCCGCTCTCGCCGTGGGCTTTCGCGATTTCGACCGCGAAGTGGACTTTCGCGGCGTGATCCTCAACCGGCTGGGATCGCCCTCCCACGAGAAGCTGATCCGCGACGCGATGGCGCGCGCCGGCGTGCGCGTGTTCGGCGCTGTCCGCCGCGACGAACGGTTCGTCATGCCCGAGCAGCATCTGGGGCTGGTGCCCGTCGGCCCCGGGCGCGGAATGACGTTTGAGGCTCTCGCGCGGGCCGTCGCCGAGTCGGTGGATCTCGAGGCGCTGACGGGCGCGGCCCGATCGGCCCCGCCCCTGCGCGTGCTCCGCGCGCCGATCCCGTCCGGCGCGCCGCGCGCCGTGATCGCCGTGGCGCGGGACGAGGCGTTTTCGTTCTACTACCCGGAAAGTCTCGCCGAACTGGAGCGGGCCGGGGCGCGGCTGGTCTTTTTCAGCCCTCTGCGCGACGGGGGGCTGCCGCCGTGCGACGGCGTCGTCTTCGGCGGAGGGTTCCCCGAACTGATGGCCGCGCGTCTGTCCGCCAACGGGAGCATGAGAGCGTCCGTCCGCGCGGCCGCCGGGCGAGGCGTGCCGATTTACGCCGAGTGCGGCGGCTATATGTACCTCACGCGCGAACTGACCGACTTTGACGGGCGCGCGTTCGCGATGGCGGGGGTCGTCCCCGCCGTCTGCCGCATGACGCCGCGTCTGCAGACAGTGGGCTACGCGGCGTGCATGGCGCTACGGAATTCGCCGCTTGCCTCCGCCGGCACGGCGGTGCGCGGGCACGAGTTCCACTTTTCGACGGCCGAGCCCGATCCGGGAAACGGCGCATACGCCGCGTGGAGGTTCGTCAAGACGCGCACGGGCGAGGCGTACAGCGCGGGATACGCGCGCGGATCGGTCGTCGCGTCGTACCTGCACCTGCACTTCGCCGGTTTTCCCGCCTTGGCAAAGCGCTTTGTGGACTTCTGCGCGGCGCGGTAGGCGGCGAGCGCGGTGAGGGCAAAGAGACCGGGCGCTTTTCCAAAGGATCGGGCGCGGGAACGGGGATCGGCGACCGTGCCGAACGGCAACCGCGGGGAGCGGCTTTGCCCCGCCCCGCCGTGAGTTTTTCCGTCACAAGCGGAACGACGCGATATTTCCTATCCGACCGGGACGTTCATCGCGGCGGCTGGGGATCGAACCATCGTCGTCGGCGGGCGCGCGCCGACTGCGGGCGCGGAACTTAAAAAAAAGGGGACGGGCTTCCGCGCCCGTCCCTTTTTCTGTCTTCCCGCCTGTGCGCCGCCGGAAATTGAGCCGACACAAGTCTCGCCCCGCCGGGATCCGGCTCCTTTCGCGGCCCGACTTCACGCTCGAGCGGCGTCCGGGCGAACGGCGCGAGCGCGGCGGGGCAAGGGCCGGTACGCGCGACGCTTCGTTCCGGCGTCGCACCTGCACTTCGCCGGGTTCCCAGCTTTGGCAAAGCGGTTTGCGGACGTCTGCGCGGCGCTCTCGCGGAGAGCGCGTCCGCCTCCGCGCGCCGTCACGGCAGCCGCCGGGAGGGCCGTGTCCGCCGACGGGAAAACGGCGCCCGAGGAATAGAAACGCGGCGCTGACGTCGCGTTTGCCGGACTTCGCGCCGGA
>CAZRXR010000038.1:15409-16834 GCA_964604125.1 uncultured Synergistaceae bacterium
GCCCGAGGAATAGAAACGCGGCGCTGACGTCGCGTTTGCCGGACTTCGCGCCGGACGGATATTACGCCGGTTGTTTGACGGGCGTTCGGGAGCGGCGCGGGAGATCGGAGGTTTCGGGAATCTCCGCGCGGATTTTATCCGATTTCGCCGGGGCGGCGTTATTTAAACGCGAATCCCGCCGAAACGGCCCCACGAACGCGCTTCCTCCGTCCTAGTGGCTTTGTGCTTTTCGTCACGCGCCGTCGCGGCGTATGGCGGCGACTTCTCTCGCGGCGCTCCGCCCCGCGCCGCCCAATGCGCCGTCGGGGGGGCGGACGGAGCGAAAGCGGCTTGAGAGCGCTCGCCGATCAAACACCGCGGGCGGGCGTATCCGGCCCTTTTCAGCGCCCCAGCAGGCGCGGCGGCGAGGCGAAATCGCGCCGGAACGTCTCGTCGTCGGCCGCGCGCAGTCTGGGCAGGATGAGCGAGAACAGGCGGGCGCAGTATTCGCAGTCGGCGAGGGCACGGTGGTGACGGCCCGCGTCGAAGTCGAAAAAGCGGCTGAGGTTTTCGAGGCTGTAGCTGCGCAGACCGGGGAAAGCGCGGCGCGCCAGCCTGAGCGTGTCGTACACGGCGGGGCTGCGCCATTCAAGCCCGGCGCGGAGCACGAGCGGCGTGAGAAAACCAAGGTCGAACGGCGCGTTGTGCAGCACAAGCGGCGTTCCCGCCGCGAACTCGACGAGGCGACCGATCACGTCCTCGGCGAAGGGAGCGCCGCGCACCATGTCGTCGCTGATGCCGTGTATGGCGGTCACGGCGCGTGGGATGGCGCGGCGGGGATCGACAAGGGTCTGGAACGCGGTTTCCGCGCCGCCGGGAAGTACTCTCAGCCCCGCTATTTCCACGATGCCGGAGCAACTCGGGGAAAGCCCCGTCGTCTCGATGTCGAGCGCTGTGAAGCCTGTCCTCGCGAACGTCCGCCAGCCGGCGCCGCCGTCGTTCTCGCGCGCGGGCGGCGTGAAGGACCAGCCGGCTCCGCGCCCGTCCCCGCCCGGGGAAAGTGAATTTTTCGGCTCGCGGGCTTTGTCGTCCATGCGCTCACTTCTCCTCGCCAAAAAGTTTTGTCGTACCCGGCGCGCGTTGTTCTCTCCCGCCCCGCCGGTTCGGGCCGCTCACGCCGCGACCGCTCCGTCCATGTAAGACTCGCGTGTGCGGGGGCGTCGCGTGCGGCGCTTGTCAAGGCCGGACGCCGGAAACTCCACGCGCGCGGCGGCCCCGAGAGCCTTCGTCCCGCCGGTTTCGCGGCCGCCGGATCCGGGAAAAACGCGCCCCGCGAACGGGCGGTCTTGATTCTTCCGTCCGTAGCGCTGATTCCCAGAGGGGCGCGCCGACTTTTTGAGCGCCCGGCGCGCACTCCTTCCCGTTTCCCGCCGTCCCCCGGGCGGG
>CAZRXR010000038.1:16934-18064 GCA_964604125.1 uncultured Synergistaceae bacterium
GGCCGTCGCGAACGGTCAGCGTCGCGATCCGCACAACTTCAGCAGGTCGGCCTCGGACATGCCGGGGCGGATGCCGAAGCGCGTGAGGGCGAAGTCGTACCGCGCGGGATCGTCGGGGCGCAGCCGCGAAAACGCCGCCGTGACTTCGCGCGCCGTCTTCAGGTCGGCGGAAGCGCGGCGCGTGAACCGCAAGGCCCGCGCGATTGAATACATATGGGTGTCGAGCGGGACGATCAGTTCCGCCGGATCCAGCCCCGCCCAGCCGCCGGGATCCACGGCGTCGGCCCGCACCATCCAGCGGAGCATCAGAAAATGCCGCTTGCAGGCACTTCCGTTCGCCGGGCGCGAGAGCAGGGTGCCGCCCCTCCCGAGCGAAAGAGCCTCGACCAAGGCGTCGAGCGCCCCCTCGAGCGAGCCGCGTTCCCTCCTCGCTCTCTCCATGAATCCCCCGAGCGTCCCCCGCTCCGCCGTGACACTCCGCGCGCCGGCCAACAGCGCCGCCACGTCGTCACCGCCCGTAAAGCGATGGCGAAAGCCCGCGAACGTCTCGCGCCACTCCGCCTCACGGCCGTCTTCGACAAAGGCGCGCGGCGAATCTCCCATCGCGCCGAGCACGAAAGAAACGCTTTTCAGGATCGTCGCCACGCGCCCGTAGGCCAGCGACGAGGCGATCAGCGCCGCTATCTCGCGATCCTCGGCGCGGGCGTACCGGTACAGAAACTGCAGCGGATCGGGCGGCACGTACTCGCGCCGGTTGTATGCCGCGTAGACGAGGTCGAACGCCCTCGAAAGTCTTTGCCGCCGCGTTTCTCTCATCGCCACCGCCTCCCCGCCGTATTGTAGCATAAACACGCCGCCGGGCGCGCGCGGATCGGGCGATTTTACCGGGAAGGCGCGCCGCGGGGGCGCAGTCCCGGAGATTCCACGCGAAAAACGCGACGGAAGGCGGGCGGAAAACGCCCCCGCGCGAACGGACGATCTTTGAGCGCGGGCGCGCCCGACACGCGCGAACTTGACGGAACGAGCAAAGAGTTGTATTCTATACTCACGCGCTCGTAGCTCAATCGGATAGAGTGTCGCCCTCCGGAGGCGAAGGTCGTGGGTTCGAGTCCCGCCGAGCGCGCCAATCG
>CAZRXR010000039.1:0-4054 GCA_964604125.1 uncultured Synergistaceae bacterium
TGGCCAAGGCCATCGACACCGGCCTGCCCAAGATGCGCATCGAGGAGGCCGCCGCGCGGCGTCAGGCGCACATCGACTCCGGCGACGAGAAGATCGTGGGCATCAACGCCTACGCGCTCGACAAGGAAGACCCGCTCGACATTCTCGACGTGGACAACACCGCCGTGCGTCAGGCCCAGATCGCCCGCCTCGAGAAACTGCGCGCGAACCGCGACCCCGAGAAGGTGGAGCGGTGCCTGAACGCCATCACCCGCGCCATGGAGACCGGCGAGGGCAACCTGCTGGAGCTGTCCGTCGAGGCCGCCCGCGCGCGCGCGTCGCTGGGCGAGATCTCGTTCGCCATTGAAAAAGTCTGCGGGAGGCACAAAGCCGTGATCCGTTCCATCTCCGGAGTGTACAGCAGCGAATTTGCCGACGACGAAGTGATCAAGGAAGTCCGTCAGATGACCGACGACTTCGAGAAGCGCGAGGGCCGCCGCCCCCGCATCATGGTCGCCAAAATGGGGCAGGACGGGCACGACCGCGGCGCCAAGGTGGTCGCCACCGCCTACGCCGACATGGGCTTCGACGTGGACGTGGGGCCTCTGTTCCAGACCCCCGAGGAGACCGCCCGCGACGCCGTGGACAACGACGTGCACATCGTGGGCATGAGTTCGCTGGCCGCCGGACACAAAACCCTGCTGCCTCAGCTTGTCGAGGAATTGCGCAAGCTGGGCCGCGGCGACATCATGGTGGTCGTGGGAGGCGTCATCCCCGCGCAGGACTACCAGTTCCTGTACGACCACGGCGCGGCCTGCATCTTCGGGCCAGGCACCGTCATCCCCGCCGCCGCCCGCGAGATGCTGCGGATCCTCAACAAGCGCCTCGCCTCGCAGGAGAGCGCCGACTAGCGGCGGGCGCGAACACGCGAAAAAAAAAAAGCGGCGCCGCGCGCGCCGCTTTTTTTCACCGTTTCTTTCAGACGCGCCCATGGCGCCCCGGAGGAGGACTTTCGCTCATGATCTCAGAAGCCAACACCTATCGGCCCGACTGGCAGCCGAAAAACGCCGGCGGCGAGTACGCCTGTTTCGTCGCCAAAGGCGTGGACGACCCCGGCGCGCCCGGGGCCGCGGCGTCGCGGCCCGCGCGGCGCAGCCTGACGGCGGACGACTACGCGGCGGGCATTCTCGCGGGCGACCGCGTGATCCTGTCGCGCGCCATCACGCTGATCGAGAGCAACGCGCCAAAGCACTTCGATCAGGCGCAGGCGCTCATTCAAAAGCTGCTGCCCCGCACGGGGAAATCCATGCGCGTCGGCATCACGGGCGTGCCCGGCGCCGGCAAAAGCACCTTCATCGAGGCCCTAGGCACGTGGCTGTGCGAACACGGCCACCGCGTCGCCGTCCTCGCCGTCGATCCGAGCAGTTCCGTCACCAAGGGCAGCATCCTCGGCGACAAGACCCGCATGGAGCGTCTGTCGCGCGACAGGCGCGCCTTTATCCGCCCGTCGCCCTCCGGCGGAACGCTCGGCGGCGTCACCCGCAAGAGCCGCGAGACCCTGCTGCTCGTCGAGGCCGCCGGCTACGACGTGGTTCTCGTCGAGACCGTCGGCGTGGGCCAGAGCGAGACCACCGTGCGCAACATGGTGGACTACTTCCTGCTCGTCGCGCTCACGGGCGCGGGCGACGACCTGCAAGGCATCAAAAAGGGCATCATGGAGCTGGCCGACAGCATTCTGGTCAACAAGGCCGACGGCGACAACAGGACGCGCGCCCTCTCCGCGCGCGCCGATTTCGACATGATGCTGCACTACCTGCGCCCCGCCACCGAAGGCTGGGCCAGCCGCGCCTACGCCTGCTCGTCGCTGACGGGCGAGGGCATCCCCGAGATGTGGGGCGTGGTCGAGGACTTTTTCCGCACTGTGCGCGCTAACGGCGTGTTCGAGCGCAGACGGCGCGAACAGGTGCTGCGGTGGGTCAACGACATGGCCGGAGAGCACCTGAAGCGCATGATCGCCGAAAACCCCGTGATCGCCGCCGCCAGACAGCGCATCGAAAGCGAAGTCACGGGCGGCCGGATCCCGCCAACGCAAGCCGCGCGGGAGATCATCGGCGTGATGGAGCGCGAGCTGTTCCACGCGGGACGCTAGCGCGGAAAAGCCACAAGGCCGGGGCCGGCCGCGTTTCGCGGCGTCCGCGCGCGGCGCGGCTTGGGAACGGGCGCGCCGGGAATCGGCCCGCGTCCCGACGGTGCGCGGCGCGAACCGCGACAGCTCAACCGTCCGCTTAAAGACGCCGGGGCGCGCCGCCGACGGCTAAACGTTCGGGGCGCGCGAAGATCGCCGCCGCGCCCGCGCCGAAAAAAACGATCGCCGCCCGCGTTTACGGATCACGTCCGAGAGCGGCGTCCCCGCCGGCCCGCGCGGCGAAACGGACGCCGCGGCGTTCCGCCGCGAAACACGAAACGGCGCCGCCCGCCTTTTTCGCGGCGCGAAAAAAATCCCCGCCTCCGGCGCGAACGCCGCGTGGCGGGGATTTTTTCAGCCGAAGGCGCGAAGCCCGCGGCGTCAAGCCTTTTTCTTCATCAGGCCCTTGCCGGCGTTCCACGCCGTCCCGGCCTTTTCGCCGACGGTGTAGTAGCCGTGCTGGAACTGGTCGAACATCAGCGCGTCGATCTTGGCCGGGTCGATCGTGCCGTTTTCCGAAAGCGTCCTCTCCTCGGCGGCGGTGTTGACGATTTTGCCGACGACGCAGTAAAAGCCCTCCTTCTCGATCACGTCGGCAAGCTCGCACTCCATCACGACGGGGAACTCCTCGATGACGGGCGCGTTGACGAACGCGCTTTTGCGCGCGGTCAGGCCGCTGCGCGCGAACTTGTCGGGCATGGTGTTGCCGCTGGCGATGCCGAAGAAGTCGGCCGCCTCGATGTGCCCCTTGTCGGCGATCGCCACGGTGAAAGCCTTGCGGGCGATGATGTCCTTGGTCGTCTTGTGCCCCTCGTCGAGGAACAGCGCGACGCGGTCGCTCTCGCAGATCATGCCCCAGGCGGCGTTCATCGCGTTGACGGTGCCGTCGTCGTTGTAGGCGGCCACCATCAGCACGGGCATGGGCCACACGGCCTGCACGACTCCCAGATCTTTTTTCATCCCAAATTACCTGCTTTCGCTCAAATTTCGCGGGGCGTCCGACGCTCCGCGCGTTCTTGCGCGCATGATACCACGCGGACACAACAAAAAAAAGTACTTACTTTCGCGTAAGCGCCTTTCGCGAGGGAGAGCGGCCGCCGCGCGCGCCATTCCGGCGCTTTTCGCTTTCCGGCCCCCGCCGGAGGCCGCTTGTTTCGCGCGCCCGACCGGGCCGGACGCCGACGTTCGCCGTTTCGCGCCCAAACGCGCGCGCCGGCTTTTTCCCCGTCGGCCGAGCGAAACGACCGGCGGCGGGAACTTTTTTATCTCCCCCGCCCGTTTTTTTCTCCGCGCGGAGAGAGACGCTTTCCAAAAGCGCGGCCCGCGAAGTCCCGGTTTCCGCCGTGGGCGGCGGGCGGCGTTTTTTTACCGCGCCGCGCGCGGAGGGATCGTTTTCCAAAAGCGCGGCCCGCGTTTCTTCTGTTCTCCCGCGCGCGAAACCTTTTCCGGCCGCGAGGAGACGACGCGGCGCCTTTGGAAAGATCCCGGAGCTTTCAAAAGCGAACGTCCTCCGGGATTTTTTTTTGCGCGCCGAAAGCGCGCGCCATTCCGGCGCTTTTCGCTTTCCGGCCCCCGCCGGAGGCCGCTTGTTTCGCGCGCCCGACCGGGCCGGACGCCGACGTTCGCCGTTTCGCGCCCAAACGCGCGCGCCGGCTTTTTCCCGTCGGCCGAGCGAAACGCCCGGCGGCGGGAACTTCTTTTATTTCCCTCGCCCGTTTTTTTCCTCCGCGCGGAGGGGACGCTTTCCAAAAGCGCGGCGCGCGAAATCCCGGTTTCCGCCGTGGGCGGCGGACAGGCCAAAAAGGGGGCGCGACGGTTTCCCGCTTCGTTCCGTCCGCGCGCGGACAGAGGCGCTTTCGCCGATCGGCGGAAGCGCGGAAAATCCGCGCG
>CAZRXR010000039.1:4154-17957 GCA_964604125.1 uncultured Synergistaceae bacterium
GCGCCGCCGTTCCCGGCACGGGACACACTGAAAGCCCGGCGGAGAAAGCGGCGCGAGAGGCCGGGACAAACGCGCCGCGACACCGGCGCGGCATTTTCCGGCCGCTTGGCGGAGAGCGAAGCGGCCGCGGAGGTCGGATAACATGGCGAACGCATACTTTGTCTGTTCGGAATGCGGCGTCCGGGAGCCGCTCGACACCCGCCGCCCGAGGTGCGCCTGCGGCGGGCTGTGGCGGCTTGATCACACCCCGCCCGCGTTCGACGAGTCGCTGATCGACAAAAGCCAGTGGAACATCTTCCGCTACCGCCGTTTCATGCCGATCGAGGGGGAGACATGGCGCGGCGTGACCCTTGGCGAGGGCATGACGCCCGTCGTCCGCTACGACGACGACCTGACGCTCAAGATGGACTACTTCATGCCCACGCTGTCGTTCAAAGACAGAGGCGCCGCCGTGCTCGTCGCCCACTGCAAGGCCATCGGCGTCACGCGCGCGGCGCAGGACTCCAGCGGCAACGCCGGCAACAGCGTGGCGGCCTACTGCGCCAGAAGCGGCATCGCCTGCGAGATCTTCGTGCCCGAGGGCGCCTCGCCCGGGAAAATCGGCATGATCCGCGCCCACGGCGCCGTCGCGCGCGTGGTGCCCGGAAACAGGGATCACTGCGCCGACGTGTGCCGGCAAAAGGTGGAAAACGAGGGCGTCTACTACGCGAACCACGTGTACAACCCGCTCTTTTTCGAGGGCACCAAGACCTACGTTTACGAAGTGTACGAGCAGCTGGGGCGCGTGCCGAGCAACATCTTCGTCCCCCTCGGCAACGGCACGCTGTTCCTGGGCGTCGTCCGAGGTCTGGAGCACCTGCTGCGCGGCGGCGCCATCGCGCGGATGCCGAACGTCGTCGCCGTCCAGAGCGAACGCTGCGCCCCGTTCGCGCGAGCCATGCGGCTCGGGCTGCGCGATCCCGCCGAGGCGAACCCGGGGCCGACGCTGGCCGAGGGCATCGCGATCGGACGGCCCGCGCGCGGACGCGAGATCCTCCAAATAATCCGCCGCTACGGCATGGAGATCGTCGAGATCCCCGAGGACGACATCCTCCCCGCCCGCGCGGAACTGGCGCGCAAAGGAATTTACTGCGAGCACACCGCGGCCGCCGGACTGGCCGCCTACCGCAAGTACTGCCGCCTGCGCGGCAGAACGCCCGACAGCCTGCTCACGATGAGCGGCGCGGGCCTGAAGTCCGACCACTGACCGCCCGCGCGAAAAAAACTTGAGAGCGCGCGGAGAATTTTTCGCGCGCCCGTTTTTTGTCCCTCCGCGCGGCGGGGACGCGGGAGTTCGTCGCGTCCGCTTGAAAACGCGCGCGGGCGCGAAGTCCGGTCGGCGTCAAAACGCGCCGTGAGCGGCTTTTTCGCGCGCCGCCCGGGACGACGGCGCACTGTGAGACGCCTTTCAAAAACGCGGAGGGCGCGTTTCTGTTTTCCCCAAGCGGAAAGCGCGATCAGCGCGCGAAACCCTCTCGCGGACGCGAAAGACGCCGACACGAGACGCGAAAAAAATCCCGGAACTTCCGAAGGCGGAAATCCCGGGATTTTTTCTTTCCCCGCGCGCCGAAAAAAGCCGCGCGACAGAGACGCCTTTTCAAAACGCGGAGGGCGCGCCTTTTTGTCCTCACGCGCGAAGAACCCGCGCGACGCGCCGATCGGAGCGCGTCTCCCCCTGCGCCTCGCGCGCTTCGACCGGGGCTTCGCCGTCCGCGCCCGGGCCCGCGAAGGCCGCGCCAAAGGAACGCGCCGCTTTTTAAGCGCGCGGCGGATCGCTAAAAAGCGCAGATTTATAAAATTTATTCTTGACATGTTAATCCCATATGATTATAATATAGCAGTTTTATTGAAAAAAATTCGCCTTTTCTTCCCCCGCCGCGCGGGAGCGCGTTTTCCCGCCCGCGACGCGAGGCGCGAAACGCCCCTTTTTTTTCGCTCCTCGCGGAGGCGGAAGACAAAAATCGCGCGCCCCCGCCCGAAACCCGGACGCCGCGCCCGTTCCCGTGTTTTCCGCGCGCCGGGGCGCGCCGCGAAACGTCCGTCACCGCCGCCGATATGCCGACGTTACGGCAATCGAGATAAAAAAAGGAGGAGTTCTCATGTCACAAGACAAAGGCGTCGCCGCAAAGGCCTCCCGGCTGGATCGACTATTGGACGGCATCGAGAGGGTCGGCAACAAACTCCCGAACCCCATCACGATGTTCCTCTGGCTGTCGGTCATCGTCGCCGTTCTTTCCTGCGTCTGCAGCCTGCTGGGCGTCTCCGCCGTCAATCCCGCCGACGGCAAGACCGTCACGATCATGAACCTCATCTCCGCCGACGGAGTGCGCTATCTGTGGTCCAACGTCATCGCCAACTACTCCGGCTTCGCCCCGCTGGGCATGGTGCTGGTGGCCATCATCGGCACTTCCGTGGCGGAAAAGAGCGGCTTTCTGATCACCGCCATGCAGAGCCTCCTCGGCGGCACCAAGGGCTGGGTCGTCACGATGATCGTCGTCTTCCTCGGGATCAACCTGAATCTGGCGGGAGACTCGGGCTTCATCATTCTGCCCCCTCTGGCGGCGGTGCTGTACATGTCGATCGGACGCCATCCCCTGCTCGGGCTGTATACCGGCTTCACCTCGGTCGCGGCCGGTTTCTGCGCCAACTGTATGCTGGGTCTTTCCGATGCGCTCGCCTACGGCTTCACCGAGCCGGCCGCGCGCATGATCGACCCCAACTACACGGGTTCGATGGCGATCAACTACTACTTCATGTTTACCTCCTGCATCATTCTGACCATCGCCGGAACTCTCCTCGTGGAAAAGGTGCTACTCAAACGTTTCCCCATCACGGGCGAACAGCTCGCCAAATATGAGTTCAAAGAAGACTCCGCTCAGGTCTCGCCTCTCCAGAGACAGGCCCTTAAAAAGGCGGTTCTCGGTCTCCTCGTCTTCCTGCTCGTGGCTGTTCTGATGTCCGTGCCCGTCTTCGGCGGCAGGGCGCTTCTCGCCGACGGGAACGGCTCTCTGACCTCCTCGGCCGCTCCGTTCACCAAGGGCATCGTGTTCACCTGCGCCATCGCGTTTTTCGTCCCCGGCGTGATCTACGGCGTCGTCACGGGCCGCTACAAGAGCGACAAGGACGTGTGGGCCGACATCAGCCTCGGTTTCTCCGAGATGGGCAACTACGTGTTTATGTGCTTCTTCATCTCCATCTTCACCAACTTCTTCGGCGTCACCAAGCTGGGTACCGTTCTCGCCATCGACGGCGCCGACTTTCTCAAGACGATCGGCTTCAAGGGCATTCCGCTGATGATCGGCCTGATCGTGCTGTCGTCCATCGTCAACATTTTCATCGGCTCCGCCTCCGCCAAGTGGGCCATTCTGGCGCCCGTGTTCGTGCCGATGATGATGCTGCTCGGCTACAACCCCGCTCTGACGCAGGCCATCTACCGCATCGGCGACGCGCTGACCAACCCCCTGTCGCCGCTGTTCACCTACACGCCGGTTCTGCTGGGCTTTGCCCGCAAGTACGACGAGAAGGTGGGGCTGGGAACGGTCATCGCCAACGCGCTTCCTTTCTCCGTGACGTTCGCCGTCGTGTGGGTGATTCAAGTGATCGTGTGGGTGCTCCTCGATCTGCCGCTTGGCCCCGGCGCCGGCATCTATCTGTAAACGTCCCGGAAGCCTCCGAGAGCGGATCTGCCGCCGCCTCCGGAAAAACGCAAAACCGGCGCGAGAGAGTCGTCCGCTCCCTCGCGCCGGTTTTTTTTCGCGTTCGGGCGTCGGCGCGGCGCGGGGGCGCGAAAGCGGGCGGCGCTTTTTTCGCGAACTATCCCGCCGTATCAGCGCGAACCGCGCTAAAAGGCGCTCCCGCCCCGGACGTTCCGCGAACGCTCGGCGACCGCCCGATCCCGTCCCGCCGGGGCGCGGGCGATCCGCCGAAATCTTCGGGCGGCGCGAGTTTCGGACCGCGCCCGGCGGCGCGGCACCCCCCCCCCGCTTTGGCGGTCGTTTTTCGCGGCAAAGCCTCCGTACCGTCGGGGCGGAACAGCGCTCCCCGCCCCTTCCCGCCGCCAAAGCGCCGCGTTTGAATGAAGCGCCACAAAGAAGCCGGGCGCTCGCGGAGGCGGACGCCCCGTTCCGCGCCTTCCGCGCAAAATATTCCTTGCGCCCGCGCGCCCTTCTCGCCTATAATGGGGACGGCGGAAAAACTCCCGCCGCGCGGGGCGCGTTTTCCCGCCCGCGACGCGGCGCGAAACGCCCCTTTTTTCGCGCTCGGCGGAGGCGGAAGACAAAAAATCGCGCGCACCGCCCGAAACCCGGACGCCGCGCACGTTCCCCGTGTTTTCCGCGCGCCGGGGCGCGCCGCGCGGCCTTTTTGAAAGCGGTCTTTTTGAAAACGGCCCGCGCGGCCGGCCGCGCCCGTATTCCCAAAGGTTCGGAGTGAATTTTATGCATCCCATCCTGCATTTCCGCACGATCACGACGCACAAGATGCTCGTGATGAAATACTGCTTCCGCCTCGGCCTGTACCGGCAGGGATTGTGCCACGACCTGTCCAAGTACGGCCCGACGGAGTTTTTCGTGGGAGCGAAGTACTACCGGGGCACGTGCAGCCCCAACAACGCCGAGCGCAAGGCTACGGGCGTCAGCCGCGCGTGGCTGCACCACAAGGGGCGCAACAAGCACCACTTTGAGTACTGGACGGACTACGCCGTCGGCACGGGGCCGGACGGCGAGGGCATGGCGCTGGTCGGCGTGAAGATGCCCGAAAAGTACGTGGCCGAGATGTTCTGCGACCGTCTGGCGGCGAGCCGCGTTTACCGGGGCGACGCCTACACCGACGCGACGCCGTGGGAGTACTACGCCCGCTTTCGGGGACACTACGTCATGCACCCCGAGACAGTCGCCCAGCTGGAGGGCGCGCTGATCGCGCTGCGCGACGGGGGGGAGGACGCCGCGTTCGCCTGGGTGCGGCGCAATCTTCTCCGCAAACGGTGAGCGGGCCGCGAAGCCCGCCGCGCATGAAAAAAACTTACCGAGGAGGTACCGCGATGAACGATTTGGGCGACGCGCGCGCGCCGGGCACACTGCTCGAGCGGCGCGAGGGAGCCGTGGCGGTGATCGTTTTCAACCGCCCGAAACAGCTGAACGCGATGAACCGAACCATGATGGCCGAGCTGGAGACGGCCCTGCGCCGGGCGGCCGCCGCGCCCGAGGTGAAAGGCGTCGTCCTCACGGGCGCGGGGGATCGCGCGTTCATCGCGGGAGCGGACATCGCGATGTTCCGCGACATGGACGCCGTGAGCGGCCGCGAATTCGCCGAAGCGGGCGAGCGCCTTTCGCGCCTCATCGAGGACATGCCCAAGCCCGTCATCGCCGCCGTCAACGGCTACTGTCTGGGCGGCGGGTGCGAGATCGCGCTGGCGTGCGACATGCGCGTCGCGTCCGAGAACGCCGTCTTCGGCCAGCCCGAGGCGAAATACGGCATCATGCCCATCTGGTACGGCACAAAGCGCCTGCCGCAGGTGGTCGGCATGGGGCGCGCGCGAGAGATCATTCTGACCTGCCGCATGGTGAAAGCCGACGAGGCCGAACGGATCGGGCTGGTCAACAAAGTGACGCCGTTGTCTTCGCTGATGAACGAGACGATGGCCATGATGGACGCCGCGCTCGCCAATTCGCCGCTCGGCACGGCCTGCGCCAAGCGCGCGATGACGCTGAACTGGGATCTCGACATGGAGCGCGCGGGCGAGATCGAGCGCGACCTCGGCGCCGTGCTCTATTCCACGGAGGACAAAAACGAGGGCGTCGCCGCGTTCCTTGAAAAGCGCGCGCCGCGTTTCTCGGGCCGCTGAGACGTTTTTTTCACGCGAAAAATCCCCCCGCGCCGCGACAGGCTCGGGGGGATAAAAAATAACGGCGGCTGTCCCGCGTCCGCCGGGCCGGCCGGGGAAGGCGCTCAATCGCCGCTTTCGCCCGGACGCTCCTCCTCGGGCCGGGGATCCTTCAGCCGCAGCGAAAGCAGAACCGGCAGCGCGGTGAAGGCTGTGATCGCGAGAAACGCCGCGCGCAGGCCGTACATGTCGCCGATCCGGCCCAGCGCGGGCGCGGCCACGCCGCCCACGCTGACGGCCATGCCGAGCGTCATGCCCGAGGCCAGCCCCGCGTGGCGCGGCAGGTAGCGCTGTCCCAGCGCCACCATCGGGCTGAAGCACAGACTCGCGCCGACGCCCATGAGAGCGAGCGCCGCGAGGGCGGACAATGGCTCCCGCGCGCGCGAAAACAGCGCCAGCGCCGGAAGCAGCAGCGCGAACGAAAGCCGCACCGTTTTCCCGTGGCCGATCGCGTCGGCGAGCCGCCCGCCGAGCAGCGAACTGAAAGCCCCCACGGCGTAATACGCGCTGAGCGCGGCGCCGCCGCTCCAGTTCGACATCCCAAGCGCCGTCGTCAGGTAGAGCACGGCGAACGTGTTGATGCCGCTGTTGACGATGGAGCGGCTGAACACCAGCCCCGACAGCTTGAAAAACTCCGTCCAGTCGTCGCCGCCCCGCGTTCCGGCCCGGCCGCGCGCGCCGCCCTCCGGCGCGGGATCGCCGGAACCGGCGAAAAGCGCCGCGTACACGGCGGAAAACAGCGTCGGCGGCAGCAGGAACACCAGCGTGCCGCGCAGCCCGAACGCCGAGACGAACGCGCCCGCCACCGCCGGGCCGATCGCGAAGCCCATGTTGCCGCCGAACGAGAAGACGCCCAGATTGGCGCCCCTGTCGCGCGGCGCGGAGACGGCCCCGACGAGCAGCGCGGCCTGCGGGTGGAACAGCGCGATGCCCACGCCGCTGACAACAGACGCGGCGCACAGGCACGGGAAACCTTTCACGACGCCCATCGCCGCCATGCCGCCGCCCGCCATCCACACGCCCAGAACGATCAGCCACGGGCGCGACTTTCTGTCGGCCAGACAGCCGAAAAGCGGCTGTATCAGCGATCCGGCGACGTTCGAGACCATCGCGAGAGACGCCGCCGCGGCAAAGTCGTAGCCGTAGGCGGCGATAAGGTACGGCAGCAGAACAGCCAGCGTCCCCTGGTTCACGTCGCTGCACAGGTGCCCGAAAGACAGCGCGTAACAGCGCGGAGAGACTTTTTTCATCTTTTACGCCCCCGTCTCCCCGCGCGACGTGCCGCCGCCACGCAGCGGCACGGTGAGGCCGCCCGCCGGCATCAGCGCGACCGTCGAGTCCGCGCCGACCTCCCGCTCGGCGGCGGCCAGAGCCTCCCGCACGGATCGGGCCGGCGTGAAGAACATGCCGCGCGCCAGTTCCGGGTTCAGAGCCGACACGAGGAAGAACCGCGCCTTCCTCATCAGGCGCGAGATCGCGTAGGCCTTGTGCGCGCCGATGACAAAGCGCTTTCTCAGCTCGGCCTCGACGGCCCCGGGGCTTTTCAGCCGGCGGCAGGCGCGTTCGAGTTCGGCGCTGCCGCTTCCCTCGGCGCACTCGGCCACCAGCACGACGCAGCCGCCCTCCCGCACGGCGAGCGCGGCGTTGTCCATCGTCTTCTGCGCCTGATAGACGTTGATGTCCTTGGGCCATCCGCCGCAGCTCGCGACGACGATGTCGGCCTCGCGGGCGATCGGCACGCCGTAGACGCGATCGACAAACGCGCGGGCCTGTTCGTGCGCCGCCTTCCAGTCGCCCGCGAACACCCGCAGGAACCGGCGCTCCGCGTCGAGCACAGTGTTGAGCAGAAAGACATCGCGCCCCTTCGCCCACATGGCGACGGCCTCCATCTGATCCTCGTAGACCGGGTTGCCGACGGTCTTCCCGAGGCCCGAGGCGGGGTCGAGCATAAAGCTGTGGTTGCGCCGGATGGACTCCATGGCCGCGCAGCCGGGGAACACGGCCTTGCGCCCGCCGCCGTAGCCGCTGAAAAAGTGGTGCGTCACCGTTCCCGTGAGGATGACGTGATCGCTGTGGCAGACGCGCTTGTTGATCAGCACGGGCGTGAAGCGGCTCGTCGCGCCGAAGTACTCGAAATCCCCCGGGACGTTCGCGTCGCTGCAGGACATCGCGATCCGCGACGCGACTTCAGCGCCCGCGGCCTCGCGCATCTCGCCGGCGGTCATCGGACGGTGCGCGCCGAGCGCGAAGACGATCCGCATGTCGCGGTCGGGCACGCCGAGGCGGTTCATCTCGTCGGCCAGCACGGGCATAAACTCGGAGCCGCCCGCCGCGCGCGTGGTGTCGTTGCAGATGAACGTGACCGTGTCCCCCGGCCTGACGCGCCCGCGAAGCGGCCCGCGGCCTACGGGGCGCTCCAGCGCCTCGAGGATCGCCGATCTCACGTCCGCGAGCGGCGGGAAACGGGGCACGGTTATCTCGGCGACGACGCGCCGTTCGTCGAGCGAGAACGTCATGCCGCCGCGCCCGTAGGCAAACGTGTACTCTTTCATCAAGGAAAAACCTCCCGTGTTCCGCCGGCGCCGAAGCCGCCGCGATCTGTCTCAAACATACTCACGCGCGGGCCGTTTGTCAAGGACGCGCGCCGGTAAAAAAAGCGGGCCTCCGCGCGGGATAAGCGCTCCGCGCCCACGGCGCGCCGCCGTCGCGGAAACCGTCAGCGTCCCCGCTCGGATCGCGGGCCTCGGCGCCGGAAACTTTCCTTTCGCGGCGCGGGCCGTCCGCGCTCCCCATGGCCCGGGGCGGGAAAAGCGGACTTTCGGCACAAAGCGCCCCGTCCGCGTAAAAACGCGCTCGGTCGCGCGGCCGCGAAAGCGCGGCTTGCGCTCCCGCGCCGCTTTTGCTAGTATAGGGGCGGTCGCCGCGCGTTTTTCGGCGGGCGCGTTTTTTACGAAGGAGGTATATCGGCTGATGACGCGGGAAAAATCGATCTGGCCGCGCGGCAAGTCGTGCGCGTTCATGCTCTGCTTCGATCTCGACGGTTCGACGATCTGGCTGAACAAGCTGCGCGGCACGCCGGGCGGGCTGACGTTCCTCAAAGGGCCGTCCGTCGGGCGTTACGGGCCTCGGCGCGGCGCCGACAGGATCATGCGGCTGCTCGACAAATGGGGGCTGAAGTGCACGTTCTTCGTGCCGGGAGCCGTGGCGAAAGAGTACCCCGACGTGGTGCGCCGCATGGCCGCCGCCGGGCACGAGGTGGCCCACCACGGGCTTGACCACGAGGATTCGTATGGCGACACGGTCGAGGAGCAGCTCGCGCTCATCGAGGCTTCGCAGCGCGTCTTTGAAGACACGATCGGCGTCCGCGCCTCCGGCTTCCGCTGCACGGGCACGCTGCTGCCGGAAACGCGGAAGGTTCTCTACTCCGACCCGAACACGCTCTACTCGATGTACAACAACGGCGCGGAGCGCCCCAGTTTCATCAGCGTCGAAGGCAAAGAAACGAACGTCGTCCACCTGCCCTGCCGCCAGGTCGATGATTATATACAGATGACCTACAGCTTCTGGCCGCCCATCCCCACAGGGCTTTCTCGCATCGCCCCCTACGACGACGTGCTTTCCAACTTCATCGACGAGGCCGAGGGCGTGCGGCGCTACGGCGGGTGCGTGGGCACGGCGTTCCACCCCCAAGTGTCGGGCAGCCCCGGAAAGTCGAAGATCGCCGAAAGGCTGATCGAGTACCTGCTCGAGCGCGACGACGTCTGGCTGGCGACATGCCGCGACGTAGCGCTGTGGTGGAGATCGCGGAAGGAGAGCGAACGAGCATGAACACGTCCGGGATCATGTGGCCCGGCGGCGCGCGGTGCGCCGCTTTGATCACGTTCAACCTCGACGCGGGGCTGTTTTTGCCCGCGCTGCACCCCGGCGGGCGCGTGGAGGGCACGGTCGCCGACGTCGTCGAGAACGCCTATGCGTTCCGCACACGCCGCCTGCTCGACATCGTGGAATCCCGGGGCGTCCGCGCCACGTTCTTCGTACCCGGCTCCGTCGCGGCGGAGCGCGCGGAACTTGTGCGCGAGATCGCCTCGCGCGGGCACGAGATCGGCGCGCGCGGCTGGCGGGCCGAAAACCTCGCGCTTCTGCCCGAAGCCGAGCAGAGGCGACTGATCCGCCAAAGCGCCGACGCCGTGCGCGACGCCTGCGGCGCGGCCCCGGCCGGTTTCCGTATGCCCGACGGCGAAATATCGCCGGTGACGCTGCGCCTCGTGAGCGAGGCCGGTATGCGCTACTCAAGCAGCCTCTGCGACGACGATCTCCCCTACGCGCACGTTCTCCCCGGCGGCGCGAGGCTGATGGAGATCCCCGTACACTGGGCGATGTGCGACATGCCGTATTTCGCGTTCAACTTCTGGCCCCCGGCGCCTCCCGGGCAGGATCGCGTCGCCTGTTTCCGCAAGGCGCTCCTGAACTGGGAATGGGAGTACGACGCTTTCTTCGAGGAGGGGCTGTGCTGGGTGCTCCAGCTCGACCCCTACACGTCGGGAGAGCCGGGACACGCCTTCATCGTCGAGGACATCCTCGACCACATCGTCAAAAAGGGCGGCGCGTGGTTCCCCACGTGCGCCGAGGTCTGCGATTTCTGCGCCGCCGCGCCCGGAACCGCCGGGCTGTGACACAAAGCGCGCATAAAACGGGCCGTTTCCGCGCCACGCGGAAACGGCCCGTCTGTTTTTTTCCGCCCGCTCTTACAGGTAGCGCCCCGTGACGCTCAGCGGGCAGTTTTTCACGTCGTCCGCCGTGCCCGCGACGACGACGCGCCCGCCCTCGTCCCCGCCGCCCGGCCCCATGTCGATGATCCAGTCGGCGTTGGCGATCACGTCGAGGTCGTGCTCGACGACGATGACTGTGGCGCCCCGATCGATAAGGCGCGAAAACACGCCCAGTAGCGTGCGCACGTCGAGCGGGTGCAGGCCGATCGTCGGCTCGTCGAACACGAAAACGCTGCCCTCCTGGCCGCGTCCCATCTCGCTCGCCAGCTTGAGGCGCTGCGCCTCCCCGCCCGACAGCCCCGGCGTCTCCTCGCCGAGCGTCAGGTACCCCAGCCCCAGTTCGTCCAGCGCGCGGAGCCGCGACGTGACAAGCCGCAGATCCGCACAGGCGCCGAGGGCGCTTTTCACGTCCATGTCCATCAGTTCGGGCAGCGAAAGCCGGCGCCCGTCGGCGCCCTCGCGGAGCACGGCCGAGGCCTCCTTCGCGTAGCGGCTGCCTCGGCAGTCGGGGCAGGGAATCGTGACATCCGGCAGAAACTGCACGTCGAGGTCGATGACGCCCGTGCCGTCGCACGTGGGGCAGCGCAGCCTGCCCGTGTTGTACGAAAAGTCGCCCGCCTTCAGCCCCGCCTCTTTCGCGGCGGGCGTCGCGGCCCACGCCTTGCGCAGCTCGTCGTGCGCGTTCGCGTAGGTGGCGACGGTGGAGCGCGCGTTCAGCCCGATGGGCGAGGCGTCGATCAGCCTGACGCGCGAAACGCCGCCCGGATCGATCTCCGTCACGTGCGCGGGCGGCGGCAGATTCGCCGCGCGGGCCTCCAGCGCCGGCACAAGGCTTTCCAGCACCAGCGTCGTCTTGCCCGATCCCGAGACGCCCGTGACGACGGTCAGTCTCCCCGCCGGGAAATCGACCCGCAGCGGTTTTACCGTGTGGATGGCGCCGCACGACAGGGAAATCCGCCCGAGGGCGAACATCGCGCCGCGTTCCGCGAGAGGACGGACGCGCGGCCGCGTTCCCGGCGCGAGGAAAGGCCCGACGCGCGAGCCTGTGTCCCGCGCGACCTGATCCACCGTGCCCCGCGCGATGACGCGCCCGCCGTTCGCGCCCGCGCCCGGCCCCATCTCGATCAGCCAGTCGGCCTCTCTGAGGATGGCGGCGTCGTGATCGACGACCACAACGGAGTTGCCGTCGGCTACGAGGTCGCGCGCCACGCCGAGCAGCCCCTCGATGTTGGACGGGTGCAGACCGACAGACGGCTCGTCGAGCACGTAGAGCACGCCTGTCGTGCGGTTGCGCACGGCGCGCGCAAGCTGCATGCGCTGGCGCTCCCCCGTGGAGAGCGTGGAGGCGGCCCGGTCGAGCGTCAGATACCCCAGCCCCAGATCCGTCAGCCGCGACGCCGCCGACTCAAACGAGTCGCAGATGTCGCGCGCCATCGGCCGCATCGCCTCGGGCAGCGAGGCGGGCACGCCGCGAACCCACACGCGCAGGGCGTCCAGCGGCATCGCGCAGACCCGATCGAGCGAGACGCCCCGCAGACGGGGGGCGCGCGCGGCCTCGCACAGGCGCGTTCCGCCGCAGTCGGGGCAGACGTCCATCTTCAGGAACTTCTCCACGCGCTTCATGCCCTTCTCGTCCTTCACCTTGGCGAGGGCGTTCTCGACCGTGTAGACGGCGTTGTAATAGGTAAAATCCAGTTCGCCCGCGTTCTGCGAGCTCTTTGAGCGGTAGAAGATTCGCTTTTTCTCGGCCGGGCCGCGGAAGACGATGTCGCGCTCGCGCGGCGTGAGATCGCGGAACGGCACGTCTGTGCGCACGCCCATCGCGCGGCACACCTCGGTCATCAGCGACCACATCAGCGAGTTCCACGGGGCGACGGCGCCCTCGTCTATGGAGAGCGACTCGTCTGGCACGAGCTTTGACTCGTCCACGCGGCGCACCACGCCCGTACCGTCGCACGATCGGCACGCGCCCCGGCCGTTGAACGCCAAGTCTTCGGCGCCCGGCCCGAAAAAGCGCGCGCCGCACACGGGGCAGACCAGCTCGCGCCCGGCGGCCACGTTCAGCGACGGCGGCAGGAAGTGTCCGTTGGGGCAGCGGTGGCTCGCCAGCCGCGAGAACATCAGCCTCAGTCCGTTGAGGAGTTCCGTCCCCGTGCCGAACGTGCTGCGGATGCCGGGCACGCCGGGCCGCTGTCGCAGCGCCAGCGCCGCCGGCACGTGGAGCACCTCGTCAACCGAGGCGCGCGGCGCCTGCGTCAGCCTGCGCCGCGTGTACGCGGAAAGCGCCTCCAGGTAGCGCCGCGATCCCTCCGCGTAGAGCACGCCAAGCGCCAGCGACGACTTCCCCGAGCCGGAAACGCCCGCGACGGCCACGACGCAGTTCAACGGAATGTCCACGTCCACGTTTTTCAAGTTGTGCACCCGCGCGCCGCGCACGATGATCCCGGCCGGAGCGCGCCCGTTATCGATCATTCTCTCCCACCTCCGTCCGAGGCAAAAACGCGGTCTCGCGGCCTCGCTCCCGCATCGGAAAAAGAACCCCGGCGACGCGCCCGCGAGCGCCGCCATCGCGTCCGGGGCGGGAGCGTCGCCGCCGAGGTCGTAACCGTAGTTCACAAGGGGGGTGCCGACGGCGATGCCCCCCGAGAGCATCGCGAACGCCGCCCCCAAAAGCGACAGGCAGATCCCGCGCCCCGGAAGCCCCGGCACGTTCATCGGCGCCGGCGGCGTCTCCGTCGGCATCTCGATTCCCATCGGCGCGGCGAACGCCGCCGCGCCCTTGCCCTTTTCAAAGCAACCGTCCGCCGGGTACGAGACCGCGGCGTTGGAACAGCGCGTGATGCCCGCACCCGCCGCGCCGACGGCGCGGAACATGAAAAGCCCCGCCGAGACCGAGTCGATCGGGCAGGCCGCCGCCGGCATACTCCGCACGCCAAGCGCGGCGACGGACTTGGCCCGCATCAGCCCCGTGAGCGCGCCGTGAACATCGGCGAAACGTCCACGCGCGCCGGTCCCGGATCGGACGCGACGGGCGCGGTGTACCGCCCGGCGGGCATGTTCCCAAGCCCCGGCGCGAAAAAAAGCGCGGCAGAACACGCGCCCGCGATGACAAAA
>CAZRXR010000040.1:0-17752 GCA_964604125.1 uncultured Synergistaceae bacterium
CGACCTTCTGGTCCGTAGCCAGACGCTCTATCCAGCTGAGCTAGTGGCGCGCGATATTCGATTTGTGAAAAGATGGCGCGCCACGCAGGATTCGAACCCACGACCTCCTGGTCCGTAGCCAGACGCTCTATCCAGCTGAGCTAGTGGCGCGCGTATGGCGGAGAGAGAGGGATTCGAACCCTCGATCCGGAACCCGGATACACACTTAGCAGGCGTGCGCCTTCGGCCACTCGGCCATCTCTCCGTTAAATCGAACAGGAGATATTTTAGCGCGCGCACCCCGTCCCTGTCAAGTCAAAAACCTTCCTCGCGCGCGAAAGGGTTTCGGGCGCGAGCGTTTTTTCGCGCGCGAGACCGGCGCGACCGGCGGTTCGGGCGCGGGAAAGCCGCCGAACGGCCCCGGGAGCGCGAACGCCAAGGAGCGGAAGAAGCGGTCGTTTCGCGAGTTTTTCGCTCGCGCGGAGGAGAGGAGAGTTTGCCTTAAAAAGAGCCGGCGCGGCGGGCGCGAGACTGCCGCGCCGGCAGTTTTTTCGCGACGTTTTCCTCCGGCGCGCGATTTATCCATAGTCTTTCTCCGGCGCGGCGCGCTCCTTTCGGGGGAGGGAGCAACGCCGCGCGGAACGGGAAGGCTTTTCACAAAATTCAACCGCGCGGATCGTGAATTGCCCGCCCGCCGCGCGCAGCCAGCCTTCAGCGCCACGACAGACGGCAAAACTCCCGCGCCGACTCCCCCGAAGACGGCGCTTTCGCCCTCAAAAACGCGGACGACACGCTCTTTTAAGGCAAGAGAGCGGCGCGTGCCCAGACGGCGCCTGGAGCGTTTCGTAAAAATTAGCCTTTCCCAAATAAAAAACCACGCCGCCGCGCGGTTCAGAACGGCGGCGGACGTTTTACGCAACGCGCCAGCCGCCGATCGGCAGTTTTTTCGCGACGGTTTCCTCCGGCGCGCGTTTGATCCATCGTCTTTCTCCGGCGCGGCGCGCGTTCTTTTCGCGGGAGCAACTCCGCGCGGGGCTGAACGGAGACTCGATTCAACGTGAAAGCGCCGAGCGCGGAAGTCGGGAAAAAAGACGGGAGCGCCCGCCGCGAACGACGAGCCGGAGCCGTCGAAACCGTCCGCCCGGTCACACCGCGCGGCGCGGCTCAGCCCCGCGTTATTCCGCACAGGCCGCGAAAAGGCGAACGCGCTTCCAAGAGACGCGCGCTTCGATGGCGGAAGACCGCCCGGCGAACCGTTTCGGCGGGCGAAATATCACCTTTGTGAATATTGAGCGTTTTCGCGG
Source organism: uncultured Synergistaceae bacterium (assembly GCA_964604125.1). GTDB lineage: Bacteria > Synergistota > Synergistia > Synergistales > Dethiosulfovibrionaceae > Pyramidobacter. The sequence continues at coordinate 1,284 of CAZRXR010000040.1, forward strand.
CCACTGCGCGTTTTCAAACCGCTCCCGCGCCGTTTTCTCCTTGTCGGCGCGCGGGAGCGGAAAGTTCGTCGCGCGGAGCGTGTGTCCTGTCAATGTACCATACAATTTATTTTCAGCAAATATAAAACTTTCAGCGCCGCAAGGCCGCGCGTGAAGATCGCGTTTCCGCGGACGTCGGGCGGTAAAAGTCTCGCGTGTCCTTCCGCCGACGCGCGGCGCGGCTAAACCCGGCGGCGCGGCGCCATTTTATACCGCGCGAATCGTGAACCGCCGTTCGCGAAGCCAGCTTTTCATCCGCGCGACAGCGGCCACAAAAAAAGAGCGCGCGGCGCGCGCTTAAAAAGAAATACCCGCCGAAAAGCACGTGAAAAAATTCGTAAAAATTTGCCTATACCAAATTAAAAAAACACGCCGCCGCGCGGAACGGGAAGGCTTTTCACAAAATTCAACCGCGCGGATCGTGAATTGCCCGCCCCGCGTTATTCCGCAGAGGCCGCGAAAAGGCGAACGCGCGCCCAAGAGACGCGCGTTCGCGACGGAAAGGGGATTTTTTACGGCGTCGGCGCGCTCAACGGGGAGAGCGACGATTCCTAAAAATTCCCCTTTACTAAATATAAAATCCTCGGCTTCGTCCCTCATCTCGCGAAAGGCGCGACCGCGCAACCGGCACGGAGGAAAAGCGCGAAAGAAACCTTTATTTCCGCCGGGAGCGCGTCGCCCGCCGCGAGGCCGGACACGTTCTTCACTCCCGAAGGACGGCAGTTCCGTCGGACAAAACACGGTTACGGCACGGCGCCAGGCGCGCGCTTAAAAAAGAGAGAAATGCCCCGTCGAGGGGCACGTGAAAAAATTTCGTAAAAATTTCCCTGTGTCACATAGAAAACTCCGCAGACGCGCGGCCAAGGGCGGCGGACGTTTATCCTCGCAAGCCGCGAGACCGATTCGCGGCCACAGTCGGGAAAACCGTCGAACGACGCGGTCAGCGGCGGTTTTTCGGTCGGCTCACAGCGTGTCCCGGATTCGCGCCGTCCGGGCGGGCAAAACGGCGCGACACGCCCGTTCGGCGGGAGGCGGGACGGTCGCCTTCCGTATAGCCGTCGCGCGCGAAAGACAGCCCCGGGCGCTCGCGCCCGTATTCCCCGCGCGCACAACGCGGCTGTTTCGCCAAGCGGCACGGCGGCTTTGCGGGCGCGATGGAAATTTTCCACCGGGCCGCCGGGGCCGGAGAGCGAAAAAACGCTCCTCGACGCCTGTGCGCGCCCGGGGGAGCGCGGAACAAGCGTCTCCGCCTTCCTTTCGGAACGGCGCGTTTTTAAAGGACGCGCGGGCGTCCGCCGCCCGTTCCCGCGATCCCGTCCCGCCGGGCGCGATCCGCCGCCGCTCAAACGTCTCCGCGCCGCGCGGCTCGGAGAACCGCGCGCCAGCCGAGGCGGGCGAGGTTTTCCCGCATCTGTTCGGGCGGCGCGGCGCCCGCGCCCGCGTGGAAACGGAAGAAGTTTTCGCGGCGCACGCCGGGCTGAGCGATCAGCCAATCGGCCGGCACGCCGCGCGACGCATCGACGAACACCACGTCGTAACCGTCGCCCTCTGGCGCGATCTCCACCGGGGCGGGAGCGGTGGGCCGGATCCTGCCGCCGCGAGGGCGTGCGCGTCCGCCGGCGGGGCGGCAGAGGCGGACTCCCTGCTCCTCAAGCGTGTCTTTGAGGGCGCGGAGCGCCTCGGGCGAGATCAGATCGGCGGCGTAAGCGCCCGACGGCGAGATCGAAAAGCCGCACTCCGGGTGCGATTCGACGAAACCGGAGATGTCGTGGTTCGGCGCGCCGAGCGTCAGTTCGCACCGCGCGGCCCCCTCGCGCGAGACCGCTTCCGCGCGGAGCACGGCATACCCCGCGCCGGGACGCCCCTCGAACGGGGGCAGCCGGTCGAAACGCAGCCCGGGCGGCGCGTCCGGGATCCGCGCGGCGGCGGCGCTTTCGGCGCGGAACAGGACGAAGCCGTCGCCGCGGAGCACGCGCCCCAGCTTGTCCAGCGCGGGAAGCGCGAGGCGTTCCGCGCAAAAAACGTTTCTCCCCAGCTTGGCCCAGCCGCACTCGGCGTGGGCCGCGATGAACCGCTCCGTCTGCCGGGCCTCCCCGCTCAGGCCAAGCGTGATGCCTTCGGCGCCGGCGTCGGACAGCGCGCGGACGTGGAGCGCGGCAAGCCGCGCGGGAAGACCTGTCTTCCGCGCGTCGTAGACGGGCAGCGACGTGTAGTCGAGAGCGCGACCGGCGGTGCTTCCCGCCTCGGGGCCGTTCTTTTTTTCGGCGGCGTCGCGGCGGTGCGCGAACGCGAAAAGCAGCTTCTCCCGGCCGTCCGCGTCCAGAAGGAGAGCGCTTTCAAGCAGTCGCTGGTAAAGACGGGATGTCGTCAGACAATCGTCGAGGGCGCGGTGGTACGTGTCGGACTTCACGCCGAAATGTTCGGCCAAATACTTCAGGTTGTAGTGTCCCAGCCCGGGAAAGAGGGTCTGCGCCCAGTAGAGCGTGTCAACGCACAGGTTGTCCAGCCGGGCGTGGTACAGCCGCTCGCAGAAATGGTCGATGATGGGGATGTCGTTGGCCGCCACGTCGTGGCCGACGATGACGCTTGACCCGAGAAACGCGCGCACGCCCGCCATGACCTCCTGCGGGGCCGGAGCGCCGAGCAGCATTCGCGAGGTGATCCCGGTCAGTTCCGTGACCACGCGCGAGACGCGCGACACGCGCGGGCGCACGAGCGTGCTGTAGCTGTCGAGCAGCGCGCCGCCGGGGCTGAAACGCGCCATGGCTATTTCGATGGGACAGAAACGCACGTAGCCCTGCGACTCGATGTCGAGCACGACGTAGCCTTTTTCCCCCGGCACAAAGATATCGGTTTCCACGCTCACGGCGATCCCCCGTTTCCCGGCCGCGCGGGCGGCGGTCTGTTCCCGCCGCAGGATCCGCCCGGACGGCCCGTAAAAAAAGCGAAGCTCCGGACACGGAGCTTCGCTTTTGCTTTCAACTGGCGGAGACGTGTGCGAATCGAACACACCAAGGACGACCAGAATCGCCCCTCACGCGGGTTTGAAGCCCGGGGCGGCCACCAGACCACATCCGCCTCCGCGCCGCCATACATTGTACCCTATCGGGCGGCGTTTTGGCAAGTCCTTTCGGCGCGGCCCGCGCGAACGCTAGAACCCGCGCCGGCGTCTGATCTCCTCGTAGGCGGCCCGCACGCGCTGGAACTTTTCGGCCGCCAGCCGCGTGAAGTCGGCGTCGTTCATCCCGGCGAACCTGTCGGGATGGTATTTTGAGACCAGCTCGCGGTACCTCGCCCGCACCTCGTCGTCGCTCGCTCCAGGCGGCACGCCGAGCGTCTCGTAGGGCGAAGCCGGCGCGCCCGCGAAACCGCCCGTCGGCCGCCGCGCGTCCCGCCGCCCGCCGCCCGCGCCGGCGTTCTTCGCGCTCCCCCGCCCGCGCCCCGCGCCGTTCGCGTTCAAGAGATCCCGCGCCAGCGAGCGCGCCAAGGAAAAGAGGATCAGCGGCACGAGAACGACGCGCGCGAGCCTGAAAAGCAGCGCGAACACCGTTTAACCGTCCTCGGCTATCAGGCGCAGCAGAGCCTCGACAAGCGCGGAGATCTTCCCCGCCGCCCGGGCCGTCTCCTCGAGCACCTCGCGCTCCGACAGCTTCACGGGGCGCATCCCGGCCGCGAGGTTGGCCACGCAGGAGATGCCGCAGACGCTCATGCCCATGTGCGCGGCGACGATCACCTCGTGCACGGTGGACATGCCCACGAGGTCGGCGCCCAGCGCGCGCGCCATGCGGATCTCGGCGGGCGTCTCGTATGAGGGCCCGGCCAGGCCCATGTAAACGCTCTCGCGCACGGAGATGCCCAGCGCCGAGGCCGCTTTTTCGGCAAGGGCTATCAGCCGGCGGCTGTACGCCTCGGTCATGTCGGGAAAGCGCGGCCCCCATTCGCCGACGTTCGGCCCCGTCAGCGGGTTGGCCCCGGTCAGGTTGATGTGGTCACGTATCAGCGCCACGTCGCCGGCCGCGTAGTCGAAGTTGACGGCGCCCGAGGCGTTGGTCACGATCAGGTTTCCGACGCCCCACGCGCCGAAGACGCGCACGGGGAACGTGGTCTCGCGCGGCGTGTAGCCCTCGTAGCCGTGCAGGCGGCCCTGCATGACCACGACGGGCACGCCGCCCAGTGTGCCGCAGACAAGCCGCCCGGCGTGCCCCGGGGCCGTGGAGCGCTTCCATCCGGGGATCTCGGCGTAGGGGATGACGATCGGGGCCGAGACGGCCTCGGCCAGCTTTCCCAGCCCCGATCCAAGGATGAGCGCCGCGCGCGGCACGAACGGAACGCGCTCCGCGACCGCGCCGAGCGCGGTTTTGACGGTTGCCGCGTACTCCATCGCATCGTACTTTTGCGCATCCAAAGGGGATCACTCGCTTTCGTTTTTTTCGCGCGCCCCGCGCTACGCGCGGGGGTGGGCGCGGTCGTACACGTCGCGCAGTTCGAGGTCGAAGTGGAGGTACTTCTCGGTCGTGGCGATCGAGCTGTGCCCGAGAAACTCCTGAAGCGTGCGCAGATCCATGCCGCGTCTGAGCATGTGCGTGGCCAGCGAGTGGCGCAGCACGTGGGGAAAAAGGCGCTCCCGGGGGATGGATGCCATCTCGCCCCGCTTCTGGACAATCTTCCACAGATCGACGCGGCTTAACGGTTCGCGGCGCGAAGTGAGAAAAAGCGCCTTCTCCGACGTGTCGCCGTTCAGGAACTCCAGCCTCTTTTTGAGATACGCCCGAAAGAGTTTCTCGAGATCCCCGGCGAACGGGATCAGCCGCTCCTTTTCGCCCTTGCCGAACACGATCATCGTCTTGTCGTCAAGGTTCAGCGAGCCAGTCCTCATCCCGCACAGTTCGCTCGCGCGCACGCCGCAGCTTGCCAGCGTCTCGAGCGCGGCGCGGTCGCGCCAGTCGATGTAGCTTTCGCCCGAACACGCGGCGAGAAGCCGCCGGATCTCGCCCTCGGTGAGGATCTTGGGCAGTTTCTTGGCTTTCGAGGGCAGCGCGGGGATCCACGTGTCGGGCGGCAGTTCGCCGTTCAGCACGCGAAAGCGCACCCAGCTGCGAAGCGCCGCGGCGATCTGCTGGATCGACGACCCGGCGCGCCCCTCGTCCTTCAGCGAGGCGATGAACGTCGAAAGCGCCTCCTGCGTCACGTCGAGGGGGTTGAGGCCCGCTTCGCCGCAGTAGCGGTTCCACAGCGAAAGCCCGCGTCTGTAGGCCGCGGCCGTGTTCCCGCTCTGGCCGCGCTCGAGAAGGATGTAGTCCTCGAACGCGGCGCGCGAAGTCTCGAACGATACGGGCATGGGCGCTTTCCCCGCCTTTCGCCAAAAAAATAGGATCGGCTCGCGCGAGCCGATCCTATCATATCACGTTTTTCAATTTTTAACCGCGCGGCGTCCGCGAACGCGCGAAATACCACGCCAACGCGGCCATGGTCTTGGCGTCGAGCGCGCCCGGGCCGTCGAGCATGGCGCGCGCTTCTCCGTCGGTCAGGCGGACGAGCGACAGCGACTCGTCGTCGTCGGGGGAAAGCGGCGCCCATTCCAGCCCTTCGGCGAAGAACAGAAAGATCATCTCGTTTGAAAAGCCGGGGGCCGACCATACCGGCGGAAGGCGCGTCCACTTCGCGGCGCGGTACCCCGTCTCCTCGCGGAGTTCGCGTTTCGCGGTCTCCTCGGGCGTTTCTCCCTTTTCGACAAGCCCCGCGGGGATCTCCAGCAGTTCGCCGTCCAGCGCGTAGCGGAACTGGCGCACAAACAGCAGCCGCCCGAGTTCGTCGCGCGCCAAAATCGCGGCGGCCGCGCCGTGTTCCACGACCTCGCGCACGGTGTGGCGTCCATTGTGCGAGACTTCCACCTCGTCAACGCGCAGACTGAGGATCCTGCCCTCGTACACGCGCTTCGAGCTGACGGCGCGCTCCATCTTTAGGCTTTGTCGCCGATCTCAAAACCCGTTTCGAGGGCTTTGAGGTTCATCGGAAGGAACTGCGGCTTTTTCTTGCCCAGTTTCTCCTCAACCACATGTCTGGCCGCGTCGTGCGAGACGATGCCCGAAGCCGCCACGACGACGCCGAGCAGGATGATGTTGGCCACCTTGGAGCTGCCGCACTCCCGCGCGAGTTTTTCGGCGGGAACGGGGATCACCTTGATGTCGGTTCTGTGGTCGGGGTAGTCAACCAGATCGCTGTTGTAGATCAGCACGCCCCCGGCGCGGGGCGCGTCCTTGAACTTGTCGAGCGACGGATGATTCATCACCACGCACACGTCGCACTTGCTGATAACGGGCGAGCCGACAGGCTCCTCGCTGACGACCGTGCTGCAGTTGGCCGTGCCGCCGCGCATCTCCGGCCCGTAAGAAGGGATCCACGAGACGTGGCGCCCCTCCTCCATCCCGGCGTAGGCGACAAGCTGGCCCAGCATCATCACGCCCTGTCCGCCGAATCCGGCGGCGATCAGTTCTTTATAGAATGCCATGGTTGTCCCTCCTATTCAAAATCCTTGAACACGCCGAGAGGATAATAGGGGATCATGTTCCTGACCTGCCAGTCGAACGCTTCTATCGGCGACAGGCCCCAGTTCGTCGGACACGTGGAAAGGATCTCGATAAAGCTGAAGCCCTTCTTGTCGATCTGCGTCTGGAAAGCTTTTTTGATGGCCTTCTTGGCCTTGGCCTGATAGGGCCTTGCCAGCGACACGCGCTCGATGTAGGCGGGCGTGGCCAGCGAGGCCAGCAGCTCGCACATACGGATGGGCATGCCCGTCAGCTCGGGGTCGCGGCCCAGCGGGCAGGTGGTGGCTTTCTGCCCGACCAGCGTGGTGGGGGCCATCTGCCCGCCGGTCATGCCGTAGATGGCGTTGTTGATGAAGAACACGCTGATCTTCTCGCCGCGGTTGGCCGCGTGCACGATCTCGGCCATGCCGATGGAGGCCAGATCGCCGTCGCCCTGATACGTGAAGACGATCTTGTCGGGACGCACGCGCTTGATGCCCGTCGCCGTGGCGGGGGCGCGCCCGTGCGCGCACTCGATGCAGTCGATGTCGAGATAGTTGTAGAACATCGCGGCGCAGCCCACGGGCGCCATCGTGATCGCGTCGGCCTGGATGTCCAGTTCGTCGATAGCCTCGCAGATCATGCGGTGGGCGATGCCGTGTCCGCAGCCAGGGCAGTAGTGGGTGTGAACGCCCTTCATCCAGGCGGCGGGCCTTGAGTAGACTTTGACTTCAGACATTCCTTTCCCCTCCTATGCAAACAGCTTACGGACTTCGTCCGCGATCTCCTCGACCGAGGGAGCGAAACCGCCGCAGCGTCCGTAGAACGTAACGGGGTACTTGCACTCCGTCGCCAGCTTCACGTCTTTGAGCATCTGGCCCCAGTTCATCTCCACGTCGAGGATGCGGCGCGTCGAGGCGGGCAGGCTCTTGAAATCGGCGACGGGGAACGGGTACACGGTGATGGGGCGGATGAGACCGACCTTGTAGCCTTCGGCGCGCAGGTGCATGATGGCCGTCTTAGCGATGCGGGCCGTCGTCCCGAACGCGCTGATGACGACCTCGGCGTCGTCGAGCATATACTTTTCGGCCATGGCTTCCTTCTGCATCTCGGCGTACTTCTTCATCAGAAGCTTGTTGTGCTCCTCGAGGGTATCGGCGGCCAAAAAGAGGCTGTGGAACATCGTGCGCTTGTTGCCGCGCTCGCGGTAGCAGCCCACGGCCCACTTCCGCCAGTCGCCCTTGTCGGCCGTGCGCTCCTTGATCTCGACAGGCTCCATCATCTGTCCCATGAAGCCGTCGGCGATGATCATGACGGGGTTCATGTATTTAAAGGCGTAGTCCCACGCTTTCTGAATGAGGTCAACGGCCTCCTGCAGGTCGCTGGGCGCAAGCACCATCAGGTGATAGTCGCCGTTGCCGCCGCCGTGCACCGCCTGATTGTAGTCGCCCTGCGCGGGAAGGATGCCGCCCAGTCCAGGGCCGCCGCGCATCACGTTGAGGATCACGGCGGGGTATCCGTTGCCGGCCAGATAGCTCAGCCCCTCCGACATCAGCGAGATCCCGGGGCTTGACGACGAGGTCATGACCTGCGCGCCGGCGGAGGCGGCCCCCAGCACCATGTTGATCGAGGCCACTTCGCTCTCGCCCTGCACATACACGCCGCCGACCTCGGGAAGGTGCGCCGCCATGTACTCCGGCACCTCGTTCTGGGGAGTGATGGGATACCCGAAGAAATAACGGCACCCGCCGCTGATCGCCGCCTGCGCGAGGGCTTCGGCGCCCTTCATAAGGACTTTTGCCATTTTTGGACTCCTCCTCCGGTCACACCGTCTCGCGGTAGACTTCGATTACCGCGTCGGGGCAGGTCATCGCGCACATGGCGCAGCCGACGCAGCCTTCCTTGTACTGCTCAACGGGGCGGTAGCCCTTGTTGTTGAGATGATCCGAGATACGCAGCACCTTCTTCGGGCAGGCTTCGACGCACAGCCCGCAGCTCTTGCAGTACTCCTCAGAGACCGTGATTCTCCCCTTCGCCATTCCACAGGAACCCCCTTCTCGCCGAGTGCGAAATATTTTTTAAAAAAAACTTTTTCAACGGCCGGCCGTTTCCTTCCCGCTCAATTTCACAAAGGCGTCCCGCCCGAGGACGCGGCGCGCGTGGTGCTTGGCGGGGATCCCCGTGGCCCACACCGCGCCCGGCTCCCACGGAAGGAGCATGTAGCGCGAAAGTGGCCACACGGGAACCGGCTCGTCCTTCATGAGCCGCGCCGTTTCGTCGTAGACGGCGGACGGCGCGCCCGCGTACAGAAGCGGCAGACCCATGCGATCGGCCGCTTCGCGGACGAGCCTGTAACCGTCGCGCACCACCTCGGGCGTCGTCTCGTGCATCAGGTGCGAGTTGCTGACGAGCGCGCCCACTTTAAGCCCGCAGATCTCCTCCATGCGGCGGCGCATCAGGTCGATCTTGTCCACCGACATCGTCTGCGGGCGGTAGGCGTTGACAACGAGGATAAGCAGATAGCCCGCCTTGACGATGCGCTTCTGGAACTGCTTGAGCGCCAGCGCCCCCTCCGCGTCGCCGCCGATGTCGAGCATCAGCCTGCCCGGCGAAGAAAGCGCCCAGTCCACCTCGGCGCTCACGACGGGCATGTCGGCCCACTTGGCCTGCCCGGGAGCCGTGAGCACCTTGAAGCCCTTCTCCTCGAGCGCGTCCACGACCTGCCGGATACAGAAATACGGGTTGATGATGTCGGCGTCGGCGATGGTCACCCGCTCGCCCGCCGCCTGAAGTCCGAGCGCCAGATTGAGCACCCACTCCGTCTTGCCCGAGCCGAGAGCGCCCGTCACGGCGACGGCCTTGGGCCAGTCGTAGCGCCGCGTCAGCTCTCCGATCCGCGATACGCTGAAAGCCACCCCGTTCACCTCCTCGCCGTCCGCGCGCCGCGGACAGAAAAAATTAAAAATTATTCCCCGCCGGGCGTCTCGGTTGGAAACGCGCCGCGCCCGCGCCCGTTCCGCGTCACGCCGGGTCTTACTGTAACTTCTTTTCTCAAAAAGGACGGCCGCGGGGAAACCGCGCTGGATTGTGTGTCTCACGAACTTTTAAACGGAAAAACGGATTTTGCCGACCCGTTTTTTCCGACAATCTTACGAAAACCGGGCGTCGCTGAAACGGCTCCCGCGGCGGAAAGCGCGCTCTTTCCCCGGCCCGAATCTATTCTAGCGTTATTTTTAAATTACGCCAGAGGGACGAAAAACATTGATCATACTTGCTTTATGTTCCTTCGGGGAGTCCTTTCAGTTTTCATCTATCTTCCAACAATGTCGACAATTTGTTTTTTAATTATTCAGAATTGTAGAATTTTTAGCGCGCTCACGGCGTCGTCCGTTTCCGCGAGAAAATCGCCGCTCCCAAGAGGCGCGGCGCGCTCCCCGCCGTGAAAAGCCCCGGGGGACGCCGCGTGAAAGACGGGAAAAATCGCGCGGACGGCCCGGAAGCGTCTTTTCGGGCCGCGGGGGATTTAGCCCCCGTCTTTTCCTACCTTGCGGGAAAAAGACGCGGAGTGTTACAATACCCGGAAGACGCGATATTATGAAAAAATCATAATGAAAGCCGCGCCTTCGATAAAAGCGCGGCAAGATTTTTTCTTTCCGGCGCGGCGCGCGCCCGAGATGGCGGCCGCCGCGCGCGCGGAAAGCCGAGCCGCCGGCGCGGGCGGAAAAAGCCGCCGGGGGCGATCCCGGAGGCGGCGGCTGAAAGGGCCGCCGCGTGCCGAAAGCCCCCGGTGGCGGCGGCGCGAGCGGGGCGCGCCGCCGACGCGGCAAACTGCGAGGAGATGAGAAATATGCGCGTTATCCCCAAGGACAAGGTCATACTCAGCTTTAACGCGGACACGCCTTTCAACTACACCGTCGAGGACGGCGAAACTTTCTGGGTGGAGACTGACGACTGCTACCGCGGTCAGATCGCCGACGAAAGCGTGCTCCGGCCCGACATCGACGGATCCGTCGTGGACTGTTCCGTCGGGCCTATCGAAGTCAGGGGCGCGCGGCCCGGGGACACGCTGTGCGTGGAGGTGCTGGACATCCGCCTCGCCCCACGGGGGCTGATGGTCACGTTCAAGGGCCTCGGCGTGCTGGGCGAGCGCGCCGGGAAGCCCGAGAGCAAGATCGTCCCTATCAGAGACGGTTTCGCATATCTCACCGACACGATCCGGCTGCCCCTTTCCCCGATGATCGGCGTGTGCGGAGTGGCCCCCGGGCCGGGCATGGACGTAAGCTGCGAGGTGCCCGGCGATCACGGCTCGAACATGGACACGAAACTGCTGAAAGTCGGCTCCAAACTCTACCTTCCCGTGTCCGTCCCCGGCGCCGGGCTGGCGATCGGAGACCTGCACGCCTGCATGGGCGACGGCGAGCTGAGCGGGACGGGGATCGAGACGGCGGGGCGCGTCCTCCTCAGAACCACCGTGCGCCGCGACCGGCCGGTGGAGCGCCCCGTGATCGAGACAGCCGAGGGGCTGTATTTCATCGCCTCCGCCGCGACGGCGGAAGAAGGGATCAAAATCGCGGCGTCCGACGCCGTCGGTTATCTTATGCGACGGCTGAAGCTGAATTTTTCGGACGCCTACCGTCTGCTCGGCGCCGCCTGCGACGCCCAGATCAGTCAGGTCGTCAACGATCTGGTCACGGCGCGCGTCCGCGTTCCCAAGTCCGTCGCGCGAACCACGGCTCCGTGATTTTTCTTTCCTTTTCGTTCGTCCGGCCAAAAAAAGAGCGGCTGCCGCGCGGAGACGGCAGCCGCTCTTTTTTTTCGTGATTTTCCCGTCGGCGGGCGGGAGCGGCGAAAGCGACGCGCCCCCGCGCGGTCAATCGACGCGCTCGCCGCCTGACAGACGCAGACCCTTGACCCACGCGGCGGCGTCCATGGGCTTTTTGCCCTCGGGCTGGACGGTCTTCAGCTCGAGACAGCCCCGCCCGCAGGCCAGCAACACGGCGCCGGCGCGCTCGCGCAGCGTTCCGGGGGCGCCGATGTCTTCTTCGCGGCACAGCGTGGAGATCGCCTTGACGCGCCTGCCGCGGAACACAAAGTAGGCGCCCGGGGCCGGCTGGAGGCCGCGGGCGAGGTTGTGCAGCGCGCTCGCCGGCCGGGACGGGTCGAGGCGCGCCTCGGCCTTGTCGATCTTGGCGGCGAAAGTCGCGCGCGTATCGTCCTGCGGAATGAAGACGGCCGTCCCGTCAAACAATGATTCGGCGTTTTTGACAAACAGCGCGCTGCCGACGACGGCGAGGCGCTCGAACACTTCTCCGGCCGTCTCGTTCGCGCCGATGGGCGTTTCGGCTTGAAGCCAGACGGGGCCGGCGTCCATGGCCGCGACGAGACGGAACAGCGTCACGCCCGTGCGATCGCGGCCGTCTATCACGGCGCGCTGCACCGGGGCGGCGCCGCGGTAGAGCGGCAGCGGCGACGGGTGGATGTTGAGACAGCCGAGCCGGGGGCCGGACAGCCACGGCTCGGCGATCATCTGGCCGAAGTCGATGACGAGGATCAGGTCGGGCGCGCTTTCGGCGCGCAGCGCGAGCAGTTCCCCGTCGCGTCTGACGGAAGCCGATCTGCGCAGCGGAAGCCCCAGTTTGAGAGAGACGTTCTCGACGGGGGACGGCGCGCTTTTGAGGCCGCGCCCCGACAGGCCCGGCGGAACCGTGACGACGAGCGACGGGCGGTACGCCGCGGCTATTTCCTCAAGGCAGCGGGCGGCGAACCTCCCCGTGCCGAAAAACCAGATATTCGCGTTCATTGGCGTCCTTTCTTCAGTTTCATGCGGATCATCTCGCGCTTGATGGGGGAGAAATGGTCGATGAGCAGTTTCCCCTCGAGGTGCTCTATCTCGTGCAGAAACGCCCGCGCCGTAAAGCCTTCCGCGTCGTATGTCCTCCGCGCGCCCGTCTCGTCCTGGCACTCCACGACGACGTGGGAGGCGCGCCTGATCTCGCCGAAGATGCCCGGAAAACTCAGGCAGCCCTCCTCGCCGTCCTGCTCGCCCTCCTCGAGCGCGACGCGCGGGTTGACGAGGACGTAGCGCGTGCCGTCAACGCACACGACGGCGATTTTTTTCGACACGCCCACCTGAGGCGCCGCGATGCCGACGCCGTCGTCGTCCTTCATGACGATGGTCATCTCGTCTACGAACGTCTTGAGATCGGCGTCGAAGACGGTCACGGGCGCCGTCTTTCTCCTCAGCACGGGATCGGGAAACTCCACTATTTTCAGCCGCATGGCGTTCTGTGTTCCTCCCCTGTCGTTCCGAATCTGTCTGTGTCCATATTTTTCGCGCGCTTTCGGGCGCTTATCCCTTGCGCCAGTATTTCTCGTCGCCGACGGGAAACAGCAGTCCGCCGAGGCGCTCGATCTCGCGCACAAGCTCGAACGTTTCGGCGGCCGCCAGCAGCGCGTCGTGAAAGTCGATGAGCGACTGCGCGCGCTCCAGCCTGCGCTCGGCGGCCATCGTGGCGGGCAGTTCGTTCAGCGTGATCTCGAGATCCTCCTCGCGCGCGCCCCGGTGTCTGGGGCCAAGCAGCTGGCGGGCGTGCGACCAGTCGATCGCGTCGTAGGCGCAGCGGCACAGCGAGCCGAGAAAGACGCGGCTTTCGCCAAGCCCCTCGAACGGCCGCGCGCCCGTCGTGCAGAGGCGGCGCAGCGCGGCGGCGGAGGCGCGCGCCAGATACAGCGTCTCGAAAAAGAGACGCGCGTCCTCGCCCGCGCGGTGGGCAAAGTTCGCCAAGGCGTTCTGCGCGAGCTCGTCGATGACGTCGGCCCTGTGCGCCGTCTGCAGCGCGTTCGACGGCTCGTCGCGCTCGAACGCCGACGCGGCGCACTCCAGCGTGTAGGCGAACGCCTTCAGGAACTCCAAAAAACTCCTCTGCGTCAGCGTGAGATCTTTTCTCTCGAAAAATTCCGGCCGGATCATCTCTTTCACCCCTGTTTCGGGTATAATTGAACCGCGCCGGCGCCGCGCGTCCGGCGTGTTCGTTTATTATAGTCCAACCGGCGCTCAAAAGGAAAGGAGCAATTTTTCCGAATGAAAAAAGTCATCTGCGTCGCGGCGAAGATCAAGAAATCGTTGCGCGGCCTCGTGGAAAGCAAGCTGGCGGGGCACGAGATCGTCTGGCTCGAGGACATGCCGCGCGAGGATCGCCTCGAAGCGATCAAGCGCTCCGACATCATGCAGGCGGCCATGCTGACGGCCGAGCTGTCGCCCGAGGAGATGGGGCTGCTCGGCGGCCTCGAGATGGTGCAGACCTTGTCCGCCGGCGTGGATCAGGCCGACTTTTCGCTCCTGCCCGGAGACATCAAGCTGTTCTGCAACCCGGGCGGCTGGGCGCGCGGCATCGCCGAGCACGCCCTCGCGATGGCGCTGTGCTGCACGCGGATGCTGAGACCGCAGACGGAGGCGCTCGGTCGCGGCGTCTTCGACACACTTGGCTACCCGACGCGCCTTTTATCGCAGTGCCGCGTGCTGATCGTGGGCTGGGGCGGCATCGGCCGCCGGGCGGGCGCGCTCTTTTCCGCGCTCGGCTCGCGGGTCGAGGCCGTGGGAAGAACGGCCCCCGCGCACGACGTGCTCTCGCGCGGCTGGGCCATGGCCGACATCGACGAGGCGCTGCCCGGCGCCGACATCGCGCTGCTTTCGCTCCCGCTCACCGGCGCGACGCGCGGGCTGTTTGGCGAAAAGAGGCTGGCGCTGATGAAGGAAAACGCCGTCCTCATCAACGTCGCGCGGGCCGAACTTATCGACCGCGACGCGCTGGAGTGCCGTCTGCGCGCGCACCCGTCGTTCTTCGCGGGGATCGACGTGTGGTGGAAAGAGCGCGGGGCCTACCCCGCCGGAGGCGACCCCCTGCTCGCGCTGCCCAACGTCGTGGGATCGGCGCACAACTCCTTCTACAGCTCCCTCGCGAAGGCCGAGGCGGCCGAAAGCGCCCTCGACAACATCGTCAGCTTCATCGAGGGGCGTCCCGTCAAGGGCCGCGTGGATCTGGGCGAGTACCGCCGGACGCGCGCGCAGGAGCGGACATGAGAATCGCCACGTTCAACGTCAACTCGATCCGCGGCCGGCTGCACGTGCTTGAACGCTGGCTCCCCGGCGCGGGCGTTGACATCCTCGCGCTGCAGGAGACCAAGGCGCGCGACGAGGACTTTCCGCAGGAGGCCGTGGAAAAGCTGGGCTACAAGGCTTTTTTCCGCGGCGAGAAGTCCTATAACGGCGTCGCGATCCTGTGCGCGCGCGAGCCGGACGAGATCGTCCACGGCTTTGACGACGGCCTTGAACCCCGGTGGGACACGCGCGCCATCGCGGCGCGCTTCGGTTCGTTGTGGGTGCTTGACACCTACGTGCCGCAGGGCAAGAACATCGCGCACTCCGACTACGCGGCCAAGAAAGCCTTCCTGCGCCGCGCCGCCGCGTTCGCGAACGCGCGCGCCGACGGGCCGCTTCTGTGGCTGGGAGATCTCAACGTCGCGCCGGCCGAGATCGACGTGACCAACCCCAAAGACAAAAAGGATCACGTATGCTTCGCGCCGGATCTCCGCGAGCTGTACGCGGCCCTGTGCGCGCCCCGCCTCACCGATCTGCTGCGCCAAAAGCGCCCGGACGAGCGGCTTTACTCGTTCTACGACTACCGCGTCAAAAACGCTCTCGCGCGCGGCATCGGCTGGCGCGTCGATCATATGCTCGCCACGCCGCCCCTCGCGGCCCTGTGCGAGGACTGCCGTATCGACACGGAGCCGCGCGGCTGGGAAAAGCCGTCCGACCACACGCCCGTGATCGCCGACTTCCGCCTGTAGCGCCCCCCGAAAGGCCCGGCGGAACGCGCGCACGCGCGGCGCGTCAGACGCCGCCGTCCGTCTCGCCCGGGGAGCCGCCCGCGCCGCCGGAAAGCCCCGTTCCCGTGCTATAATCGTTCGTGACGCAAAGGAGTGATCACGTTGAAAAGACTGTTCGACACCAGAACCAAAAGGTTTCTGATCTCGGTGGCCCTGCTGCTCTGCGGCGCTTTCGCGCTCTATCCCTACCTCGCCGGGCGTCCCGGGCGCGGCCTGCGAAAGAGCGTCTCGGGCCTCGAAAAAACTCTCGCCGCCGACGTGCTCAACACGCTCGCGGTCTCGCGGGGACTGTGCGCGGCGGCGCGGTCGTTCGCGGCCTCGGAGCGCGACGACTCGCTCGCCGCCGTCGCCGATACGCTGGAGCGCGAGGCGCGCGCCCTTAAAGACGAACTCCTCGCCATGCCCGAGCGCAGCCCGCGCCTGTCGCCAGCGGCGGAAAAGGCCCGCGCGGCGCTCGACGCCAGACTGAAACGGGCCGTGCGCGCGATGGCGGAAGGCGGAAAGTAGACATGGCTTTCGACCTCACGCCCGACAGCGCGCTCCGCTTCAGCAGAGACGCGAGCGACATCGTCCGCCGCTACATCGCCGCGCAGAACAGCGTGTTCAAGTTCTCGTTCGTCAAGGCTCTGGGATTCCGCAAGACGGCCCCCGACGCCGCCGCGACAACCGTCGCCGGCTTGAAGACGCGCGTGCGCGCGATGCTCGACGAGGTGCGCGAACTTAAACTCGACGCCTCCGAGCCGCTCGGCGCGTTCTTCGTGACCATGCGCCCGTACCTGCGGAAACTGGAGGAGGCCATGGACTTTTTCATCGCGCTGTGCGGCTCCATCTCCGCCGCGCAGAGGGACAGGCGCTCCCGTTACTGGAAGGACGGCTACGAAAAGGATCTGCTCGAGCACCAGCGCAGGGAGCGGGAGTACCTGAAAATCGGCGTCGAACTCAACGAGCGCTGGAAGGCGCTCAAAAACTCGACGTGAACCCGGGACGGGACGCCGGTTTCGCCCGCGCTCACAAAAAAAA
>CAZRXR010000041.1:0-15514 GCA_964604125.1 uncultured Synergistaceae bacterium
TGCCCGACAAGGCCATCGACCTCATCGACGAGGCCGGCGCGCGCGTGCGGCTCGACCTTGACGGGCAGTCCATCCCCGAGGGGCTTACCGTCGATGAGGAGAACATCGCCGACGTGCTTTCCGAGTGGAGCGGCATTCCCGTCAAGACGCTCACCGAGCGCGAGGCGCAGCGTCTGCTGCGCCTCGAGGACGAGATCCACCGCCGTCTTATCGGCCAGGACGAGGCCGTGTCCGCTCTCTGCCGCGCGGTGCGCAGGTCGCGCAGCGGCCTGAAGGATCCGCGCAGGCCCGTGGGCAGTTTCCTGTTCCTCGGACCGAGCGGCGTCGGCAAAACCGAACTGGCCCGCGTGCTCGCGCGCGTCATGTTCGGCAGCGAGAAGTCTCTGCTCACGTTCGACATGAGCGAGTACATGGAGCGCCACGAGACGGCGAAACTCATCGGCGCGCCTCCGGGCTATGTCGGCTTCGACGAGGAGGGGAGACTGACCGAGGCGGTGCGCAGGCACCCGTGGTCGGTTGTGCTCTTTGACGAGATCGAGAAGGCGCACCCCGAAGTGTTCAACCTGCTTCTGCAGATCCTCGACGAGGGACGCCTCACCGACTCGCACGGGCGCGGCGTTGACTTCAGGAACACCGTCGTCGTCATGACCAGCAACCTTGGCGTGCGCGAATTGAACAAGTCGGGACTGGGCTTTTCGGCGTCCGCGGAGACGGAGCGCCGCAAACAGGCCGACGCCGTTCTGGCGGCCGTGAAACAGTTTTTCAGGCCCGAATTCCTCAACCGCGTAGACGCGCAGCTCGTGTTCCACCAGCTGACCGCCGAGGAACTCGATCAGGTCTTCGACATCATGCTGGGCGACTTGAAAAGCCGCCTCGACGAGCACGGCATCACCCTGTCGCTCGAAAAGCCGGCGCGGGGCTTGCTGCTCTCCGAGGCCGCGCTTCAGAACCAGGGGGCCCGCCCCCTCCGCCGCCTGATCCAGACGCGAATCGAGGATCCTCTGTCCGATCTGCTGCTGTCGGGCGACGTTCCCGAGGGAACCATCGTGTCGGGGGTTTTGCGCGACGGAGAACTTTCTTTCAAAATCCGCCGCGCGCGCAAAAAAAGACGCCCGGCGAACAAACTGACAAACTCCTGACAGATTGATAAAGATCGCCCGCGAACCCGTTCGGACGGCCGAACGCCGGGTTCGCGGGCGTTTTTTCGCGCTCGAACGCCGGTTGGCGCTTGCAAAAACAATTCGCGCGTGCTATACTCGCGAAAGCGATTGAGAAGCAGAGGTTCTCCTCTCGCCCGGTCGGCGCCCGCGGGCAGCTGACGGGTCATGCGCGTTCCGTCGTAGTATGTGACCGAAAGCGGAAAGAAGCGTGAGGAGAGGCCGGGGCCTTTCCTCATTTTTTTTCGCGAAAAAACTCTGGAGGTGACTGACATAGCTAGAAAACAGCCCGACGAGCCGCGAGTGAACGATGAGATCACGGCGGCGCAAGTGCTCGTCATCGACAACGACGGCACGAAACTCGGTGTGATGTCTCCGGCTGAAGGGATCGCAGCGGCGGAAGAACGCGAACTTGACCTGGTGGAGGTCGCGCCCGACGGGAAGCCGCCGGTGTGCCGCATCCTCGATTTCGGCAAGTATCGCTATCAGCAGCAGAAACGCGACAAGGACGCGCGTAAGAAGCAGAAGGTTCAGGCGCTCAAGGAGATCAAGATGCGCCCGAAGATCGACGAACACGATTACGACTTTAAGACGAAAGCCATTGTCAAGTTCCTCGAGAGCGGCCATCGCGTAAAAGTGTCGATTTTCTTCCGCGGCAGAGAAATGGCGTTTCTGGACAAGGGCCGCGAGGTCATCGACAGAGTGGCGGCCGACTGCGCGTCGTCCGGCAGAATGGACGAGCAGCCGCGCATGGAAGGCCGGTATATGCGGGCGATGTTTGTTCCGCTGAGCGGGAATTCCGCTAAAAGCGACAGCAAAGAATAGAAACTGACATATTTACGGAGGTTATCAGCATGGTCTGGAAAGCGAAGACTCATTCGGGCGCGAAAAAGCGCTTCTCCTACACGGGCAGCGGCAAGATCAAGTACCAAAAGAACGGACGCCGCCACCTTCTGAGCACGAAGGACGCGAAGCGCCACCGCCGCCTGCGCCAGGACGGCCATCTTGCCGGCGGGCAGGAAGAAATGCTGCGCCTGATGATGCCCTACAAATAAGTTCTATCATTACCGAGGTGAAAGCAAAATGCGCGTTAGATCAGCAACTTCCAGCGACAGAAAATACAAGAAACTTTTTTCGATCACCAAGGGCTTCTTCGGCCGTAAGAAAAACAATTACCGCCGCGCCCGCGAAGCGTATCTCCATGCTCTCAGCAGCATGTTCAAGGATCGCCGCCGCAAAAAGAGAGATTTCCGCCGTCTGTGGATCTCGCGTATCAACGCCGCCGCCCGCATGGAGGGCATGTCCTACAGCTTCTTCATGAACGGGCTCAAGAAATCCGGCGTCGAGATCAACCGCAAGATGCTCGCCGATCTGGCCGTCAACGACATGGCGGCGTTCCGCAGCATCGCCGAGAAGGCGAAGGCGGCCGCTTCCAAGTAAAGGTTGGACAGACTTCGGGAGGCGCTGTTAAATTTCCGTCGCGCGGAAGTGAAACAACGCTCTGGAGGCAACGGAAAAAACGCGGCCTGAAATGTTCGTCCGCGCCGCGCGCGGCGTCCGTCGCGTTTTGCCGGCGCCCCATCTCAACCTGTGAGGCGAACGCAGCGAAGGGCTCCCGTCACAGGGTGACGGGAGCCCTTGTGTTCCGCAAAGCCGGTCTTGGCGGGATTTTCGCGCCGTGACAAGTCCGCGTCATAAATATCCGCGAAATCGGCTCGAACGTGATTGGAGGAATAATCCGATGAGCAGCGAAATTGCTCTTGAGATCGAGAAGATCCGCGCCATGGTTGACAATGCCGTCGCCGGGCAGGCGACGCCGGAGTCGCTCAACGAATGCCGCGTCGCGGTGTTCGGCAAGAAAGGCGCGATGACGGGCCTGCAGAGAATGCTCGGCGGACTTTCGTCGGGGCAGCGCCCCTACTACGGCAAGATCATCAACGCGGCCAAGGCCGAGCTTACGGAAAAACTCGAGCGCGCCATCGAGGAGTGCGAGAGGAGAAAGCTGACCGAGGCGGAGATGCGCGACCGCGTCGATGTGACGCAGCCTTCATGCGGCAGGCCCCTTGGCGGGATTCATCCCGTCATGCAGGTGATGATGGACGTGCTTGAGGTGCTAGAGGGGCTCGGTTTCGTCACGGTGCAAGGGCCCGAGGTGGAGACCGACTTCTACAACTTTGAGGCTCTGAACATTCCGCCGCACCATCCCGCCCGCGACATGCAGGACACGTTCTACTTCGGCGACGGCAGGCTGCTGCGCACTCATACGTCGGGAATGCAGGTGCACTCCATGCTCGAAATGGGCGCGCCGCTCCGCATCGCCTGCCCGGGGCGCGTCTACCGCCGCGACAACGACCCGACACATTCCCCCATGTTCCACCAGGTCGAAGGGCTCATCGTCGATAAGGACATCTCCGTGGGAGACCTGAAGGGCTGCCTTGAGGCGATGATGGAGGGCATCTTCGGCAAGAAACTCAAAGCGCGCTACCGCGCGAGTTATTTCCCGTTCACCGAGCCGTCGCTCGAAGTGGACATCGAGTGTTTCAAGTGCTCCGGAACCGACCCTCACTGCCAGATCTGCAAGGGCACCGGCTGGCTCGAGATCGGCGGCATGGGCATCGTGCACCCCAACGTGCTGCGCTACGGGGGCATCGACCCGGAAAAGTACACGGGGTTCGCCTGGGGCATGGGGATAGACCGCATCGCTATGCTCAAGTACGGTCTCACCGACCTTCGCGCGCTGTTCGACGGCGACGTTTCCTATCTGCTTTCGGGGAGGCAAGAATAATGCTGCTCTCTATCAACTGGCTGAAAGAGTTTATCGATCTGCCCGTCTCTCTGGATGAGATCGTCGAAAAGCTGACAGTGACCGGCAACGAGATCGAAGACGTGACGCGCCCCTGCGCCGGCGTCAAGGGCGTGAGGATCGCCAAAATTATAGAGATGTCGCGGCACCCGACGAAGGACGGCCTCAAGGTGTGCCGGATGCATCTGGGCGGAGACGAGTATCGCGTGTGTCTAACCACCGCGCCCAACGTCAAAGTCGGCGACGTGATCCCCTGGTTCGCGCCGGGGGCGAGCACGATCGGGGGCGACGAGCTGGGCGTGCGCGACTTCGGCGATGGGTTCCTCAGCGAGGGCATGATGGCCTCGGCCGCCGAACTGGGACTGCCCGACTTGAGCGACGTGTACGGCATCCTCATCCTGCCGCCGGACGCTCCGCTCGGCGCCGACGCGGCCAAGTGGCTGGGCCTTGACGACACCGTGCTTGACATGTCCGTCACGCCCAACCGGGGCGACATGCTCAGCGTTCTCGGCGCGGCCATAGAGATCCACGCGCTGTTCCCCGAGTGTAAACTGCACGTGCCGCGCATCCCGCTGCCCGCCTACGACGGCGAATGGACGCTGCCGTTTGAGGGCATCACGCTCGAGAGCGAAGGCTGCCGCGCCTACCGTCTCGGACTGGCCGACAGCGTGAAGATCATGCCGTCGCCGCTTCAGGCCGGCGTGAAGCTGTGCATGGCCGGTATGCGCCCGATCAACAACATCGTTGACGCCACCAACTACACGATGCTCGCTCTCGGCCAGCCGATGCACGCTTTTGACGCCAAGAGTCTGCCCGCGCCTAACATCGGCGTGCGCCCGGCCCGGCCCGGCGAGGAGATCGTCACGCTCGACGGCAAGACGCACAAACTGCTTGAAAGCGACATGGTTATCACGAGCGGCGGCGTCGGCGTGGCCCTTGCCGGCGTGATGGGCGGTCTCAACTCCGAGATCACCGCCGACACCAAGCACGTGCTGCTTGAAAGCGCCAATTTCACCGCCCCCTACATCAGCAAGACATCGCGCCGTCTGGGCATTCCCAGCGAAGCGTCGTTCCGCTACGCGCGCGGCGTCGATCCGCTGCTGACCGAGGACGCGACTTACTACTGCCTGCGTCTGATGGAGGAATGGGGCGGCGTGCGCGCGTTCCGCAAAACGCTCTACAGGGAAAACGGCACGATCGCGCCCGCCCGCGTCACGCTCACAAAGAAACTGCTCCACACCGTGATCGGCTGGTCCGACATGGACGAGTCCGCGGCGTTCCTCGACAGACTCGGCATCAAGAAGACAGGCGGCGACGCCGAGAAGGCCGAGTTCGAGGTGCCCACCCGCCGCACCGACATCTCGATTCAGGAGGATCTGATCGAGGAAGTGGGCCGTCTGCGCGGCTACGACCTGATCGAGCCTACGATTCCCGCGCTGCACCGCAGCGGCACGCTGGGTCCCGTCCTCTCGCTCCAGCGGCTGGTGCGTTCCGTGGCGATAGCCCGCGGGTACACGGAGACGGTGACGCTCAGCTTCGTCAGCCCCGACAGCCTCGCCCTGATACGCTACCCCGGGGCCGACACGTGTCTGGCCGTGGCCAACCCCATCAGCGCCGACATGTCCGTCATGCGCCCCACGATCCTGCCCGCGTTGCTGAACGGCATCAGCAAAGCTGTGCACGGCGGCTGGCGCGAACCTGTCCGCGTGTTTGAGTGCGGGCACGTGTTCCTGCCCAACGAGGGCGGGATACGGGAAATCGACCGCGTCTGCGGCGTTTCGTTCGCCGGCAAGGAAAAACGCTCGCTCTACCCCGAGCACGCCGACACGTTCCTGACCGTCAAGGGAGACGTGGAGGCCATCGCGCAAAGCTGCGGCGTTCATCTGACGTTCC
Source organism: uncultured Synergistaceae bacterium (assembly GCA_964604125.1). Classification (GTDB taxonomy): domain Bacteria; phylum Synergistota; class Synergistia; order Synergistales; family Dethiosulfovibrionaceae; genus Pyramidobacter. Next base: position 5,854 of record CAZRXR010000041.1, read on the forward strand.
GTCAGGCGTCCCGCCCGTTCGGACACGCCGGCCAGACGGCGGACATCCTCAAAGACGGCGAAATCGCCGGTTACATCACGCGCGTCAAGGCCGACATCGCGTCGAAACTCGATCTGGAAACTCCCGTCTACGCTTTCGAGCTTGACATGTCGGCGCTGGCCGCCCGTCCGCTGCCCAAGTTCGCCAAGACGAACGTCTACCCGCCCGTGTACCGCGATGTCTCCATGCTCGTGCCCAAGGACGTGCCCACCGACGCGGTCGTCGCCGACATCCGCGAGTCCGGCGGATCGCTGCTCAGCGCCGTGCGCCTGTTTGACATCTACGAGGGCAGGGGCGTGCCCGAGGGGTTCCGCAGTCTGGCGTTCTCGATGGCGTACCGCCTCGCCGACCGCACGCTCAAGGACTCGGAGGTAGACGGGCAGCACGGCGCCTTGAGAAACGGACTTGAGAAAAAAGGCTACAAGCTGAGATAAGTTCTCCGCCGATTTTTTCGGCGGGACTTTCTCGCTATCCAAAGAACTTTTCCAAAAGGAGGATATTTACGATGGTCAACCTGTCCGATTTTGACAAACTTCTCGAGCGCGTCGCCGGCCGTCTCAGCGAAAGCGCCCAAGTGACGGTGCGCCTTCAGGAAGAACTCGCGCAGACCAAGAAGCAGCTTGACGAAAGGGCGCTGGAAAAGATCCGCGCTTTGAAGGAGAAAGACCGCGTCATCGAGGAACTTGAGCGCGAGAAGATGAACCTTCAGAAGGAGAAAGAAGTCGTCGAAAGCCAGCTTGAGGAAGTTTACAAGAAAATCAGGGCGCTTTTCCCCGACGCCGAAAACCTTGAGAGGCGGTAAGCGCGATGGACGAATCGCCCCGTGAATCGGGGAGGACGGTGACGCTCGGGCACACGAAGTACCGCTTGGGGCTCGGCTTGGACGATCCTCAGGCCGAAGCGTTCGCGCAGTTCTGCGAGGAACTTTTCAACTCCTCCGTGCCGCTCAAACTCCGCGCCGACCCCCACGTCGAGCAGGAGGAGCTGCTGGCGCTGGGCTGGGTCATCCTCGCGCGCAAACTCCAGCAGGCTGATGAAAAACTCAGCCTGCTGCTTGAGCAGTACCGTTTCGATCGGTGAAAAAATAGACGGAATGAGGTGAGGAAATCTTATGAGTTTTGTCAACGAGTTTGATCTGGCGATGCTGCTGGTTCTGGTTTACTTTACCGTAAAGGGCGCGTTCCGCGGCTTTTTTAAAGAGCTCTTTTCGCTCGTCGGTCTGGCGGCGGGCGTCTACCTCGGCATTCAATACGCCGATGTCGTAGACGGCTTCCTGAGCGCGTATCTGACGTTTCTGAGTCCTTCGCTGAGCCGGATCATCTCGGTCGCGCTTATTTTTTTCGCCGTGTGCGTCGTCTGCTCGATGATCGGCGCCATGTTCTGCAAGATCCTGTCGATGGTGTCGCTCGGCGCGCTCGACCGTATGTTCGGCCTGCTGGCCGGCGCGTGCAAGGGAGCGGCCGTCGTCGCGCTTGTCGTCGTGGCGCTCAACCGCGCGCAGACCTTCATCCCGAGCAGTTTTCTTGAGGAGAGCCGCGTGGTGAACTTTGTGAACACCTACCTGCCCGACGTGGAAAATTACATCAACGAGGTTTTCCCCAAAGCGTCCGATATCGAAAAAATCGACAGCGGCCAGTCCGACAACTGGTGAAAGAAGTGAAGATCGGCAAAGAGGCGCGTCTGTCGCTGGAGATCGACGACGTTCTGCGCCTGATGTCCCGTAAAACGCGCGGCGAGCTGGGGGCGCGCGCTCTTATGCGAATCGAGCCGGCAGACGACATGGAAAGCCTGACGAGCCGCCAGAAACTCCTGGCGGCTTATTTGGCGTTCGTCGAAAGCGGCGGGGACTTTCCGTGGCGGGACTCCGTGCGGCCCGTTTCCGACGAGATGGAGGAGGCCCGCCATACCGGCCTGATGCTGGGCGAAGAACTGCTGAGAGTGAGGACGCTTCTCGCGCTGGCCTCGGAAGTGCGCGAGTGCGCGCGGCGCGCGAGAGAAAAGTTTCCCGAGCTGGCGTGGTTTTACGCGCACATCCGCGAGTTCGACGACGAGCTGAAAGTCCTTTCTGTCCTCAACGGCGACGGATCGCTTGCCGACGGCGCTTCGCCGGCGCTGCGCGAGATCCGCGCCGAACTGTCGCTCAAGAGAGCGGACGCGAGGCGCGTAGGCAACGGCTTTCTGAACGGCCCGGCCAGCGGTATGCTCCAGGAGCGCGTGCTCTCTCTGCGAGGCGGGCGTTTCGCTGTGCTGGTGAAGCAAAGCTGCGTGGGGCGTTTTCCCGGCATCGTCACCGACAAGTCGGCCTCGGGAAACTCCGTTTACATGGAGCCGCACACGCTCGTCGCGCTCAACAACCGCGTGGCCGCCCTGCTGGAGCGGCAGCGGCAGGAGGAGCGCCGCGTCTACGGAGAACTCACGCGGACGGTGCTGGCTCGCGCGGGCGCCGTCGCCGAGGCCGAGAGCGCCCTCGCGCGGCTTGACCTGTTCTTCTGCATGGACGATCTGACGACCCGGCGGAAATGGCGCCTGCCCGAACTGACGGGCCGCTCCGAGTTCCGCCTGTACGGCGTGCGCCACCCGCTGATCGGCGAAAAAGCCGTGCCGATTGACGTGTATTGCGGGCGCGATTTCCGCGCGCTCGTGGTCACGGGGCCTAACACCGGGGGCAAGACTGTGGCGCTTAAAACGTGCGCCGTGGCCGTATTTCTGGCGTGGTGCGGCCTGCCCGTGCCCGCCGACGAGGGATCGATCGTGGGCGATGTCTCGTCAATCTACGCCGACATCGGCGACGAGCAGAGCATCGAGCAAAGCCTGTCCACGTTCAGCTCGCACCTCAAGCGCGTCGTCGCCATGCTCGAACAGGCCGACTCCAAATCGCTCGCGCTGCTTGACGAGCTTGGCGCGGGCACCGATCCTCAGGAGGGCGCGGCGCTCGGCATCGCCGTACTGCAGGAGTTCCTGCGCAGGGGGACGATGGTGCTCGCGACGACGCACCACAACGCCGTCAAGCGTTTCGCCGCGACGACGCCGCGCGTGGAGACCGCCTGCGTCGATTTCGACATGAAGACGCTCAGCCCGACGTACCGTCTGCTCGTCGGCATCCCCGGGCAGAGCAACGCTCTGGCGATTGCCAAGCGGTACGGGATGCCCGCGCGCGTCATCGACGAGGCGCGGAAAAACCTCGACTCCGACGATCTGAACGCCGAGCGTTTGATCGGTCGGCTTCAGGAAAAGCGCGTCTCCGTCGAAAAGCTGTCGCGCGATCTGGCCGATGAAAAAAAGCGCCTCGCCGAACAGCGCAAAATGCTCGACGAGCGGCAGACGGCTACGCTGCGGCGGCGCGACGAGATGCTCCTCAAGGCGGAGCGCAGATCACAGCAGGTGCTCGACGAGGCCGAAGCACGCGCGCGCACGCTTCTCAAGTCGCTCGAAGGCGCGGCCAGATCCGCCGGACACCGCGAGATGGCGAAGCAGAAGGAGCGCATCGACCGCGCGCGCGACAGGCTCTCGGCGCAACAGTCAAAAATAGAGTCCCGCGCGCCCGCGGCCCCCGTATTGCAGCTGAAAGTGGGTTCCTTCGCGAAGATGCGCGACAGCAGTGTCAAGGGCGAGATCGTCTCGATCGACGGCAGAAACGCCGATGTGCAGTCGGGCGCCATCCGCGTCACCGTGCCGCTCAAAAACCTCGTTCCCGCGAGCGCTCCGGCTCCGCTGAAGACCGCCGAGGAAATCGGCGCGGCGCCGCGTCCCGAGCGCGTGCCAAGTTCTATCATGGTGCGCGGAATGACGGCCGACGAGGCTCTCCCGCTCGTGGAGCGCTACCTCGACCAGTCGATGCGCGCCGGCTACGGCGAAGTGACCGTCATCCACGGTCACGGCGAGGGGATCCTGCGCCGTCTCGTCCATCAGCTGTGCAAAAAGCTTCCCTACGTGGCTGATTTCCGTCTCGGCGACCATAACGAGGGCGGCTGGGGCGTGACAGTCGTCCGCTTCCGCTGAAAAAGTGAACCGAACGGCTCGCCGCCTTCTTCTCCCTTTCCGGCAGGCGAACCGTTTTTTTGCGCGATCCGGGCTGTCCGCGCTTTCAAAAAACTGTCCGGCGTATTTCGCTTTGGCGGCGGACATGATATGATTCTTTTGATGAAACAGGCGCGGCCTTCGCGGCCGGACGCCCCAACACGCACGAGAGGAATGATAACGTCATGCGGAATCGCCGGGAAATGCTGGCAAACTCGCCGATCTTGCCTCTCCTTGTGAAGCTGTCGGTGCCCGCCATGCTTGGCATGTTCGTGATGGCTTCCTACAACGTGGTAGACGCGATTTATATCGGCTGGGGCGTCGGGCCGCTCGGAATTGCCGCCACGTCGGTCGCTTTCCCGATGCAGCTTTTCGTGGGCGCCCTTTCGATGTGGATCGCGATGGGCACGGCCTCGCTTTCCTCGCGCAAGCTGGGCGCGGGGCGCGACGACGACGCCGAGCGGGCGCTTGCCAACGGCTTTCTGATGTCCGGCTGCCTTGGCTTCGCGACGATGGCGCTTGGGCTGATCTTCGCCGGTCGCCTGATCGGACTGATGGGCGCCGAGGAGCGGGTGGCCGCCTACGCGAACGAGTATCTGCGCGTCGTCTTTCTCGGGAATCCGGTCGTCATCGTGGGGATGCTGTTCAACAACACGATCCGTTCGGAAGGCAACACGCGCTACGCGATGTATTCGATGGTGCTCCCGGCCATCCTCAACGTTTTCCTCGACCCGCTTTTCATCTTCGTTTTCAGGATGGGTATGGCGGGAGCGGCCTGGGCGACGGTGACGGGGCAGTTTGTGACGCTGGTCTGGGTGCTGCGCTATTACCTGACGGGGAGACGCAGTCTGGTCGCGCTGAAGTTTTCCAAGATGCCGCTACGCTGGGATATCGACCGCGACATCCTGTCCGTAGGCGTGTCGGAGTTCGCGCGACAGGGGGCGCTCACTGTCGCCAACTCGATCCTGATGAACCAGATCTCGCGTTACGGCTCGCCTCTGCATATCGCCGCGTTCTCGATCATGATGAAAGTCTCGTCGCTCGCGGTGATGCCGATCTTCGGCCTCGGGCAGGGAATGCAGCCGATCGTCGGCTACTGCTACGGCGCCGGGCTGTACGAGCGCGCGCGGCGCACCATCGAGATGGCGCTCGCGGCCGCGCTCGCGATCACGCTCACGGGCGAGGTTATTTTGCTCACGTTCCCGCATGTGTTCGCGCGGGCGTTCACCGACGACGCCGAGGTGATCAGGCTGACCGTCTGGGGTGTCCGTATCCTCCAGAGTACGTTCGCCATCGTCGGCGTGCAGGTGATCGGCACGGTCGTCTTTCAGGCGCTTGGTTTTGCCGGCCCGGCGTTGTTTCTGTCGATGTCGCGTCAGGTCGTCTTTTTCATTCCCGCGCTCGTGTTCCTGCCGCGCTTTCTGGGCGTGACGGGCGTGTTCGCGAGCTATCCCGTGGCCGATGTCTCCGCCTGCTGCGTGACTGTCGGTTTTCTGTTCTTCTACCGCAGGCGTTTTAAAGAGATGGAATCGCGAAGCGCGGGCGCCTGACGCCGACGGTTCGCTCACCGGCGCGGACTTGACTTCGGAGTTAAAGAAACGGAAAGCGCGGCGGAAGGCGGAGGCTTTCGTTCGCGCCCTTTCCGCGAAAGCGGCCTTTCCCGCCGGGGACGGGGAATGGAAAACCGTCCCCGCTCTCGGCGGATCCGATGAGTATATGGTGTCTCGCCATGCCGGCGGCCGCCCGGAAAAAAGCGCGCCGCGCCTCCCCGCAGGCCGGGAGCGGAAAAAACTGCCGCGCGGGCGCGCGCGAAAATTCCGCCGCGAAGGGGCGGGCGCGTGGCCCCGTTCCCCCGGCGCGGGCGAGGGACTGAAAACACGCGGAAAAACGCAAAGGAGCATGACCTATGACTCAGAGAGCCTATAACTTTAACGCGGGGCCGAGCGCCCTGCCGCTGCTCGTCCTCGAGGCCGTCCGGGCCGAGTTTACCGACTACGCCGGCACGGGCATGAGCATCGTGGAGATCAGCCACCGCAGCCGCGAATACGCCGCGCTCCACGCGGAGACCAAGGCGCTGCTGCGGGAACTGATGAACATTCCCGATGACTACCGCGTCCTCTTTGTACAGGGCGGGGGCAGCACGCAGTTCCTCATGGCCGCGGCGAACTTTTTGAGACGCCGCGCGGCCTACGTGAACACGGGAGTGTGGTCAAAAAAGGCCATGGCGGAGGCGAAGTTCTACGGCGAGGCATACGAGGCCGCTTCGAGCGCCGGTTCGGATCACAGCCGTATCCCCGATGTGTTTACGTGGCGGCCCGACACCGACTATGTCCACATCACGAGCAACAACACTATTTACGGCACCGAGTGGCAGTCGTTTCCCGACTTTCCCGTGCCCGTGATCTGCGACATGTCGAGCGATATTCTGAGCCGCCCCGTGGACGTTTCCAAGTTCGGTCTGATCTACGCCGGTGCCCAGAAGAACCTCGCCCCCGCGGGCGTTGTCGTGGTCATCGTCAAGGAAGAATTCCTGGCGAAGGCGAGGCAGGATCTGCCGACCATGCTGAAGTATTCGACCTTCGCCGACCACGACTCGCTCTACAACACGCCGCCCGTCTTCTGCGTCTACGTGCTCAACAAGACTCTCCGCTATCTGGCCGATAACGGCGGCGTCGAGGCCGCGCAGCGGAGGAACGTCGCCAAGGCAAAACTTCTCTACGATGTCATCGACGGGAGCGGCGGCTTCTACAGGGGCCATGCGGAGCCGTCTTCCCGTTCGAGGATGAACATCACATTCAATCTGCCCACGGCCGAGATGGAAAAAGACTTCGTGGCCAAGGGCAAGGCGAGGGGGTTTGTCGGCATCGGGGGCCACCGGCTCGTGGGAGGCTGCAGGGCCAGCTGCTATAACGCCGTGAGCCTAGAGGCCTGCGAGGCTCTGGCCGGCTTCATGCTCGACTACCAAAAACAGAACGCCTGACGCGCGAAAGGCGCGAAAAAGTCAAAAAAATCCCGGGATCGTCTAAAAAGGGTTTGAGGAGGATAAAACATGACGTACAGGATACTGGTTTCCGACGATGTGAGCGAAAAAGGCGTCGCCCTGCTGAAGGAGCGCTACGACGTCGATGTCAAGACAAACATGACGCCCGAGCAGCTGGCCGGGTGCATCGGCGATTACGACGCCCTCGTTACGCGCTCGCAGACGAAGGTGACCAAGGAGATCATCGACGCCGCGGACAGGCTGAAGGTCATCGGCCGGGCCGGCGTCGGCGTGGACAACATCGATATCCCCGCCGCCACGGCCAAGGGCATCGTGGTGCTGAACGCCCCCGAGGGCAACACCATCGCCGCGACGGAGCACACCATCGCCATGATGATGAGCATGACGCGCCACATCCCTCAGGCCCATCAGTCCCTGCAGGAGGGCAAATGGGATAGAAAGAGTTTTGACGGAATTCAGGTGCAGGGGAAGACGCTGGGCATCATCGGCGTGGGCCGCATCGGGAGCAGGGTTGCGCGGCGCATGCAGGCCATGGAGATGACGACCATCGGGTACGACCCCTACATCAGCGACGAGAGGGCACGGCAGGTGGGCGTCGAACTGGTGGACTTTGACACGCTACTGGCCAAGTCCGACTACATCACGATCCACACGCCCCTCACCGCCGAGACGCGCGAGATGCTGAACGCCGCCGCCATCGCGAAGATGAAGGACGGCGTGCGTATCGTCAACTGCGCCAGAGGCGGCTGCATGGATCCGCTGGCCGTCGCCGAAGGGCTGAAGAGCGGAAAAATCGCCGGCGCCGCCATCGACGTGTATCCGCGCGAGCCATTGAAGAAGGAGGACAACCCCTTCCTCGGCCTTCCCAACGTGGTGCAGACCCCCCATCTCGGCGCCAGCACCGTCGAGGCCCAGATCGGCGTGGCCGTTGACGTGGCCTCGGGCGTCATCGACGCGCTGGAAGGGCGTCCCGTGATGACGGCCGTGAACATGGCTCCCATTCCCAGGAGCGTGGCCGACGTGATAGCGCCTTATTTCACGCTCGCCGAGCGCATGGGCACCATCGGCATCTACCTGGCCGACGCCCCGATCACCGGCGTCGAGGTTGAGTACACGGGCAGTCTGGCGCAGACGGAGACGCAGGCGCTGACGACGGCCCTGTTGAAGGGTCTGCTGAAGCCCATCCTTCAGGAAACGGTGAACTTCGTCAACGCGCCGGCCATCGCGAAAAAGAGAAACCTCAACGTCAAAGAAGTCAAATCGCACATGACGGGGTACTTTTCAACCGCCATCACGGCCGTGCTCTCCACGCCCAAAGGAGTCCACAGGCTGGTCGGCACGCTCTTTGACGGCAAGGAGGCGAAGATCGTCGAGATCGACGGCTACCGCGTGGATTTCAAGCCCGAGGGCTACCTGCTGCTCGCGCCCCATATCGATCAGCCAAACATGATCGGGCAGATCGCCACCATCCTCGGAAGGGCGGCCATCAACATCAACGGCATGCAGGTGGGAAGCTCCAAGGAGGCGCGGGGCGTCAAGATTATGGCCATCGCCGTGGGCGACGATATTCCCAATGAACTGATGCTACGTCTGAGGGGGATTCAGGGCATCCTCGACGTGAAACTGATCAACTGCGAGGACTGATATGCTGCGCGTGATCCTCGTGCGCCACGGCGAGACTACATGGAACATCGAGGGGCGCTATCAGGGGCGGAAGGACACGCCTCTCAGCCCAAGGGGGCTGGAGCAGGGGCGGCTGCTGGCGGAAGGGCTGCGGAACGTGCCGCTTGACGCCGCCGTCTCAAGCCCGCTGCGGCGCGCCCTCGTCACGTGCGGGCTGTGCGCCGGCCCGCGCGGTCTGACGGTGGAGACTGACCCGCGGCTTACGGAGATCAGCCACGGGGAGTGGGAAGGGCGGCTGGCCGGGGAGATCGAGGCCGTCTACCCCGACGAGTTCCGCCTTTGGCACACGGTGCCGCACCGTGTTCGGATGCCCGGGGGCGAAAACCTTGAAGACGTGACGCGCCGCGCGCGGGCGGCCTTCGACGACTACGCGGAGCGCTATGACGGGCGCACGCTGCTCGTCGCCGCCCACGACGCGGTGAACAAGGCCGTCGTCTGCGATCTCCTCGGCATGGGGCGGGAACGTTTCTGGCAGGTGAAACAGGACAACGCCTGTATCAACGTTCTGGAGTGCCACGGCGGCGTGTGGCGGGCCGTGCTGCTGAACAGCACGCTGCACATGGGCTACCTCTACAGCGGCATCGAGCAGGCCGGTCTCTAGCCGCGCGCGGCGCCCCGCGCCGATGTTTGCTCGGGGAGAGGAGCGCCGTGTTTGCCGACGATCGGTACCTCATGCTTCTCGCCGGGGAGAAGAACATCGCCAAGGCCGCCGGGCGGCTTTTTCGTCACTCGCCGGACCTCGAGCGCGTACCCGTCGAACACGGAGCGGGAACGCGGCGTCGCGCTCCGCGCGCGCAGGCCTGCTTGCGCGCTCATGCGCGCCGGGAAGCGGCTTTTTGAAGCGTTCCGGCGGGCCGGGAGATTCGGACTTGGCCCGCGTGAGCAGTCCGGCGACATCGGGGAAGAAGACGGCGGGGCGTC
>CAZRXR010000042.1:0-15345 GCA_964604125.1 uncultured Synergistaceae bacterium
CGTCGGCGACCTCGTTGCCGATGAACATCAGCGGCCAGGCCTGCGAGTTGGCGTAAGTGGGAGCGCAGACCTTCCACATGTAGACGTTCTCGTCGCCCTTTTTCAGCTCCACCACGTGGGTGCAGGCGCCGCGCGGGGCCTCGATGCAACCGTAGCCGAATCCCTCGGCCATCTTCATCTTGGCCAGACCGGCGACCGGCTTGGGGAACGCGGCGATGGGCCCGGCGGGAAGCCCGTCGAGTATTTTTTCGAGCAGGTCGAGCGACTGATACACCTCGAGAAGGCGCACGAGATAGCGGTCGAGCACGTCGCCGTGACACTCGCCGAAGTAGTCCTGAGGCACGATAGACTTGACGGGGATGTCGGCGTAGGCGTCGTAGGGCGACGACTCGCGCACATCGGCGCGCAGGCCGGATCCGCGGCCGGTGGGGCCGATGGAGTTGAGACGCACGGCGTCGGCCTCGGGAAGCACGCCCACGTCGCGGAGTCGGGCCTTGACGACGGGATCGTGGATCACGGCGTCGTAGTAGGGCTGGAACTCGTTGCGGTAGTAGGCGATAAGGTCGCGCGTGACGCGCTCCACCTCGGGCGTCACGTCCCAGCGCACGCCGCCGATGGCCGTCACGGCGTAGTTGACGCGGTTGCCGGTGAGCGCCTCGAGAGCGTCCATGACCTTTTCGCGCAGAGCCATGCCGAGGTAGAAAGCGCTGTCAAAGCCGATGGAGTAGCAGGCGACGCTCAGCCACAGAATGTGCGAGTGCACGCGCTCAAGTTCCAGCACGAGCGAGCGGATGTACTGGGCGCGCACGGGCGTGTCGATTTTGGCGGCGTCCTCGACGGCCTTGGCATAGGCGATGGAGTGACTGAACGAGCAGATGCCGCAGACGCGCTCGGCGAGGAAGATGTTCTGGATGGGGTTGCGCTCGCGGCTCATGTACTCGATGCCGCGGTGGATCGCGCCGGGGCGCACATAGGCGTCTACGATGCGCTCCCCCTCCACGTCGAGCCACGCCGTCACAGGTTCCTTAAGCCCCACGTGGGCGGGGCCGATGGGGAGTTTATAGGTCTTAGTCATCGCGGAACCTCCTAGTTAAGCTCATTGATGAGATCCTTGCCCGAGGCGTCCTTCTTGCCCTCCGGCCCGGTCTCGTCACGACGCCAGGGCAGGACGGAGCGATCCCAGTCGTCGGGCAGGAACACCAGATCGGTGTTCGGCTGGCCGTCATGAGCGATGCCCAGCATCTCGAACATCTCGCGCTCGCTGTAATCGACGCCGGGGATGCGGCTGTGCAGCGACGGGACGACGAGGTCGTCCTTGGGGATACGGACGGTCACCGTCACGGTCACTTCCTTGCCGCGTCCCTCGCGGCGGAACAGCGAGAAATGGCTGATCTGGCGGATCGTGTCGCCGTCGTCGTTGCCGCTCATCACGTGGAAGTGCGGAAAGTCCAGATCGCCCAGAGCGTCAACCAGATCGAGAAACTTCTCGCGCGTCACCGTCACGAGCAGATGCGGGGCGGGCAGTCGGCACACGCCGGTCTTGTACTCGCGCACCTCGGAGGCCGTCAAGGCGTCGCCGAGACGCTCCTTGAGCATCGCCTCGATCTCGGAAGCCGTCTTCACCGTGACCTTTTTGTCGCCGCCCACGTAGGTTTCCATCGACGTGGGATATTTCTTTGATTTTGCGCTTGCAAGCATATCCATCGCGTCTACGCCCCCTCTTTGACCTCGGCCTTGCCGGCGAGAGCGGCGCGCTTGGCCTCAAGCAGCGTGACGGCCTTCGCAACGCCCTCGATCAGCGCTTCGGGACGGATCGCGCAGCCGTGGACGTACACGTCCACGGGCACGATGCGATCCACCGGCCCGACCAGATTGTACGACTTGAAGAACACGTCGCCCGAAGTGGCGCAGTTGCCCACGGCGATGACGACCTTGGGATCGGGGATCTGCGCGTAGATCTGACGCAGCTTGGGCTCCATGAACCGCGTCACAGGCCCCGTGCACAGCAGCACGTCGGCGTGACGGGGCGTGCCCGTCAGCTTCAGGCCGAGGCGCTCGATGTCGTACCTCGGCGTCAGACTGGCCACGATCTCGATGTCGCAGCCGTTGCAGGAGCCCGTGTTCAGAGTAAACACCCAAAGAGACTTGGGCAGGATCTGCAGATACTTTTCCAGATTCATACTCCGCTCCCCCTCTTACACAAGCACAAACACCAGGATCACGCCCGCCGTGAGCACGAACCAGCCCACGTATTCCGTGGCGACGCCTGTGTGCATGGCCGTCAGCTTCGCGTAATAGCCGTCGAGCGCCACGCGGAAGCCCCAGTACGAGGAACTGGCCGGCACCGAAAAGACGTCCGCCTCGGGAACGACGTTGCCCGAGTAGTAGATCTCGTCCTGAGCCGTGCCCTTCTTGTAGTCGCCGCGCCCCATCCCGCGGATGAAACCGGCGTAGGCGCCCACAAAGACAAACATCAAGATCCACGCGCCCGCGTCCCAGAAACCGGCGCCCGAGAAAACACTGCCGAACATTACAACGCACCTCCCATGACGGCGGCGCCGTAAGACGCCTTGTTCACAAGAGCCTCAGCCGCCGGGCGCACCAGCGTATCGACCGTCCACGAGGGGAACAGCGAGAACACCAGAATTGCCGCCGTGAGCACCGCCATGCCGGCGATCATCGCCGCGGGCACCTCGCGCGTCCGCGCGAACTGCGGCCTCTCGGGGCCGAGGAACGCCGTCTGATAGACTTTGACGAACGAGGCCAGTGTCATCACCGACGAGACGAGCGCCACCACCATCAGGAAGGGATGCACGGCATAGACGCTCTCATAGATCATCCACTTGGATACGAAACCGTTGAACGGGGGCAGGCCGGAGATGGCCGCGGCGGCGATCAGGAACAGAGCGCTCGTCACGGGCATCCTGCGGGCCAGACCGCCCATCTTGTCGAGGTCGCGCGAACCGGCCGCCATATAGAGCGCGCCCGCGCACAAGAACAGCAGCCCCTTGTACAGGATGTAGTTGACCATGTGATAGATGCCGCCGCTCACGGCCGTGAGGCCGAAGCCGTCCATGGCCGACTTGTCGCCGAGCGCGAGAAGCCCCACGCCGAACGCCGTCAGCATATAGCCCACCTGCGACACCGAGTGATAGCCCATCAGACGCTTGACCTCGTGCTGAACCACGGCCATCGTCACGCCGCCGAACATCGAGGCGCAGCCCAGGACGATCAGCGTCCAGGGAACCACGGCCGTGCCGATGGCGGTGCCGTAGATCGAGAAACAGAACCGGCACAGCACGACAAGCGAAGCCTGACTCATCGCCACGAGGAGCACCGTCACCGAAGCGGGAGCCTCGGCATAGGCGTCGGGCATCCACATGTGCATGGGAAACGCGCCGCACTTCATGCCCAGCGACACCAGCAGGAACACCAGCACCACCTTGCTGATCAGGTCGGGCTGCACCACCGAGCTGAACGCGGCCATGTTGAGAACGCCGTAGCGGCCGTAGATGAACGCCAGCGCCACCAGCACCAGCTGGGCCGCCAGCTGCGATACCAGCATATACTTGTACGAAGCCTCGACGGCCTCGGGCCGGTCGCGCCAGAACGCGATCAGACCGAACGACGCCACCGACGAGATCTCAAGGAACACGAAGAAGTTGAACAGGTCGCCCGTGAGGATCATGCCGAGCGTGCCGGCGGTGAGCAGGAAATACAGCGCCGTGTAGAACTCAAGCCCCGTGAACCGGCGCACAAACTTGAGTCCGTACACTGTCCCCGCCAGCGACGACAGCGCGGCGATAAACGCCACGAGCGCGTTGAAGGCGTCCGCCTCCAGAATGATGCGCACGGGAATGGCGAAGCCCGAGGGCAGCGAAATGTTCCACGACGGCGAACCCATCACGTAGACCTGCGTGCCCATCGTCTGCACGCGGCAGAGAACACCGAAAACGATCAGCGTAATCAGCGCGGAAACACACGTCACCCAAACGTTGCGCGCCTTCGGGCCGATCATCGCGACAAGGGGCGTGGCAAAAGCGGCCAGCAGCGGCACGGCAAGAGCCAGCGCCAGAAGATGATTCATCAGGTTCATCCTCTCAGCCTCCTGATCTCGCGAACGTCAAGCGTACCGTAGTGACGGTACAGCATGACAACAAGAGACAGCATCAGAGCGCTCGTGGCGAGAGCGATGACGATAGCCGTCAGCGTCAGCGCCTGGGGGGTGGGCAGCACGAAATTGGAGATGCCCTCCGGCATCAGGAACTTGACGGGAATGTAACCGCCGTCGCGGTAGCCGAGCACGATGATGAACATGTTCGCGGCGGACTCCATCACGTCAACGGCGATGCCGATCTTGATCAGATTCGTCTCAAGAAGCGCGCCGAGCAGGCCGATCAGGAAAAGAACGGCGAACACAAAGTAAGGCAGGTTAGCGCTGATCATGTCCAGTCTCCTTTCCCATGCCGTCTTCGACGACTTCCTCGAGGCGAACAGCGCGGAACATCGTTATAAGGATCAGGCTCAGCCCGCCCGTGACCTCGATGCCGACGGCCACGTCCATCAGCGCCACCGTGCCCGAAGGCGGCCACCAGGGCCGCACCGCGGCAAGCTGGGCCTCCGGAACGGTCGCCCAGTTGAGCATCATCGTGCCGTCGAGCCCCCAGCCGATGCCCATCAGGCCGAAACCGATGAACATGAACAGCCCGAGGAACAGACAGACCTTGTAGAAATTTTCACGCAGCCATGCGTTGACATAATCGCTGCCGTGGGCGATCAGCATCAAAGCCAGGAACGTGGCGCATATAGAGCCGCCCTGGAAACCGCCGCCGGGCGTGATGTCGCCGTGGACGATGACGTAGGCGCCGAAAGCCATCATGAACCAGCCGTACATGCCGCACGCCGTGCGGGCGACGACGGACAGGGGGCGCATGCTCTTGCGTTTCATTCTTTCCTGCCCCCTTTGCGGAACAGCATCATCACGGACAAAAGCGCCGTGAACAGAACCGACGACTCGCCGATGGTGTCGAAACCGCGGTAGTCGAAAACGATCGATGTGACAACGTTCTCGCAGGAAAGATCGACGCCGGCGCGGCCGAGATAGTGGTCGTCAACCGCCGTCCCCTCGGCGCTGGGAACGCCGAAAGGATGCAGCGACGAGACGGCGCCCATCAGCGCCCCGCCGACGACAATCGCGCCGATAACGAACAGAGTTTTGCTTTTCATCGTCTGCCGCCTCCGTTTCCGCGGTGCACATAGCCGAGCCCCGTCAGAGCGATGATGAAAATAGCCGTGTCGAGCGCCGCGCCGATGCCGGCCTGTGCTATCGCCACGTCGGGAGCCTGGAGCAGATAGAACTCGAGCGCCAGCAGCAGGCTGAACGCGCCCGAGCAGATGACCGCGCACAGGATGTCGCGGAACCACACCGTGAAGAAACCGGAGACAAGCAGCAGGACAAGGACACACACCTGAATCCAGCTCATCCTATTCGACCTCCTCGCCCTTCGCCTCGGCGTCGGCAAGCTCGCCGGCAATTTCTTTGCCGCAGAAATCGGCGTACTCGTCGATCACGGCCATCTTGGGCAGGATGCCCGAGCGGTAGGCCGCGCGCGACAGCACGTGAGCGCTCGTCGAGTTGCCGATCAGCAGCCCGAACAGCGCCAACACGACGTGGACGACAAGCACGGCAAAACGCGCGCCGCCCCCCGCGCACAGCCTCGTGAGCGAGTAGACGATAACGGACAGCGACGCGCACAAGGCCGCCAGAGTGCTGCACTTTGTGGCGCCGTGCATCCTCATGTACACATCCTTGAAGCGGAACAGCGAGATGACGCCGAGCGTGTTGGCGATCATGCTGACAACCGCGAAAGGAACGATCAGAACATACATCACCCAGCTCATCAGCGGCTCCTCCTCTCGATGTAGCGGCCGATGTACATCGTGGCGACGAACGAAAGGCCGCAGTAGACGATGGCCAGATCGGCCAGCAGGATCGAGTCGAAAGCCGCCGACAGCAGGATCATTATGGCGATCACCAGAGAGTTCATCGTGTCGAGAGCCACGGCGCGGTCGGCATCGGTCGGGCCTTGGATCAGCCGAAGTACCGAGCCGAAAGCAAGCGCGCCGAGCCACGACGCGGCAAAACCAAACAGGCAGCGCGCAAAAGTCATCGCGTGATCCTCCTTACCCATTCGCCAAAGTTTCCGTAGACCATTTCCTCGGTGGGATGAAGATCGGACACGTAGATCCAGTGCACGTACAGATCCCCGTTCTCGGGATTCAAGTCGACGGTCATCGTGCCGGGCGTCAGCGTGATCGAGTCGGCCAGCACCGTCTGGGCCAGACCGCTGGTCAGCCCCGAGGACACCTTGACGATGCCGGGCTTGACGCGGCCCGTGATGACGCGCAGCGCCACGTCGATGTTCGCCTTGACCAGAGCCCACAGGAACGGCCCGAAGAAGTAGCAGACAAACAGCGCCCAGCGCTTCGGGCTGAGACCGGCGGCGCCGTAGCGGCGCGACTTCTTGCGCCTGCCCAGCGAGAAGTAGGCGATCGTCGCTACAATAAGCGCCACCGCATACTCATAGGCGGGCAGAGCCTCTCCAGACCACGAAAGAAGCAGGTACGTGACGAAAGAAAGCACAAAAACGAACAAACCCCTATCCCCCTCCGTTGAAATTAGGCGCATTCGGCAAAATACGCGCTTTCGCCGGCGCCCGCATGAAAAGGCCCGAACGCCGCCTTTTCTAAGTGCCGAAAATTACCACCGCGCCCCGCAGTCGGCGCACTCGCGCGCTTTCGCGTCCTCGGGCATGAACAGCCCGCCCCAGACGACGCGGCCCTCCTCCCTGTCCCGCGCGAGGTCGAAGGGCAGGTAGCCGTACACCACGTCGCGCGTTCGCTCGCTTCCGCATTTGGGACACTTCATCGGTTTGGCCCCGCCTTTCAAAAAAATCGCGCCGTTTGGGAAAGCGTTCACAAAACACACGGCGTCCCTTATAAATTATACGCCGGAACGGACTTTGTGCAAAATTCCGCCAACGCGAAAACAGCGCCGGAGATGCTTAAAATTTGAGTATTGCGCAAAAATATTTTTAACTTTTTACAACATATCGGAGAAATTTTTTCGCCCGAGTTTCTTTTACGCCTTATACAATTTAAAGTCAGGAAAACGGTATTAA
Source organism: uncultured Synergistaceae bacterium (assembly GCA_964604125.1). Taxonomy (GTDB): domain Bacteria; phylum Synergistota; class Synergistia; order Synergistales; family Dethiosulfovibrionaceae; genus Pyramidobacter. The sequence continues at coordinate 7,182 of CAZRXR010000042.1, forward strand.
AAAAAATTTTCTTCAGGGCTTGAACGTATATACGGTTTACATGAAAGGTGCTATCAAAAAAAGACGTTCCTCCGTCGCGAGAAACGTCTTTAAAAAACACTCCGCGCGGCGGACGGGCGCGCGGGCGAAAAACGCCGCGCCGCGCGTCAGATGCCGCGGACAAACTCCTCTAACACGCGCCGCGCGGCCTCGCGGTCGGCCTCCGGAATCTTGCCCGTCAGCTTGCGGACGAGATCTCTCTGACGCCTGCAGTGCTCCTCGTAATAGACCTTGCCCTTCTCCGAAAGCAGGATCTTGTACGAGCGGCGGTCGAGTTCGTTGCGTCTGCGCTCCACAAGCCCCATCGTCTGCAGGCGGTCGATCATCACCGTCACCGTGCCCGTGGTCAGCTCCATGCGGTCGGCGATGTCCTTCATGCGGATGTCCTCGTTGCGGCCGATCACGCATATCGTTCTCAGCTGCGGCGCGGACAGTCGCCCCAGTTTGGCGACAGAGGCCTCCCATCCGTGAAAACGTTCGCAAAACTCCACGAGAATCGACGTCATCTTCGAGATCGTCTCGTCATTAACCATGGTTCTCACTCCATTCCCGGTATTTTCCGCGAAAGCGCGGAAGGTACCTGTCTGACTGCCAGACTTGAATTTCCGTCTGGGAGCGTTCATTTTAACACGGTACCTTTTGATAATCAACAGTCTCATTTCTGCGCATCGACGGGAAACGCCCCGCCCGGCGCGGAAAAACCGCCTTATATTACACGATTCGCGCCCCGTTGAAAAGTTCGCCGCCGACAAAAATACACGGAAAGAACAAAAATCGGGGAACGGCGGGAACGCGCGGCCGGGAAGCCCGAACACAAGAACTCCGAGCGGAAAAAAGCCCCGACGACGCGCCGCCCGCGCTCTCTCCGCCTACCGGGTCAGAACGTGTGGCGCAGCTCCCGCAGCACATCCCGAAACCGCCGCACGGCGGCGGAAATGTACGCTTCTTTCGGCACGGCCGCGACGAACGAATACGGCACGGCGAAACGCTCGTCGATCAGAAAAAAGCCGCGGCGGGCGTTTTCCTTGGACAGCTGTTTTTCGGGTAGGAGGGTGGAGGCGTAGCCGATCCGCGCCATGGTGTCGAGCGTGCTGATGTTGCTTGTCTGCATGGATATGTCGGGGACGATTCCCGCGTTCGCGAAAATCCGGTCGCAGACCATCCGGCTGCGCTGCGCGCTTGTCGTCAGCGCGATCTTTTCGCCGCGGAAAAACTCCAGATCGAGATAGGGCCGGCTTTCGCCCTCCTTGTAAAAGACGTATTTCTCGTAGCCGCTCCCGCTTCGCGGCAACGCGACCATGCGGTCGCGGCTCAGTTCGAAATATTCAAGCCCCGCCGAAAGCACGGGCGGATGGAGAATGCCGATATCGACTTTGCGATCCAGCAGGCGCTTTTCGATCTGCCCGCTCGGGCCTTCATACAGGGTCACGGCAATCCCCGGGTAGCGCTCCTGAAAGACGGGCAGCACATACGGGATCACCAGCGGCGCCTGCGCGCCGGTGAAGCCGAGGACAATGTTCCCCTGCCGCAGATCCCGCACGTCCATCAAACGGCGCTCGTAAGCCTGTTTTCCGCGCAGCACGTCCCGGGCGTAGTCCGCGAAGCACACGCCCTCGTCAGTCAGCGCGACGCCGTTTTGCCCGCGCGTGAAGATCCGGCCTCCCAATTCGCGCTCGACCCGCTGCACGCACTGCGTCAGAGACGGCTGCGTGATAAAAAGCGACTTCGCCGCGGCGGTGATGCTCCCGTGATCGACGACCGCGACAATGTACTCCATGTCCCGGATGTTCATGGCTCCGCGCGATCCCCCCTTCGGAAATCCTGCCATAGAATTATAATGATTCTTTTTCAAAATACCATAGGCAAAAACGATGTTCGCGATTTGACTTTTCAATTTTACAGGGATCGTCTTTTCTTGTATGATGCACGCGAAAAAGGAGTTTTTCCAAAGCGCGCGATAGCGGCGCGCCGATTTTTCCCGAAGAAAGGGGTCTCCGTCCGCATGAAAACCGCCGCCGATCTGCCGTTCGCGATGCCCGATGGCGCCTGCGACGCGCACCTGCACATCATCGATCCGGCTTTCCCAAACGACGGCAAAGCCGAGGCGCGGCGCGGCACGCTGGAGGAATACCGCGCCGTCGCCTCCGCCTTGTCGCTGGAGCGGGCCGTGTTCGTGCAGGCGAAACCATTCGCCCGCGACAACGCCTGCCTGCTGGACGCGATAGCCAGATTCGGGGCCGGGCGCGCCCGCGGCGTCGCCGTCGCGGACAGCGCCGTATCCGATCGCGAACTTGAGCGTCTGAACGCGGGCGGCGTGAGGGGCCTGCGCTTTTCCGTGTGGAACCCTCAAAACGCGGTCGTGTCGTTCGACGATTGCCTCCCGCTTTCGCGGCGCGTCAAGGACATGGGATGGAACGTGCAGCTGCACATGAACTCCGTCCAGCTGCTGGAGCGCGCCGACGAGATCAGGCGCCTCGAAAGCCGCGTCGTCATCGACCACATGGGACGCCTCGATCCCGCGCTGGGCGTGAACGACCCGGCGTACAGGTTCATCCGCGAGATGATAGACGCCGGACGCACGTGGGTCAAGCTGTCGGGGCCTTATCTCAACAGCGCCGCGGGACGGCCGTGGGACGACGCCTCGGCGACGGCAAAAGCGCTCGCCGCCTTTGCCCCGGAGCGTGTTCTCTGGGGCAGCGACTGGCCGCACGTGACCGAAAAGGCCAAACCCGACGATTACGAACTGGCGGCCCTTATCGGCGAATGGCTGCCGAGCGGGCGCGCCCGCGCGCTGGCGCTGCGCGACAACCCGCGCGAAGTGTACGGTTTCCCGCGCTGAGACGGAAAAACTTTCCCCGTTCGGGTTCCACCGGGCCGCGAGGCCTTGTTCGTACTACATCTTTTTGAGGAGGGATCTCTGTGATGAAAAAGAAACTGTTCGCGCTCGCCGCACTGTCGGCGCTTTGCGCGACCGCCGCCTTCGGCGGGACGACGCTGAAGCTGGGCACGACGATGGCCGCCAACGCGGTCATTCCGCACGAGCTGAGCGAGATGAGCAAGCGCGTCGCCGCGAGGACGAACGGCGGCGTGGTGATCGAAGTCTACCCCGACTCGCTGCTCGGCAAAGAGTCCGAGATGTACGAATCGCTGTTCATGGGGACGCTCGACATCGCTATCGAAACGCTCGGTTTCCAGAGCACGCATCACCCGGAACTGGCCATCGAGGATCTTCCTTATATGTTCAAGACGCGCGAGGACGGCTACCGCGCCATCGACGGCGCATACGGCGAAAAGCTGAAGGAAATCATCGGCGCGTCGGGCGAGATCCGCTGCCTCGGCTTCCTCGAGATGGGTCTGCGCCAAATGACGAACAACGTCCGCCCGATCGTCAGGCCCGAAGACATCAAGGGCATCAAGATCCGCACGACGCAGTCGCGCCTTCGCATCGACGTGTTCAACTCGCTGGGCGCGCTGCCCATTTCGATGGGTCTGAGCGAGGTGTTCACCGCGCTCCAGCAGGGCGTCGTGGACGGACAGGAAAGCCCCGTCAACAACATCTGGGACTGCTCGTATTACGACGTTCAGAAGTACCTGTCCCTCACGGGGCATTTCTGGTGCAACGAGTGCTTCCTGATCAACGAGGAAAGCTGGCGGAAACTCTCTGACGACGAGCGGAAGGTCATCCTCGACGAGCTCGCCGTCGCGTCGAAGAACGTGCGCGAGCGCCAGGTGGCCGAGGAGGCCGACCTGCTGAAGAAGATGGAGGCCAAGGGCGTGAAGGTCAACGAAGTTGACAAGGAGGCTTTCAAGAAGGTTCTCGAGCCGCTTTACGACAAGTGGGAGAAAAGCACGTTCGGCAAGGAACTTATGGACGCCTACCGCGAGTACAGCGGCTATTAAACTCGTTTTTCGGCGCGCGAGCGGAGAACGGGCGGGCGCCGGTTTTCCCCGGGCCGGCGAAACGGCGTCCGCCTCGTTTCTCCCGGCCCGAACTTCCGTCGGAAGGAGAACGGTTTTCATGGAAAAGATCAATCGCTTCATCGTCGCCGTCCTGCGGGCCGTCGCCAGCGCGATGTTCTTCGCGATGACGGCGATCGTGGCGGCGCAGGTGCTGTGCCGCTACGCGCTGACCATGCCGCTCGACTGGAGCGACGAACTGGCGCGGCTGCTGCTTGTCTACACGTCGTTCATCGGCGTGACGCTGATTTACTTCTCGAAGGCGGGACACCCGGGAGTGGATTATTTCATCGACAAGACGCCCGAAAAGTTCCACAGAGCCGTCAATTGGGTTTTCGACGCGGTTCTGCTTGTCGGCCTGCTCGCGGTCGGCCGGGCGGGCGTGGACTACAGCGTGAAGACGCACCGCTTTTTCAGCGCCGTCCTGCATTACCGCAACTCGCTCAAATACGGCGTCGTGCCGGCCTGCTGCTTTCTGATGGCGTTCAAGGCTCTGCAGAATGTGCTGGCGCCGTTCGCCGGCAAAAAAGGAGATGAGTAGGCCGTGCTGGGGCTTCTTTTCGGATCGTTCTTCGCGTTGCTGATCCTCGGCGTGCCTATCCTGTTTTCGATGGCGCTCTCGGCGGGCGTTTATTTCGTGGCGAAAGGCATCCCGCTGATGCAGTTTGTGCAGAAGATCGTCGGCGGCGTAGACAGTTTTACGGTGCTTTCCATCCCCTTCTTTCTGCTTGCCGGCGACATCATGAAAGACGGGGGGATCAGCCGCAGAATGTTGCGCTTTGCCAACGCCATGGTGGGGCACCTGACCGGCGGACTGGCCGTCACAAGCGTCGTCTCCTGCGCCCTTTTCGGCACGATCTGCGGATCCGCGCCCGCCACCGCCGCGTCCATCGGCGGCATCGTCGTGCCGGAAATGCTCGACAAAGGGTACAAGCGCAGTTTCGTCGGCGCGGTCATCGCCTGCTCGGGCCTTCTGGGGCTTGTCATCCCGCCCTCGATCATCATGGTCATGTTCGGGGCGACAGCCGGGATTTCCATCGGCAGCATGTTCCTCGGCGGCTTTTTGCCGGGTATCCTGTTCACGTTCCTGCTCTCGGTGTACTGCGTCTGGCAGTCGAAAAAACACGGCTACGGCGCCGACGCGAGCGGCAAGCGCCCCGAGTTCTCGTGGAAAGAGGTGGGCGCTTCGTTCGCCGATTCGATCATGCCGCTGACGACGCCGCTTTTCATCATGGGATCGATCACGCTGGGCGTCGCCACGGCTACGGAAGCCGCCGTGATCTCCGTCGTGTGGTCGATGTTTCTGGCGATGGTCGTCTACCGCGAGACGAGCGTCCGCGAGATGGCGACGATTTTCGCCAACGGCGTCTGCAAGGCGGGCCAGATCATCGGCATCATGGCCGTTTCCGCGGCGTTCGGCTACGCCCTGACGATTGAGCGCGTGCCCGTGCTGATGGCGAACTTCTTCGTCAAGTACATCAACAGCGTCTGGGGCTTCTTCCTGATCGCCTTTGTCATCGTGTTCATCCTCGGCTGTTTCCTGGAGACGATCGCCATCATCGTGCTTGTCACGCCCATTCTCATGCCCATCGCGACGGCGATGCGCATCGACATGATCCACTTCGGCCTGTTCATGACGCTGGCGCTGACGATCAGCGGCATCACGCCTCCCGTGGGGCTGTGTCTGATCACGACGTGCCGGATCGTCGATACTTCCATCGACGGCACCTTCCCCGAGCTGCTTCACTGCGTGCTGATCGCCTGCGTGGCGACGCTGTTTGTGGCGATGTTCCCGTCGCTTTCGACCTGGCTGCCCTCGGTGCTGATGTAAAAAAAGCCGCGAGAGCCGAAAGGCGCGGCGGATTTTCTGCGGTTTGCCCCAAAACCGGCGGCGGAAACAGACGCTTTTCCCGCGCCGAAGCGCGCGTGGCTGTTCGCCCGGCGGGATCCCTCGACGCCTGCCGCGCATAACGCCGCCGGGCGCGAGTTTGCGGCCCGCCGGAGGCGGCGCGACGGCCTCGACGGCGGCGCGGGCGACGACGCGCGCCCGCCCTTTTATCCGCCGCGCGGGCGCGCCGATCCCGGGCGCGGAACCGCGTGTCCCGAGAGCGTGACCCGATGCCAGCCGCCGGGAACACGCCGCCGCCCGCTCGCGCGCCGGGGCCGGGGCGTACCCCGTTCGGTCGGCCGCGCCGGTTTTCCCCGCCGCTCCCGCCCCGCGCGCTGTACGTTCCGCGCGCCGACGCCTCGCGAAGAAGGCCGTTTGGACGGCGTGCGCCGCGGCGCCGTTTTTCGCGCGGAACGCCCGTCCGCGCGCCGCGCGGCCGCCGCCCCTCAACGTCCCAAAGGAGGTTTTTGCCGATGAAAACAGCAAGCGCCGGCACGCTTGAGTCGATGGACTGCCTCGTCACGGTGACGGAGGCCGCCCCCGGCTCGGGCGTGACGATAGAACTGGAAGGGAGCGCCGCGCGCCGCTTCCGCTCCGCGATGGAAAAGACGGCGCGCGCCGCGATCGAGTCGCTCGGCGCTCGCGACCTGTCCGTGAGCGTGAAAGACCGCGGCTCGCTCGACGTTGTGCTGGAAGCCCGCGTCGAGACGGCCGTGAAGCGTCTGAGAGGCGAGAGATGACGCGCCGCACGATGCTCTACCTGCCCGGGAACAACCCCGGTATGCTCGTGCGCGGGCACCTGTTCGGCGCCGACGGCATCGTGATGGATCTCGAGGACGCCGTACCCGTGTCCGAAAAGGACGCGGCGCGGATCATGGTGTCCAAGTTCCTGCGGCGCGGCGACTTCGGCGGCGTCGAGGTGACTGTCCGCGTCAACGGTGCCGACACCGAATACTGGAAGAAAGACCTCGCGGCAATCGTCCCGCACAGGCGGCTCGACGGCATCCGACTGCCGAAGGCCGACAGCCCGCGGATCGTCAGGGACGTGGACGAGGAACTGTCGCGCCTGGAGGACATGTACGGCATTGAACAGGGACACATCAAGCTGTTCTGCATCCTCGAGACGGCCTACGGCGTCTGGCACGCCTACGACGTGGCCGCGGCGTCGAAGCGCGTGACGGCCATCCTGCCCGGCGGCGAGGATCTCGCGGCCGACCTCGGAGCCGCCCGCACCCCGGAGGGCGCGGAGCTTGACTGGTCGCGGCGCATGATCGTCATCGCCGCGCGCGCGGCGGGCGTGGACGCCATCGATCTGATGTTCCCCCGCGTCGCCGACGACGAGGGACTGAAAAGAGACGCGCGGTTCTCCAGAGATCTGGGGTACGACGGCAAGAGCGTCATCCACCCCAACCAGATCCCCGTCATCCACAGGATCTTCACGCCCGGCGAGGAGGAGATCGAGAAGGCGCGGCGCGTCATCGCCGCCGCGGAGGACGCGGAAGCGCGCGGTCTCGGCGCGGTGTCGGTGGACGGCCGCATGGTGGACATCCCCGTCGTCAGGCGCGCGCGTCGCGTCCTCCTCAAAGCCGGTCTCGGAAAGGAGGCTGAGTAGCATGGCGCTGAACGCTCTCGGGCGCGACATTCCCGACTTCATTCCCGGCTACGGCGAAACCCGGCCCTATCGGGGCGCGTTCGCCGTCAAGCCCGGAGAATCGCGCTTCCGCCCCCGCCTGCGCGTCACAAACCCCGATCGCACCGACAAGGTTCTGCCCGACATCAAGTCCGCCGTCGCGGCATCGGGCCTCACAAGCGGCATGACCGTCTCGTTCCACCACCACCTGCGCGACGGCGACCGCGTCGTCAACATGGTGCTCGACGCCTGCGCCGAGATGGGCATCCGCGACCTCACGCTGTTTCCGTCCGCCCTGTTCGGCGTCCACAGACACATCACCGGCCACATTAAATCCGGCGTCGTCAGCCGCATCTGGGGCAGCGTCAACGGCCCCGTCGGCGCTCTGTTCTCCCGGGGCGGCGTCGGGTACCCGGCCATATTGCGCAGTCACGGCGCACGCACGCGCGCCGTGATGGCGGGCGACGTCGCGATCGACGTGGCGTTTGTGGCCGCCCCGTCGTGCGACCGCTACGGCAACATCAACGGCACCGTCGGCAAGTCCGCCTGCGGCTCGATGGGCTACGCGATGACCGACTGCCGGTACGCCGAATGTGTCGTCGCCGTCACCGACAACCTCGTGCCCTACCCCAACTCGCCCGTGTCGATCG
>CAZRXR010000043.1:0-14739 GCA_964604125.1 uncultured Synergistaceae bacterium
TGCTGCACTACAACTTCCCGCCCTATTCCGTGGGCGAGATCAAGCCCATGCGCGGCCCCGGCCGCCGCGAGATCGGGCACGGCGCTCTGGCGGAGCGCGCGCTCGCGCCGCTCATTCCCCCCGAGGAGGAGTTCCCCTACGTTATCCGCGTCGTCTCCGACATCATGGAGTCGAACGGCTCCAGCTCACAGGCGACCATCTGCGGCGGCAGTCTCGCGCTGATGGCGGCGGGCGTCCCGATTAAAAAGCACGTGGCCGGCATCGCGATGGGCCTGATCAAAGAGGGAGACGACATGGCGATCCTCACCGACATTCAGGGGCTTGAGGATCACTACGGCGACATGGACTTTAAAGTCGCCGGCACGCGCGACGGCGTGACCGCGCTGCAGATGGACAACAAGGCCGGCGGCATCACGCGCGAGGTGCTTTCGCGCGCGCTGGAGCAGGCGCGCCGGGCGAGGCTGCGGATCCTCGACGAGATGGAAGCATGCATCCCCGCCCCCGCGCCGCTTTCGCCGAACGCGCCGCGAATCTTCACGATGAATATCGACGTGGACAAGATCCGCGACGTTATCGGCCCGGGCGGCAAGGTGATCCGCGGCATCGTGCAGGAAAGCGGTGCCAGGATCAACGTGGAGGACGACGGAACCGTCTACATCTGCGCCGTCTCGCCCGACAGCGTCGAGAAGGCCCGCAGGATGATCTACGACATCGTTCGCGATGTCGAGGCGGGCGAAGCGTTCCGCGGCACCGTCACGCGCCTGATGGCGTTCGGCGCGTTCGTCGAGGTGCTTCCCGGCAAGGAGGGCCTGCTCCACATCAGCGAGGTCAGCACGCGCCACATCGGCAGGATCGAAGACGTCTTCAAGCCGGGCGACCGCGTGATCGTCGAGGTGAAGGAGATCGACGACCAGAACCGCATCAACCTTTCGCGCCGCCGCCTGCTCGCCGATCCCGCGCTGATAGAGAAGGCGGGCCTGACGGAGTACCTGCCCGCCGAGGAGGAGCGCGACAGGATGATCGCGGCGCTTCCGCCCGCCTCGCCGCCGCCGCGCCGCGACCGCGAAGGCGACCGTTTCGGCCCGCGCCACGACGGCGACAGGGGAGATCGCTACGGCGCGCGGCGTCCCCGCCGCTGAAGATCCCCATGGAAGTCACGGTCAAGATCCTTCGGGACAGCCCGGATATCGTGCTTCCCGAGTACGCCACGCCGCAGTCGGCGGGCATGGATTTGCGTGCGAACGAAGGACTGGTGCTGCGCCCCGGTGAAATCGCCGGGGTCGGCACGGGAATCCGCGTCGAGCTGCCCGCCGGCTACGAGGCGCAGATACGCCCCCGCAGCGGGCTGGCGCTGAAACACGGCGTGACCCTTCCCAACACGCCCGGCACCATCGACGCCGATTACCGCGGCGAGATCCGCGTGATCCTCGTCAACCTCGGCGGGGCGCCCTTTGAGATCAAAAAGGGCGACCGTATCGCGCAGATGGTCGTCGCCCCCGTTACCCGCGTGGTCTGGCAGCCGGCGCAGGCGCTCGCCGAAAGCGAGCGCGGCGAGGGCGGCTTCGGCCACACGGGCGTGTGAAAAAAATCTGTTCGCGCTGAACGTCCCGTATGCGTTCAGGCCAAGGAGGAAATCTGCCATGGTAAAGTACAGCGGCCCCGACGGCCGGGTTTTGGAAAAAGAGCAGGCGCTGAAGGCCGGCGACGTGCTGGCCGCGTGGGGACTGGACAAGGGCGTCGTCGCCGCCTTGGTGGACGGCAAGGCCGCGGATCTCGACGTGACTGTCGAGGGCGACGCCGAAGTGCTCCCCATCGCGCCCGATTCGCCCGAGGGGCTTGACATCGTGCGCCACTCCACGGCGCATCTGCTCGCCGAGGCCGTGAGCCACCTGTACCCCGGCGCCGTCGTCGCCATCGGCCCGACCATCAAGGACGGGTTCTACTACGACATTCAGTTCCCCGAGCCCATCTCCGAAAGCGACCTTCCCGCCATCGAGAAGGAGATGCGCGGGATCGCCAAGCGCGCCGTGCCCCTGCGCCGCGAGCGCGTCACCCGCGAGGCGGCCGTCAGACTTTTCACCGCGCGCAAGGATCCCTACAAGGTTGAGATTCTGGAAGGGATCACCGACGAGACCGTGAACGTCTACTGGCAGGACGACTACGTCGATCTCTGCCGCGGGCCGCACGTGCCGAACACGTCGTTCCTGAAGCATTTCAAGCTGCTCTCGCTGGCCGGGGCCTACTGGCGCGGCGACGAGCACAACATCATGCTCACCCGCATCTACGGCACCGCGTTCAACACGCGGGAGGAGCTGGACGCCTACATCGCCCGCATGGAGGAGGCCCGCCGCCGCGATCACCGCCGCATCGGCAGGGAACTCGACCTGTTCAGCCTCCACAACGAGGGCGTCGGCTTCCCGTTCTTCCACCCCAAGGGCATGGTCGTGATGAACAAGCTGATGTCGTTCTGGCGCCGCCTGCACTTCCTCAACGGCTACACCGAGGTGCGCACGCCCCAGATCCTCAACCGCGACCTGTGGCTCCGTTCGGGCCACTGGGATCACTACCGCGAGAACATGTACTTCACCACGATCGACGACATCCCGCACGCCATCAAGCCGATGAACTGCCCGGGCGGCATCATCATCTACAAGACGTCGATGCACAGCTACCGCGAACTGCCCATGCGCATGGCCGAACTGGGCATCGTGCACCGCCACGAACTGTCCGGCGCGCTGCACGGCCTGATGCGCGTGAGGTGCTTCACGCAGGACGACGCGCACCACTTCTGCACGCCCGAGCAGATCAAGGACGAGGTCAAGCTGATCATGAAGCTAGAGGACTACGTCTACACCAAGGTGTTTGGCTTCAAGTACCACGTCGAGCTTTCCACCCGCCCGGAGAATAGCATGGGCAGCGACGAACTGTGGGAGACCGCCGAGAAGGCCCTCGCCGAGACACTCGACGAGACGGGAACCCCCTACGTGCTCAACCCCGGCGACGGCGCGTTCTACGGCCCGAAGATCGACTTCCACCTCGAGGACTGCATCGGGCGCACGTGGCAGTGCGGCACGATCCAGCTCGACTTCACGATGCCCGAGAAGTTCGATATGATCTACATCGGCGCCGACGGCAGGGAGCACCGCCCCGTCATGCTGCACCGCACGGTTCTGGGCAGCATCGAGCGCTTCATGGGCATCCTCACGGAGAACTACGCGGGCGTGTTCCCCTACTGGCTGGCGCCCGTGCAGGTCAAGCTGCTGCCCGTCGGCGGCGAACACATAGCCTACGCCAACGAGACGATGCGCAGGCTACAGGACGCCGACGTGCGCGTCGAGATCGACAGCCGCGACGAGAAACTCGGCCGCAAGATCCGCGACGCCCAGATGGAGCACGTGCCCTACATGATCGTCCTGGGCGACAGGGAAGCGGAGGCCGGCACGCTGGCCGTGCGCGACCGCGCCAAGGGCGATCTGGGCGAGATGAGTTTCGACGCCTTCGCCGCGCTCCTCGCCGAACAGTACGATCCCGAAAAGGAAAACTTCCGCGCCTAGAGCGCGAACGCCGCGAGCCCCGCCGTCCGCACGGACGGCGGGGCTTTTTCGCGCGCCGCCGAGACCGTCGGACGCGGGGAGGGGGAGCGCGCTTTTCCCGCCTTGGCGGCGGCGTTCCCGCGCGCGAACGCCGCGCGCGCCGAGCGAAAATTTTTTTTGTAAATTTTATGTTCGGTGGTGAATTAACGGCGCAAAGCGAGTATAATGACTTGTATCTGTGAGTTTTTCCGACGGAAACCATCTCGGAAGCGCCCTTAAAAAGGCTGACAAACGGCGGCGCGTCCGACTTTTCGCGATACGGGAGCTGAATGCACGTGGAAAATAACCGGAAACACGCGACGAGCCGAAAGGCTTTCTGGGGGCTGATCTGTTCGATGGCCGCCCTGACGGCCGGCGCCGTTTACGGCGCGTCGCGGAACCCCGTCGATCTGCCGGAGTTCAGGAATTTCTCTTTCGCCGCGTTTTTCCCCTCGCTGGAGGTCAAAGCGGCGCTGGCGCAAAGCGACTTGATTCAAAAGACTGTCTCGGCCGGCACGCCGGGGGGCGAGTCCTCGCTCCTTCCCGACGTGCCCGAGTACGAGAGCGGCTCGCTCCAGCTTGAGGAGGTCGTCCGCGAGGAGGATCCGTTCGACGGCGGGGGGCTTGTCCAGCTGCCAGCGCCGGCGCCGGATCGGGAAAACCAAAAGCCGCTCGCCGTGCGCGATCCCTACGCGCCGCTGACGCTTTCCGAGGCCGACCGCCTCCGCGGCGACACCGACCTTATCGCCTTGATTCTGGAGGAGCAGGGCGACGGCGCGGACGAGAGCGACGAGACACCGTGGGTTGAGCACAAGGTGGGCATGGGCGAGCGCATGGTCGATATCTCCCGAAAGTACGGCATCCTCGTGGCGACCATCAGCAAGGCGAACAGCATCGCGAACCCCAACAAACTGTCGCCGGGGCAGGTGCTGCTCATTCCGCGCACCGAGGATCTCCTCGACGAGGTGCTCGAGGAGCAGAAAAGCCGTCTGGAGGAGAAGCAGGAGGCCCGCCAGAGGGCCGAGCGCGTTGTGTACAAAAGCTACACGGTGCGCCCCGGCGACTCACTGTGGACGATAGCCACGGCCAACCACCTGAGCATCGACTCCCTCTACGGCACGAACATTCTCCGCAACCCCGACCGGCTTTCGCCCGGCACGCGGCTCCGCATCCCAAATCAGGACGGCATGAGCGTCAAGATGGCCGCCGGGCAAACGATCGCGATGCTCGCGAAAAAATACGATGTCCCCGAGAAGGCCATCCGCATGGCCAACGGCCTCGGCGACAAGGACGCCGTCAAGGCGGGGACGGAGATCTTCATCCCCGGCGCGAGCCAGACGCTCGCCGTCTACCGCAGCAGCGCCGGGGGCGGCGGCCGATCCAGAAAAGCCCCCGCCGTGGCGAAGTCGGCCGCCGGCATGGCGGGCCGTTTCTCGTGGCCCGTGGTCGGGAAGGTGACAAGCCCGTTCGGCTGGCGGCGTCACCCGATCAGGGGGCGGAAGGTCTTCCACGCCGGACTTGACATCGCCCTGCCGCGCTACACCCCGGTGAGGGCGGCGAGCGGCGGGCAGGTGATATTCGCCGGCTGGATGAGGGGATACGGGAGAACGGTCATCATCCGCCACGACAGCACCTACACCACCCTCTACGCCCACGCCCAGTCGATCAGCGTCAGAAAGGGGCAGAACGTCCAGAAGGGCGCCGTCATCGCCTCCGTCGGATCAAGCGGTCAGGCGACGGGGCCGCACTGCCACTTTGAGGTGAGGATCAACGACAAGCCCACCAACCCGATGAACTTTCTGAGATAACGAAAAAAGGAGATGGCGCGAAATGAAAAAGGTACTTGCGGCTCTGGTTTTCTGTTCGTTCCTGTGCGCTGCCGCGTCGGCCGATACAAACGGCGAAGGCGTGCAGCAGATCGACCAGCTCGAGGAGGCGCTCTACGGAAAGGTGCGCACGGGCAGCCTGCTGACGCGCCTCGACGACGTTGAAAAAGACCTGTACGGAACCAAGCTTCAGGGCACGCTCGCGGAGCGCCAGTCGGCGCATATCGACTTCGTCGAAAAGGGCGCGAACGGCCAGCCGTCGCTGCTGTACAAGATGAGCATCGCCGAGTGGGGTCTCGAGATCCTCAACAACGCCACAAAGCCCCTCGTCGAGCGCGCCACCGCCGTCGAGGAGCATCTGGAGGGCACGGCCATGTCCGACCGGCCCGTGGCCATGCGCGTGGAGCGCACGCTCGGCATGGTCGTCTCCGACCCGGTGACGAGCGTGCCCGTGTCGCTTCCCGCCGGCACGGTCGCGCGCCTTCAGCTGATGGAGACGCTCAAGCCGGCCGTGACCAAGAAGGGCGACAAAGTCCTGATGCGCGTCACGCACAACATCAGCGCCGACGGAAAACTCATCGTGCCCGCGGGCGCGCCGGCCACGGCCATCGTCACGTCCGTGAAGAAACCCCGCAGCTTCGGCCGCCCCTCCGAGATCAAGATCGAGGTGCGCGATCTGCGCACGCTCGGCAGTCAGGTTCTGCCGATGACGGCGGGCGAGGCCTCCAAACAGGCCACGGAGTTCGAGGCCAGTCAGGCCGCCGCGCTGGGAACCAGCATCGTCGGCGCCGTGGCCCTCGGGCCTCTCGGTCTCGCGGGCGGGTTCCTGTTCCGCGGCAAGGCCAAGGACGTTCCCGCCGGAACGGTCGTCTACGCCGAAACGGCGTCGGCGCAGACCGTGGAGGCGTACCCCGTCCCCGAGCCGCTCATGGGCCTGCTGGCGGAAAAGTACTACGACATCGTCGGCGGCGCCGAGGTGAAGCTGCAAAAGAAACCGGCGGACGAAACTCCCAAGCAGGAGAAGGCCGAGCCAAAGAAACAGAACGCCGAGATGAGCAATCTCTAGCGCCGCCCGCGACGAAAGGAACGCTCGCGTGCTGCGGCAAAAGATGATAAAGGCCGCCGCCGCCGCTCTGGCCGCGCTGCTGGTCTTCGCGTGGGGGCGCAGTCTCCGCGACGACGTCGGCCTTGTGAACGTCAAAACGGGCGCGGAGAAAACAGCCAACTGGGAGATCGGCGGCGTCGAGATGACGCGCTACATCGGAGAGGACACGTGGGACATCGAGGCCAGAACCGTCATCCGCGACTTCCCGGTCGAGAAAATGTTCGACGTGAACGCCGTCATCACTGGCAAATCCGGGCTGCGCACCGTCAACGCCGTCACGGGCGACTACAACGGCAAGACGCAGGATCTCACGCTCAACGACGCGGACGGCGTCTGGAACAGGGAAACGTACCCCCTCAAATGGGAGACGCCGGTCGCGCGCTACACCAAAAAAGACGACCGCTGGTTCTTTCCGAGGGGCGTCACCGTCACGGGCGACGTGTACAGCCTGGAATGCGAGAGCGCCGAGGCGACGGGCCTTAAAAAAATTCATGTGACCAACGGCCGCATCGTATGGTGGACGAAATGAAAAAACGCTTGTGTGTGATAATTTCGCTTCTGGCGCTGGCGTGTTCGTTTAACGCGGCGGCGCTCCGGGCGGCCCAGAAGGAGCTGACGCGCCGCGCGCCCGGCACGTCCCCCGTACTCTTTGAGGCCGACGAGATCAGCTTTGATGAAATATCGCATACAGTCAGGGCCGAGGGACACGTCGCCGTCAGGTTTATGGGCATGACGCTGAACGCCGACTCGGTCGTCATGGATTCGCGCGAGAACGTCATCCGCGCCTACGCCCTCGACGGGAAGATGATACGCGCGGTCAGGCCGGACGGCGCGCTGAACGGCGTCTACCTCGAATACCGCCTCAACGAGGAAAAGGGCTTTCTGCGCGACGCCGAGGGGCGCACGCGGGTCTACCTCGGGAACCTCTACATCAAGGGGGCCAGCGCCGAGACGGCGCCGCCCGCCTCGGCCCGCGACTGGGAATGGGTTCACTCCAAATACCTGAAAAAAAGCGCTCCCGACGACGCTATCGTCAAGTGGAACGACTCCACGTACACCACCTGCCCTCTCGACGAGCCTCATTACAGCTTCAAGTCGAAAAAGGCCGTGCTCATCCCGGGGCGCGTCGCCATCCTTTTCAGGCCGCGCCTCTACATCGGCAGGCGTTACGTCTTGACGCTGCCGTTCAACCTCAAGATCAAGCAGGGGCCGAGGTCGAGATCGTCGTTTATGATCTTTCCCAATTACGACGACGACAAGCGCTACGGCCTCGAGGGCAAATACACGACGAACTGGATCACCGGCCAGCTTGAAGTGGGGGGCGCGATCTGGACCAAAGGCATCTCCGAGTACGATTACCGCGTCGATCAGCGCGTGACCGACTGGCTCTCCGCCTACGTCGGCAACAACCATCACTACGACGACGACATGAAGGAGACAAAAGATCGCCCGTTCTGGGGCATGACGATGGAGCGCTGGGGCTGGGGCATGGATGTCGGCTGGGCGCAGCGCGAACAGAGATCGGTCGTCAAGCGCATCGGCACGGCGGACTACGAAACGACGCTCTGGCGCAGGCCCGAAGTGGCGATCACCGCGCCGTGGATCGGCATCCACATCGGCGATTACTCGCAGTACTTCCGATTCAAGGGCAACTGGGGCAGTTTTCAGGAGACGGGCACCTACAGACGCCAGTACGACGGCGGCTTTATCGACCGTTACGGATGGGGCGTCGATTACTACACGGACTACCCCTTCAGGGCGGGCGCATGGACGTTTTCGCCGTTCTTCAAGATCGATTACTGGAACTACGCCTACGACAACGACCGCGACGACCGGCACGAGATCACGCTCGCCACGTTCGGCGTGAGGGCGCGGGTCGGCATCTGGGAGTTCGGCTCGGCCTACACGCAGCGGCGCACTTCGGGCCTGTCGGGCTTCGGGTACGGCTGGGACTACCTCGCGGACGAGGACAACTTCTACCAGCGTGTCGGCGTGAAACTCGGCCCCTCGCTGACGTTCTCGCTGCAGGCCATCGTCGATATGACCGACAAGCCGCGCGACCTGACGACGCTGGCGTACATCCTCACGTATGACAACTCGTGCTGCACACGATGGGAACTGATCTGGCACGAGGACAAGACGGCCGCGAACGACAACAACTGGATGACGCTGTCGTTTGCCGTCAACGCCTTCACGAGGGTGCCGTTCAAGTTCGGCAGCAAGAGCCTCGAGAATCCTTTCGGCCGTCCGGGCAAGCTGAACCCGAGACGCCGGACGCCGTACACGCCGACGATGATGGAGCGCGACGGGACGCTTCAGGCGGAAAACGGCGAGATCCGCGTTCCCGTCTTCGACGTATAGGCGCTTTCGCGCCGGAAAACACGCTCCCCGCGCGCGGGGCTAACGCGGACGCCGCGACGCGACGGGCGGCCGCGTTTTCACCGCGGATCGCGGGCGCGGAAATCCCCTAAAAAAGACTGCTTGGGAAAGAGAGGCGGCGCTTGTGACGACGCGCGTTCTGGTTCTGTCCGACACGCACGGGGTTCTGCGCTCCCCGGTGCTCGAGGCGGCGTCGCGGTGCGATCTGCTGCTGCACGCGGGCGATTTCGACGACGACGACACCTACGACGCGCTCGCGGCGCTGGCGCCCCTCCGCGCCGTGCGCGGCAACAACGACTGGGATATGCGCGCCAAACTCGCGCCGTCGGCCCGGTTTACCGTGGAGGGCGTCTCGTTCTTCATGCTCCACAACAGGGCCGACGCGCCGCGCCCCCTTCCCCGGGCCGACGCGGTGATCTTCGGTCATTCGCACAGGTATTACGCGAGGCGGGAGAACGGCGCGCTGTGGCTCAACCCGGGAAGCTGCGGCCGGCGGGCGTTCGGCGGCGTACTTTCCTTTGCGCGGCTGACCGTGTCGGGGCGGGAGATGTCGGTCGAACGTGTCGCGCTTCCCGAGTCCGAACGCTGAAGCCGCGCCGTCCGGGGGCGAAGAAAGCCCTGTATTTTCGCGGCGCTTTCATGTACAATACGGCAAGGTTCAATTTGATCTACGGAGGTCTGCAGCCCATGAAAAAAGTTCTCTCTGTCCTGATCTTGAGCGCGCTGCTGCTCGCGCGGCCCGTGTCCGCCGCGACGGCGGTGAAGATGTCGCACATCGGCCCGGCGAACGCGCGGGACAACATTGTGCACTATTTCGTCGTCGAGTTCACAAAGCGCGTGACCGAGCGCACCGAGGGCCGTATCACGTTCGAGCTTTATCCCGACGAGCAGCTCGGCACCGAGGAGCAGCGTCTCGAACTGATGATGCGCGACGGGCTTAACCAGCCCGTGGCCGACGTGGCTTCGTTCGCCGCGCTGGGGACGGTGCTGCCGGAGTTGTATCCTTCTTCGGTGCCGTTCATGTTCAACGGCTACGAGGCGGCGCACGAGTTCTTCGATCACAGCGCGTACTGGGAGAATCTTAAAAAGCTGTTCCGCGAGCGCACCGGCTGTGTGCTGATAGAGGCCGTGGAGGAAGGCGGCTTTTTGGCCTTCACCAACTCGAAGCGCGAGATCCGCAGCCCCGCCGACTTCGCGGGCCTCAAGTTCCGCGGCATGGACGAGGGACAGGTGGCGATCTTCAGAGCTTTCGGCGCCAGCGGCACGCCGATCCCCTGGAGCGAGTTGTACATGGCTCTGAAAACGGGCGTCGTCGATGGCCAGATGAACCCCGCCTTCTACGTGCTTTTGGGCAGCCTCGCCGAGGTGCAGAAGTACATGACGCTCGCGAACATCCAGTATTCCGATCAGTTTTTGATCATGAACGGCGAACTGTTCGACAGCTTCTCCGAGGCCGACCGCGCCGTCGTACTCCGGGCCGCCAAAGAGGCCAACGCCCTCACGCGCGCCAGGATCGAGGCCGAGGACTCGGCGCAGGTGGAAAAGTGCCGCTCCCTCGGCATGAAGGTCTACGCGCCGAACGCCGAGGAGATGAACTCGTTCCGCGCGATCGGCCAGCCGGCCTACATCGAGTGGCTCAAGTCGAAAGTCTCCGCCGAGTGGCTGGAGAGCGCGCTGCGCGACGCGAAAGCCGCGAACGAAAAGGCGGGCAAGTGAGGCGCGGGGCGGGTATGGATCTCCTCGGTAGGCTGAGCCGCCGGATCGAGAGCGCGAGCATCTGGCTGGGCGGCTTCCTGCTGATGCTCAACGTCGCCGACGTGGTCATGGGCATCGCGACGCGCGCGCTCTGCGACGCGGCGCCCATCTGGACCGAGGAGCTGGCGCGTTTTTCGATGGTGTGGATGGCGATGATCGGCGCGGCGGCCGCGTTCTGCGCCGGCGACCAGATGTCGATCGACTTTGTCGCCATGAACCTGCCGAAACGGGGCAGGGCCTTCTGCCGCGCGCTTTCGGTTCTGGCGCAGACGGCGGCGCTCGGCGCGCTGATCTGGTTCGGCTCGCTCAACGTGATCGGCAGCTGGAAGATGAAGACGATGGCGCTCGGCGTGCCCAAGTCGGCGCCGCTGATGGCCGTGCCCGCCGGGATGGCGATGCTGCTGGCCTCGATCCTGCTGCGCGCCCTGCGCGGGGAGAGAGAGCGCGAATGAACGGCTTTGCGCTGCTTTTCCTCTTTTTCGCGATGATGCTGCTGGGCGTGCCGCTGTACGCCTCGCTGACGGTGGCCGGGCTGCTCGGCGTCGCCGGGACGGGCAGCCTGTCGCTGCTGCGCGTGATCCCGCAGCAGTTCTTCGGCGGCATGGACTCGTTCTCGCTGATGGCCATTCCGTTTTTCATCTTTACGGGCGCGCTGATGAACCGCTCGGGGCTGACCGACAGGCTCATCGACTTTTCCCGGCTTCTTGTCGGCTCTGTGCGCGGCGGTCTGGGCTACGTGAATGTGGTCGCCAGCGTGATCTTCGCGGGGGTCAACGGCAGCGCGGCGGCCGACGCCTCGGCGCTCGGCTCGATCCTCATCCCCGCGATGGTGAAGGAGGGTTTTCCCGCCTCCTACGCGGCGGGCATCACGGCCGGCAGTTCTCTGATCGGGCCTATTATCCCGCCGAGCATCTTCATGGTCATCTACGCCTCGATGACGAACACGTCCATCGGCGGGCTTTTCGCGGCGGGGCTGCTCCCCGGCGTGGCGCTCGGCCTTGTCTTTCTCGCGATGAACTGGTACTACGTGCGCAAGTACGACGTGCCCGCAACCGACGTGGCCGAGGTGAGATCGCGCGCGCGGTCGGTGGTGGGGAAGTCGCTGATGGCGCTTCTGGCCCCTTTCATCGTGATGTGCGGCATTATGACGGGGCTGGTGACGCCCACGGAGTCGGGCGCGCTCGCGTCGCTCTACTGCGTGCTCGCGGGCGTGTTCGTGACGCGCCGTCTGACGTTGCGCGAGTTCGGTCTGGCCGTGTACGAGACGGTGCGCGTCACGAGCGCGATCTTCCTTATTCTGGGGGCCGCGTCGGTCGTCGGCTGGTACCTCAAGTACGAGCGAGTCACGCAGTCGTTCAGCAGCCTCGTGATCGGGGCCGGGCTTGTCGGGCATCCGTGGCTGCTGATGGTCGTCCTCAGCTTGATCATCTTCGTCGTCGGCATGTTCATGGAGGAGATCTCGGTGCTGACGCTGCTCACGCCCGTGTTCGCGCCGCTCGCGGCCAAGGCGGGCATCGACCCGCTGCACTTCGGCGTGGTGATGACGCTCAACGTGACCATCGCCCTGATCACGCCGCCCGTGGGCGCCTGCAACTACATCGTGGCCGCCGTCGGCAAGGTGCCGCTGGGCGAGATGTTCCGCAAGATCTGGCCGTTCGTCATGGCGGCGTTCGCGGTGCTCGCGCTGGTTATAACGTTCCCCGCCTTCACGACGTGGGTTCCCCGGCTGATGAATCTGTAAAATTTTCTCGCGAAAAAAGACGCGCGTTCCCTCGCGGAGCGCGCGCTTTTTTTTGCGCGGCGGAACGGGACGCGCGAAAAAAATGAACAAAAATAAATTCGGGGCTGGTAAAAAAATCGGAGTTGATTTATAATGAACGTCACTCACATGGGAGGTGGAGAGTTTGGCTCACGCAATCGAAGTAAAAGATCTTCACAAGTCATTCGGCTCCCTCGACGTGCTCAAGGGCGTTTCGCTCAACGTTGACGAGGGCGAAGTGATCTCCGTCATCGGCCCCAGCGGATCGGGCAAGAGCACGCTGGCGCGCTGCGTCGCGCGCCTTGAGGAGATCAACTCGGGCGAGATCTACGTCTACGGCCACCGCATGGACACCGGCAAGATGTCCAACGCGGCCGAGTCGGAGCTGCTGGGCATGATCTTCCAGCAGTTCAACCTGTTCCCGCACCTCAACGTGCTGGAAAACGTGGTGATGGCGCAGATGAAGGTGCGCGGCCGCGGCCGCGAAGAATCCGAGAAGAAGGCGCGCGAACTGCTCGCGAAGGTGGGGCTTGCCGACAAGGTAGACTCGTTCCCCACGCAGCTTTCCGGCGGCCAGCAGCAGAGAGTCGCCATCGCGCGCGCGCTTGCCCTCGACCCGAAGGTGATGCTGTTTGACGAGCCGACGTCGGCGCTCGACCCGGAACTCGTCGGCGACGTGCTCAACGTCATCGCCGACCTTGCCCGCAGCGGCATGACGATGCTCATCATCACGCACGAGATGCTCTTTGCGAAGGAAGTGTCCGACCGCGTGATCTTCATGGCCGACGGGCACATCGTCGAGCAGGGCGCGCCCGACGACATTTTCGGCCATCCGGCCAAGGAGCGCACCCGCGCGTTCCTGCAGCGCGTTCTTTCTCACTACGGCGCCGCCGCGCCTCAAACGGGGGAGGTTCAATAAATGGAACTCGATTTCAGCGTACTGCTTCCGTATATGCACATGTTCTGGAGCGGCGTCTGCGTCACGATAAAGGCGTCGGCGCTCGGCGTGTTCTTCGGCTCGGTGCTCGGCGTGTTCGTGGGCGCGTTCCGCGTCTTGCCGTTTAAGCCGTTGAGGGTGTTTATCGCCACGTACATCTACGTGCTGCGCGGCACGCCGCTGATGATCCAGCTGTTTTTGATCTACTTCGGCCTGCCCGCGCTGGGCATCAACCTCGACGCTTTCACGGCCGGCATCATCGGCGTGGCCATCAACTCGTCCGGTTACGTGGGCGAGATCGTGCGCGGCGGCATCGAGGGCGTTCCCAAGGGGCAGAGGGAAGCGGCGAAGATGCTCGGCCTGTCCTACGCGCAGACCATGCGCATCATCATCCTGCCTCAGGCCATCCGCCACATGCTGCCCGCCATCGGCAACGAGTTCGTCACGCTCATCAAGGAGTCGTCGCTGCTGTCGGTGCTCGCCATCAGCGATCTGACCATGGTCGGCCAGCAGGTGAGAAGCGTGACCTACGCCTCGTTCGAGACGTTCATCTTCGTCGCCGTCATCTACCTTATTCTGACGAGCGCCACGTCGGGCGCTCTGCAGCTGCTCGAGAACCACTGGAAGGTCAAGTAGCTCCGCCGCCGCGCGGAGCCGTTCCCGCGAAAAAAAGCGCGAAAAGACGGATCGCTTTCCGTCTTTTTCGCGCTTTTTTTCGTTTTTTTGGCGGATCGCCGCCGCTCTCCTCGCCGGGGATTGGGCGTTTCCCGCGCCTTCCGCCTGGGCTATCGCGAGGGAAGAATCCTTCCGGGGGCCGGGGCGGCGCGCGGCGTTCTCCGGCGATCGGGCCGGACGCGGGAATACGAACGCGGCCCGGTTTCGCCCCCCGGCGCGCCGACGGGGTTACGGCATTTTGGCCGGAGCGATTTTCCCGCGGCCGTTCCACGCGAACGACGGCTCCTCCGCCGCGTCGCCGTACCCCCCCTCCGCGTCGCGGATGTACAGGTCGTGATCGCTCGTCTCGCGGTATTCCTTTAAGGCGCGCGGGATCGCCACACGGCCTGGCGCGGGGATTTTGACGCCGCTTCCTTCAACTTCGGCCTGTTCGACGCCGAACCGCCGCGCTTTGTCCGCGTCGCGGCCCGTAACGCTCCCGCCGCCGGGGACGGCTTCGGCGATCGCGGCGCCGGGAACCGTCGGGATGACTTTGCCGGTTCGCCGCGCCATCTCGCCGCTGTACGAGGTCTTCGCCGTCGCGAACGCGATCGTGTCTGGGTGGCGGGAGAGGAACGTCCGCCACGATACCGCGGCGAGGTTTGTCGTCCCGTCGGGTTTTTCCGTGCGGACAAGGGTGACGGGATTGGGAGACGTGAGAACGGACGCGAGGGGTAAACTGATTTTTTTCA
>CAZRXR010000044.1:0-1191 GCA_964604125.1 uncultured Synergistaceae bacterium
CGGGGTGGATGACAAGCGACTTCACGTCCGCCACGTTGGCCAGCAGCGAGAAGATGGGCAGATTGTCGATGAATTTCCGCGCCGTCTCCGAGCCGCCCTTGATCTCGAACGTGAAGATCGATCCGGCGCCGTTGGGGAAGTACCGCTCGTACAGTTTGTGGCTCGGCTCCGAGGGGAGCGATGGATGGTGGACGGCCTCGACCTGCGGGTGGCGCGCCAGATAGTCCACGATCTTCAGCGCGTTCGCGACGTGGCGCTCCACGCGGATCGAGAGCGTCTCCAGCCCCTGCAGGAACAGGAAGGCGTGGAAGGGCGAAAGCGTGGATCCCGTATCTCTCAGCAGAATGGCCCGAGCGTATGTGGCGAACGCGGCGGGTCCGGCCGCGTCTACGAACGAGATCCCGTGGTAGCTCGGGTTAGGCTCGGAGATCCACGGGAACTTTCCCGACGCCTTCCAGTCGAACGTGCCGCCGTCCACGATCACGCCCCCGATCGCCGTCCCGTGCCCGCCGATGAACTTGGTGGCGGAATGGATGACGATGTCCGCGCCGTGCTCGATGGGCCTGATCAGGTAGGGCGTGGCGAACGTGGAGTCGATCAGCAGGGGAATGCCGCGCTTGTGCGCGATTTCGGCGACGGCTTCGATGTCGATGATGTTGGAGTTGGGATTGCCGAGGGTCTCGATAAAGATCGCCTTCGTGTTCTCCCGGATCGCCGCCTCGAAAGATCCTTCGGCGTCGGGATCCACGAACGTGGCCGTGATGCCCGAGGTGAGCGGCAGCGTGTGGGCCAGCAGATTGTATGTGCCGCCGTAGATCGTCTTGGCGGCGACGATGTGCTCGCCCGTCTTGGCGACGGCGTTGACGGCGTAATTCACGGCCGCCGCGCCGGAAGCCGTGGCGAGAGCCGCCACGCCCCCCTCGAGAGAGGCGATACGCCGCTCGAACACGTCCTCGGTGGGATTCGTGAGACGCCCGTAGATGTTGCCCGCGTCGCGCAGGCCGAAGCGGTCGGCGGCGTGCCGCGCGTTGTGGAAGACAAACGAGGTGGAAGCGTAGATAGGCACCGCCCTCGCGTCGGTCGCCGGATCGGCCTGTTCCTGACCGATGTGGAGCTGTCTGGTTTCAAAACGCCAGTTTTTCGGATCGCGAATGTGAGACATGATACAACCTCCCGTAGGTTTCTCTTTCA
>CAZRXR010000044.1:1291-4033 GCA_964604125.1 uncultured Synergistaceae bacterium
GTAATTTCTCCGTCAGTCGGCGTCGTTAAACGCGAAAAAAGATCGTTCGGGCAATTCGTCTTCACATTCGGTTCAGGCTGAGCAGGATCGAAAAAAACGTATGGCGGCGTCCGTTGGAAAATAGCTTGTTTACCACCGCGTCACCCTCCCTTCCGGCGTTCCGATTATAGCAACGGGAGAGAGTCCTGACCAATACAGGAAAACGATTTTGAGCGATAGGTTTTGTCTATAGCGCTAATAGGTTTGCAGGTACCTTTTGATCTCCTGTATGTATTTTTCACCGATGTTGCTGAGGATGCTGTTGGCCTTGGTGATATATCCTATCTCCATCGCGCCGCGCTCCGCGACGGTGTCGTCCTCGAACGGGACGGCGAGGTAGGCGTCGCCGTTCAGCTCCTCGCAGATGATCCCCGAGCAGAGCGTGTACCCGTTCAGGCCGACCATGAGATTCAGCATGGTGGCCCTGTCGTTTGCCTTGATCGTCCGGGGGTATTCGTAGGTGCTCAGGATTTCTTCAGCGAAGTAGAAAGAACTTCCGTCCCCCTGCTCAAAGGAGAGACAGGGATAGTTCCGCAGTTCCGCGAGCGTGATAGACTTCTTTTTCGCCAGCGGATGCCCCGACCACAGATACACGTAGGCCTTGCAGTCGATGAGGCGGTGGAACTTCAGCCCCGCCGACCTGAGGAGTTTGCCGATGGCGGCGCGGTTAAAATCGTTTAAATAGAGGATGCCGATCTCGCTCCTCAGAGTGGCTACGTCGGAAATAACCGTCCGCGTCTGCGTCTCCCGGATGGAAAACTCGTATTCGAGCATGTCGAACGACTGCACCATCTCGACGAAGGCTTTCACCGCGAACGAATAGTGCTGCGTGGAGACGCCGAACTTCTTCTTGATGTTCTGCGCCTTGCCGAATTTGTCCAATAACGACTCATACTGGCTGTACACCTGTCTGGCGTAGAGGAGAAACTCCGCCCCGTCCTGCGTCACGCTCACACCCCTGCCGCTGCGGTTGAAAACGGGAAAACCGAGTTCCTTCTCCAGTTCCCGCATCGACGAGGTCAGCGACGGCTGGCTTACATAGAGAGACTCCGCCGCCTTGTTGAAGGAACCGTTCGCCGCGATGGCGATGGCGTAATACAACTGCTGCAAGGTCACGATCCCGCCTCCCGAAAAAGGAGCGGCGGCACGGCCGCTCCGCGACGCGCAGGAACACGCGCCGATCGTTTTTTATGATAGCACAGCCCCTCCAAAAGAAAAGTCCGGCATTGACAAATCCCTATTTTTTTCGTATACTTTCGCGAAAGCTGTGACGAAGAGGGACGGAAACGGGCGCCACCAGAGAGTCGGCGGCGGGTGCGAGCCGGCGGCAAGCGTTTCCAATGTCCTATGGCTTCCGAGCTGGGAGTTCGAGGGCGTTCGCGCCGTTAGGGCTTCCCCGATCCCGCCGCGTTAGGGCAAAGGGGTTGTTGGACCCCGAAGGGGCGCGCGGCCGCGTTGGCCGGCGCAATTTGAGTGGTACCGCGGAGGCTTTATCCGGCCTTCGTCTCAAAGTCGTGCGCTTTGGGACGAAGGCCGTTTTATTTTTTCTTCGCGCGCGTTCCTTCGTTTCCCGCCCGCCAAAATCCGCGGAAAAGCGCTCTCTCCCCGCTCGCCCGGGGCTTGAAAAAAGCCCCCGGCGAGACGCGAAGAACGCCTTCTCCGCCGCCGAAAACTGAAAGGAGCCGCCGAACATGCCGATCAAGATTCCCCAAAACCTGCCCGCCACCGATACGCTGACCAAAGAGAACATCTTTGTCATGACCGAGACGCGCGCGCTGACGCAGGACATCCGCCCGCTGCGCATCCTCTTTCTCAACCTCATGCCCACCAAGGTGGAGACGGAGACCCAGTTTGCCCGCGTGCTGGGCAACACGCCTCTCCAGATCGAGCTGGAACTCATCGCTCCGGCCGGACACACGTCCAGAAACACGTCGCCGGATCACATTCTCGCGTTCTACAAGACGTTCGCCGACGTGCGCGACCGCACGTTCGACGGCCTGATCATCACCGGCGCGCCCGTGGAGCATCTGCCTTTCGAGGAAGTAGATTACTGGCCCGAACTGTGCGAGATCATGGAATGGTCGAAAACGCGGGTTCACTCCACGCTCCACATCTGCTGGGGCGCGCAGGCCGGTCTCTACTACCACTACGGCATCCCGAAAAGAGATCTGCCCGAAAAGCTCTCGGGCGTGTACGCCCACACTCTGGAAGACCCCAACTTCATCCTGTTCAGGGGGTTCGACGATGTCTTCTGGGTGCCCCATTCCCGTCACACCACCGTGGCGCGCGAGGACGTGGAGGCGACGCCCGGCCTCAAGATTCTCGCGTCCTCGCCCGAAGCGGGGGTCTACGCCGTCAAATCCAAGCGGGGCAGACAGGTCTACCTCCTCGGCCACGCCGAGTACGACAGGGACACGCTGCTGAAAGAATACAGGCGCGATGTCGCGGCGGGGCGGCCCGCGAGGCCTCCCCGCAACTATTTCCCCGGCGGCGACCCCGCGAAGACCCCGGTGGTGAACTGGCGCAGCTGCGCGCACATGCTCTACGCTAACTGGCTGAACTATTTTGTGTACCAGACCACACCTTACGACATCACAACCATTCCCGCCCTCAAAGAGCGCGCCGAAGAATAGACGCGGAGAATCGTCCGTCCGTTCCGGCGCCGCGCTCTCGCCGGGCGTCCGCGGCTGTCCGTCCGGCGCG
>CAZRXR010000044.1:4133-13878 GCA_964604125.1 uncultured Synergistaceae bacterium
GCGCGAGAGAACGTATCGCGGCGCGCGGCGCGGAGGGCGTTTTTTAAAAACTCCGCCGCTCCGTCCCGGCCGCTCCCGCGCCGTCCGAAACCCCGGTGAAAAAACCGTCTCCGGCGCGGCGTTCCCGCGTCGCCGCGCCCCCTGCCCCAAAAAACCGGAATAACGAAAACGACGCTCAGCGCCGCCGCGGAGATGCGCGATTGTATCCAACGGCGGCTGTCCCCGCGGCGCGCAGCTGTCCTTTTACGGCCCTAAAAAATGTTCTTTAATTTTTTTCTTGCGCGCGCAAAATGTTTTCTGTATAATGAATGCACGCCGCGAAACCGCGGGCGACGGCGCTTTCGCGCGAAAGGGCTAACTCTCGGTTCACACGAAGGAGAATCACGATGGACAACCCGCTGCATCCGGCCAAGAACATGGATCTGCGCCAGATCGTCTACGAAAAGATCAAGCAGGCCATCGTCTCGGGCATCATCAAGCCGGGCGAGAAGCTCTCCGAGGTCGATCTGGCGGAGAAGATGGCCGTGTCGCGGACGCCGGTGCGCGAGGCCATCCGCCAGCTGGCGAAGACATCGCTGGTCACGCTGGCGCCGCGCAAGGGAGCCTACGTGTCGCTGCCGTCGATCAGCGACGCCGACGCTCTCTACGACCTTCGCGAGGATCTGGAGAAGTTCACGGCGGCGCTCGTGGCGGGCAACCCTCCCGAGAGCGAGCTGAACGGGTTCCTCGACGTTTTCTCGCGCATGGACAACGCCACCGACCCCGAAGTCTATCTGGAACAGGACAGGAAGTTCCACGCCTTTCTCTATCAGGCGTCGGGCAACAGGTTCCTGATGAACTCGCTTCAGGAACTCGTGGACGTGATCAACCTGTACCGCCCGTACTCGCTCGGCGACCCCGAGTACATCAAGCGACTGGCGCAGGGGCACGTGGAGATCATCAGGGCGCTGCTGGCGCGCGACGAAAAGCGCGCGCGGGAGGCCATGGGGGCGCACATCCGCATGAGCCACGTGAGGCTGAAAGCCTACCTCAACACGCACACCGGCGAGCGCCTCAAACTGCGCCCATGACGCAGACGGAGTTTTTCATCTCGGCGGCGACCGCCGCCGCCGTCTCGCCGCTCGGCCTGTTCCTCGTCGGCGTGACGGTGGCGTTGCTTCTCCCGCCGCGCGCGCCCGGGGCGCGCCGCGCGGCGCTGTGCCTCACGCTGCTGTTCGCGTTTGCCTGCACCGACTTCTGCGGCAAGACGATGCTGTCGGCGCTGGAGAGCCTTTGCGCGGACGAAAAAGGCCCGGACGCTGGGCCGGTCGTCTTCGTCGTGCTCGGCGGAGGGGCCGTTGCCGAGGGCGACACGTACCAGCCGTCCATCTCGTCGCAGAGGCGGCTCCGGCACGCCCAAAGCCTGATGGCTTCCCGCGGGGACGCCGTGCTGATGCTTTCGGGCATCGAGTCGCCCGTGACGGCGCGCGGGGTGAAGGGCGTGCCGTTTCTGGCCGAGACGCGATCGCTCAACACGCGCGGCAACATCCGCGAAAGCGCCGGACTGCTGCGCCGCCTGTATCCCGACGAGGGCGCGCGGCCCGTCGTGTGCTTTGTCACGGACAGATTCCACACATTCCGCGCGATGCGCCACGCCAGACGCGAGATGACCGACTTCAGCGTGTGCGCGAGTCCCGCGCCGAGTCTCGCGCGCCGATCGCGATGGAGGCCGGTTCATTTCATCCCCACGAGCGGCGGGCTGGCCGTCACAACGATGGCGGCGCGCGAACTGTTCGCCCTGCTGCGCGACAGCCTGACTCCCTGAACGAATCGCGGCGCGGGCGCCCGGAACCGGCTTTGGCGCGCGAAGAAACGCCCGCGAGGCGTCCCCGTCGTCCCGGCCCTTTTCCGTCCGTGAAAAGACGAGCCGGCGGAACGAGCGTTTTCGCCCGCCGCGCGCCAGAGAGCCGGAAACGCCCGCGCGGGCCGCGCGAATAAAAATACGGAAAAAGCCCGATCGCCTCCGGCACGGCGATCGGGCTTTTCTTAAGCGCCGTTTTTTCACGCGGCGGGACGGTTCCCGCGCCCCGGCGACGGTGCGCGCGGAGCGCGAGACGCGCCGTTTCGCGTTCCCGGCGTCCGCGCCGCCGTCTTTTTACGCGCGAAGACAGGCGGGAACAGCGTCCCGTCCGACGGGGGCGGCGCGAAAAGCATATCGCGCGGCCGACGGCGGCGCGGCTTCCTTTAAAAAAACACCGCACGCGCGCGAAAACGTTTCAGTCCCGCGAGAAAAGCGCCGAGATCCCGTCGGCGCTCGTTTTTTGTCATGCTCCAACGCGGCGCGGCCGGAAAAAAACGCGCGCGGTGTGTCCGCGCGCCGAAAGCCATATTCATCTTTGCCGCGCCCAAAAAAAGATCCCGAACGCCGTCTCCGGCGCCCGGGATCTTTGATTGTTCCCCGGGGTACGCGCGGCGGAACGCTCGCCCCGCGTTTTCACGCTCGACGGCGCGCGGCGCGACACGAAACGCGCCCCCCCGGCGCGGCTACCTTTCGCGCCTCCGGCGTCCGCGCCGCGCGCGTTGAATTTCGCGCGGCGGCCGCGTATTTGCGCGCGGAGGGATGACAAAGACCCGTTCCCGCTCTCGACGCGGCTTCGGCGTGAAGAACCGTCCGGCGCGGTTTTCGCGGCGGCCCCTTCGGCCGCGCGGTCCGGCGCGATCGTCGCCCCTCACGCGCCCCAGACGGGCGAGAAAAGCGGCGTGCCTTCGCCGCCCGTTTCGACGCGCAGCAGCGGATAACGCGCGCCCAGCGTCGCCTCGAGCGCCAAAGCGACGGACTCTTTCAGCAGGCGCGGGGAAAGGCCCGGAACGGCGGCAAGCTCCGCCGCGCTCAGTTCGCGGCCCTCGGGCACGCGCACACGGCCAAGCCCCGCGCGGGCCAGCGTCTCGAGGCGGGCGAACGTCCGCGCGTCGAGCGCGCGGTCAAGCAGCGCCGTCGCGCGCGACATCGCCTCCAGCGCACCAAGCCCGCGCTCCTTCAGCGCGGCATGGTACTCCCACGGAACAATCGGCTCGTCGGCCGCGAAAGAGCGCGCGAAGTCCTCCAGCCGGGCGAAACATGCGTCGGCATACGACTCGCACTCGGCGTCGGCGCTGTTGACCAGCACGCACCGCGCCCCAGCGCGCCGCGCGCCGATCATCTCATAGAGGAAATCGCCGATCGCGAGGCACGAACGCGCGGCGACGCCCATCGCCGAGGCGGCGTCCTCGAACGCGCGCGCGTCGGGCTTGACGTGGCGCGCCTCGCGGCTCCAGACCAGCGCGGGCAGCTTGAAGCCGATGACCGAGGCCGCCGCGTCGATCGACTCGCGGCAGTTGCGCGACATCACGCACCACGGCACGCCGCGCGCCTCCAAAAGCCCGATCAGTTCGCGCGCGCCCTCGACCGGCTCCGCCGCCGCGGCCCCGCGCATCTCCTCGGCGCGGATGGCCTCCATCACCTCGGCGGCCGCGTCGGGCGGCAGCCGCCGCGCGCCCTCCAGCAGAGGAACGCGCGCGCCCCCGAAAAACTTCGCGCGGATGGCGCCGAAGTCGAGACGCGATCGCGCGATCACGCCGTCCCAGTCGAAGATCACGCCCGCGAACGAGCGAGGGTAGATAAGACAGCCGCTCACCCAAGGCGCCTCCTCCCGAAAAACGCGCGCGCGAAAAGACGAGCCTCCCGGTCGCCCTCCGCGCGCGAAAAAAAATAAACCCACAGTGCCGTGTCACGGCGGTCTTGACCCGCTCCGAAAAATGATAAGGGATCCCCCGGCGGCGGGCATCCGTCGCTCGGACAGGCGTCCGGCGCGGCAAAAAGCCGACGGGCCTTTCCCTCGGGCAAGTCGAGTGTTGGCTCAAGACGAGAACCGCGATCACGAACACCGCAGGCGTTTTAAAACGACAGGACAAGTATAACATACCCGCGCGACAAAGGAAACACGCTCCCGGCAAATATTTCTCTCCGAAAAGAGATCCGGGAGGAGCGCCGCCCAGGGCCGGGTTTTCGTAAAAGAGGGCGCGGACGTCGGCCCGGCCCCCGCCCGGGCGGGACACATCGCGCCCCTCCCCGCCCGAAACGCGGATAATCACCTCCCGCCGCCCCGACGGCATGGAAGAAACCGCGCGCCGACGCCTCGCGGAGCGGGCGCGCTAGCCGTGTTTCCCGCAGGCCGCGAGCGCGCGTTCCGTCCGCGCGCCGCGTTTGTCGCGGAACGTTCCGCCGCGCCCGATCGCCCGCCGCCGGAGCGCGCGCTCAACGCTCCGGCGTTCGCGCGGACGCCGCCGCGCGCGGGGAAAACGGGGGCGCTACTCCTCCCCGCCGGGGACGGGGAGCGCGATGCCGTCCACGTGCCGCAGCTGGTACTCCGTGAGGATCTTCTGCTCCACGACGCGCCCTGTGCCGTGGCAGTCGGCGCACTCGCGCTCCGCGTCGCCGAAGCCAACGCTCCCCAGCCCGCCGCAGCTTTTGCACACGCGCACCTTCATCGTCTCTCTGTCGAACGGGAGGTTCCTGCCCAGACTGTCGAGCGTGAACTCCTCCTTCAGCGTCTTGACGACCACGCGCCCCGTGCCCGTACACTCGGGACACGGAAAACGGTTTCCCCTGAGATCCACGCCGAAGCCCAGCCCTTTGCACTTTTTGCAGATACGGATTTTCATGTTCTCGGGATCGAATTCCATCGCACAAACTCCTTTCGCGCGCGCGAAAAACGCCGCGCCCGTCGCTTTCCGCCTATTATACTCTCCCGGGGCCGAAAGCGCGCGCGGAAAAAAATCGCCGTTTCGCGCCGGACACGACGGCGGCGCCGAATCGCCGAACGCGCGGCGAAATCCCGCGTCCCGCGAAAGAAAAATTTTTCGCTGCGGCGCCGGTCGGGGCCGCGCGCGGAAACCTTTTTGTTCGGTTTTTTTCACTCCGCCGGTTCAGTATTCGCAAGCGTCGGCGGCATGGCTCGAAAAACGGGATCCATGCTTCATTTAAAATACGCAACAAAAGGGGATTGATTTTTTTCACAAATATGCTAAACTGCAATCCATCAAGGAGCGGCATATCCGCGTCGCCGCGCGGAACGCGCGCCTCGCAGCCGGGCGCGCGTATCGCGGCGAAATTTTGAAGGGAGTCGTTTTTTCATGGGTGCTTTGAGCAACATTCGCGTTCTGGACCTCACCCGCGTGCTCGCCGGTCCCTACTGCACGATGATGCTTGCCGACATGGGCGCCGAGGTCATCAAGATCGAGATCCCCGGTCGCGGCGACGACACGCGCAACTTCGGGCCTTACAAGAACGGCAGCAGCATGTACTACGCCAACGTCAACCGCAACAAGAAGGGCATTTCGCTCAACCTCAAGGCCGACGAGGGCAAGGCCCTGTTCCTCGAGATGGTCAAGAAGGCCGACATGGTGGTCGAGAACTACCGCCCCGGCGTGATGGACAAGCTGGGCCTCGGCTATGACGATCTCAAAAAGGTCAATCCCCGCGTCATCTACGGCGCCGTGTCCGGGTTCGGCAGCT
The DNA here is from genome assembly GCA_964604125.1 of uncultured Synergistaceae bacterium. Taxonomy (GTDB): domain Bacteria; phylum Synergistota; class Synergistia; order Synergistales; family Dethiosulfovibrionaceae; genus Pyramidobacter. The sequence continues at coordinate 9,667 of CAZRXR010000044.1, forward strand.
ACGGCCGCTACCACAAGCGCCCCGGCTACGACATCATCGCCCAGGCCATGGGCGGCCTGATGAGCGTCACCGGCCCGCGCGGCGGCGCTCCGTGCCGCGTCGGCAGCGCGATGGGCGACGTGCTCGGCGGGATGAACCTCACCATCGGCCTGCTGGCCGCGCTCAACGCTCGCGCGATCACGGGCGAAGGGCAGCGCGTGGACGTTTCGCTCGTCGATTCCGTCATCTCCAGCCACGAGACGGGCATTCAGCGCTATCTGTGCGAGCGCAAGGTACCCGAGCGCATGGGCAACCAGTACGCCGCCACCTACCCCTACGATTCGTTCTCGGCCAAGGACAGGGACTTCATCATCGGCTGCGGAAATCAGAGCCTGTTTGAGAAACTCGTCACCGTGATGGGCAAGAGGGAACTGCTCGACGACCCGCGCTTTGCCACGCAGAACGCGCGCGTCACGCCCGAAAGCCGCGTCGCGCTGGGCGAAATCATCAACGACTGGACGAAGGACTACCCCGCCGACGAGCTTGTAAGCAAGATTCTCGCCGCCGGAGTGCCCGCCGCGCCCATCTTCGACCTGAGCGACATCACGTCCGATCCCGGTTTCGTCGAGGATCGCCAGATGCTCGTCCGCCTGCCCCACCCCGTCATCGGCGACGACATGATGGTCAACGGCAACCCCGTCAAGCTGATGGGAACGCCCGTGGAGATCACGCGGCACGCGCCCGTCGTGCCCGGCGCCGACAACGAGGAAGTGTACGAGGGCATCTTCGGCCTCGGCGAGGAACAACTCGCGGATCTCAAAAGCAAGGGCGTCATCTAGCGCGAGGATCGAAAGGGGAATTTTCACATGGAATTCGGCAGTCTGCCAAGGAAGGCGGTCATCCGCGAGGTCTGCCCCCGCGACGGCTTCCAGAGCGTCAAGGAGTTCATCCCGACGGAGAAGAAAATAGAGTTCATCGGCGCGATGCTCGACGCGGGCGTCAAGGAGATGGAAGTGACCTCGTTCGTCAGCCCCAAGGCCATCCCGCAGCTCGTGGACGCCAAGGACGTGCTTCCCGCCGTGAAAGCCGCCCACCCCGACGCGGAGTTCACCGCCCTCGTGCCCAACGCGCGCGGCGCCGAGAACGCGCTGGCCGCCGGCGCCGACGTTATCAACGTCGTGTTTTCGTGCAGCGAGAGCCACAACATGGCCAACATCCGCCGCACGGTCGATCAGTCGCTCTCCGCGATGGACGACATCGTCGCCCTCGCGCGCGGCAAGGCCAGAGTCTGCGTGTCGATGGCCACGTCGTTCATGTGCCCGTTCGAGGGCCGCGTGTCCCCGGAGCGCGTCAAAGCGCTGATCGGCAGAGTGCGCGAGAAGAACGTGGATATCATCACGCTGGCCGAGACCATCGGCACCTGTACGCCCAAGGATTTCACCGAGACGCTGCGCGCCGTAAAGCCCGCGCTGGAAGGCATTCCCGTGTACCTGCACATCCACAACACCTACGGTTTCGCGGGGCTGAACGTGAAGTGCGCCCTCGACGAGGGCTTCGACAGGTTCGATTCGGCCGTCGGCGGTCTGGGCGGCTGCCCCTTCGCTCCCGGCGCGGCCGGCAACGCCGCCACCGAGGATTTGGTGTACCTGATGCGGAGCATGGGCGTGGACACGGGCCTCGATCCCCTCAAACTCGTCGCCGTGGCGCGCTCCCTCCGCGACTACGGCCTCGCGACGATGGGCAGCCTGTGCGCCAGCTCGTTCGGCAAGCCCCGTCCCCAGGTTCCCCAGCAGAAGTAGCGTTCCGCTTCACGCTCGTTTTCCCGTCGGATTCGCGCGAAAAGGCATGGCTTTTTCGCCCATCTCTCTTTTTCTCCGAAAAAGAAAAAGGGAAGCAGCAAAAATTTTCGTTCAAGGGTGGTAATGTCCAATGTTCAAGAAAGTCGCAGCACTCGCCCTCGCCGCGGTTCTGGCCGGCTCGGCCGCGTTCGGCGTCGAGTTCACCGTCTCCAACCAGTTCCCGCCGTCGCACCACATCGCCAAGACGATCCACGTGTTCGCCGACAAGGTGATGGAGCTCAGCGGCGGCAAGGTGAAAGTCAACGTTTCCGATTCCGGCGCCCTCTACACCGACGCCCAGATCCTCGAGGCCCTTCAGGAAGGGCTCGTCGAGGTGGGGCTTGTGGGCACCTACAAGTGGGGGGGCATGGTTCCCGCCGCCGACGTGTTCGACCTGCCGTTCCTGTTCGTCGATCTCAAGTCGCCCGAGAAGTTCCTCAACGCCGGGGCCGACGCCATCCTTGACGCCGAGTTCAACAAGAAGGGCATCAAGAACCTGTTCTGGTGCGATTACGGCTTTATCCAGATGTGGAACAACGTGCATCCTCTGCACGGCCCCAAGGACTTCGAGGGCCTGACGATGCGCTCGTACTCGGCCGGCGACTCCATCACGCTGAAGGCTCTGGGCGCGGCGCCCACGCTCATCAGCTCGGCCGAGACCTACATGGCCCTTCAGCAGGGCACCGTCAAGGGCGCCACGACGGGTATGCCCGCCGCCGTCAGCCGCAAGTTCTACGAAGTCAGCAAGTACCTGACGATCGCCAACTACAGCACGGCCCAGTTCTCCGTCCAGGCCAACCTCGACTGGTGGAACTCGCTCGACGCCGACACGCAGAAGATCATCATGGACGCGGGCAAGGTCGCCGAGAAGTATCTGCGCGAAGTGATCGCCCAGTCCGAAGGCGAGGCCGAGAAGACCGTGCGCGACGCCGGCCTGATCGTCAACACGCTGACGCCCGAGGAGCACGCCGCCATGGTCGAAGCCACCAAGAGCGTGTGGGACGCCTACGTCGCCCGCGCCGGCGAGATCGGTCGGAAGCTCGTCGATCTGGCCAAGACGCCCGGGCTGTTCGACTGACAGTCCGCCGTCGCGCCTTGTTTGAAACACGGCGCAATAAAGCCCCGACGGTTCTCGCCGGGGCTTTATTGAAGTTATTTCGGGAGGATACGCGCTCATGTTAAAAATCCTTCGTTCCGTCACAAAGTTCTGCAACACGTTCCTCGGCTACTGCGCGGGGTTCGGCATTTTCGTGATGGGACTTATCCTCGCGTATGAGGTCGTCATGCGCGGCGTGTTCAAATCGCCCACCATCTGGGTGATGGACACGGCCATCTACCTGTTCATGTGGACGATGCTCATCGGTTCGGCCTACACGCTGATGCTGGGCAAGCACGTCAGGATCGATCTGCTGTTCGACCGTTTTCCCAGAAAGATGCAGAACGCGCTCGACGTGGTCACCGGCGTGATGGCCGCGTGGTTCTGCTGGGTCGTCAGCGCGCAGGCGTGGGGCATGATCCAGACGAGCGTCAGGCTGAACAAGCTCACCGACAACATGATGCACATCCCGGTGTGGTGGATCCAGCTGCCGCTTCTGATCGGCTTCGCCATGCTGGGCGTCCAGTTCGTCGTCATCGTGCTGGAGCGCGTCGTCACGCTGTGCGGCGGCGCCGGGAACAAATAAGGAGGCCGCCGTCCTATGACCAATTTTCTCCTCGTCGTCGCCATCCTGCTGTTCATTCTCGCGATGGGCATGCCCGTGGCTTTCGGGCTGGGCTGCACGTCGCTGATCCTCATCCACATGTTCCACCTGCCCATCCGCCTTGTGGGCACGACGGTGTGGTCGTCGCTCGAGAGCTTCAACACGCTGTCCATCCCAATCTTCGTCATCATGAGCCAGTTCCTGCTCGACGGGCATGTCGGCGACGACCTGTTCGACGTGATGAACACCTGGGTGCGCCACCTGCCCGGGGGGCTGGCCATCGGCACGATCTTCGCCTGCGCCTACTTCGCGGCCATCACCGGCTCGGGCGCGGCCACGGCCGCCACGATCGGCATGGTCGCCTATCCCGCGATGATCAAGCACGGATACGACAAGCGGCTCACGCTGGGGCTCCTCGCGGCTGGCGGCACGCTGGGCATCCTCATCCCGCCCTCGATCCCCATGATCATCTACGCCACAGTCACCGAGGACTCGACGGGCAAACTGTTCATGGCGGGCGTCGTTCCAGGGCTTATCATGACGGCGCTGTTCGTGTGCTACGCCGTGTACACGGCCAAGCACGGCGGCTACACGCCCGAGAAGAAAGCCTCGTGGGGCGAGCGCTTCAAGGTCACGTTCAGGAGCCTGCCGGGCATCTTCCTGCCCGTGCTCATCATCGGCGGCATCTACACGGG
>CAZRXR010000045.1:0-13755 GCA_964604125.1 uncultured Synergistaceae bacterium
CGCGCGTTTTTTTCGCGATCCGCGCGTGAAGCCCGTGATCGAGCGGGCTTCTTTCTTTTTTTTGCTTTTTTTCGACGAGGTGCGCCATGGCCAGCGATCCCGCTGTACGTTCCTACAATATCGACATGCTCCGCGGCCCGCTTCTGGGCAAGATGGTGCTTTTCGCCCTGCCGCTCGCGTTCAGCACGGTGCTGCAGCAGCTGTTTAACGCCGCCGACATCGCGGTCGTCGGGCGTTTCGCCAGCAGTCAGGCGCTCGCGGCCGTGGGGAGCAACAACGCCACGATCAATCTGCTCATCGGGCTGTTCGTGGGGCTGTCGATCGGCACGAACGTGCTTGTCGCCAAGTACATCGGTCAGGGCGACGGGGCGCGCGTGCAGAGCGCCGTGCACACGTCGGTGGTCGTCGCGCTGTTCAGCGGGTTCTTCCTCCTCTTTTTCGGGCAGCTGTATTCGCGGCCCATTCTGGAGTTCATGGAGGCCCCGCGCGACGTGATCGATCTGGCGACGCTGTACCTGCGCATCTACTTTCTCGGCGTGCCTTTCATCATGCTCTACAACTTCGGCGCCGCGATCCTGCGCAGCAAGGGCGACAGCAGGCGACCCCTGTACTGCCTGTTTCTGGCGGGCGTCTGCAACGTGATACTGAACCTGATCCTCGTGATCGCGTTCCGCATGGGCGTCTCGGGCGTGGCGATCGCCACGGTGATCTCCAACGTCATCAGTTCGGGGCTGGTGATGCGGTTCCTGTTCCGCGAGGAGCCGCTCGTGCGCGTCTCGCTTTCAAAGCTGCGCCTGCACATGGACGAGCTGCGCGCCATCGTGGCCATCGGCGCGCCCGCGGGGCTTCAGGGCATGATGTTCTCGCTGTCCAACGTGTGTATTCAGGCGGCGGTCAACGGTTTCGGGTCGTCGGCGGTGGCGGGGTCGGCCTCGGCGCTGAACTTCGAGTTCGTGTCGTTTCTGCTGACGGACGCTTTCGCCCAGGCGGCCACGACGTTCACGAGCCAGAACTTCGGCGCCGGGAACGAGGAGCGGTGCGCGCGCGTATTCTGGGTGGCGATGGGAGCCGGCCTGCTGCTCAAAGGGGCGTCCGCGGCGGTCTTTTACACGTTCCGCGAGCCGCTGCTTTCCATATTCACGGTCGATCCGAAGGTGATCCCCTACGCGATGTCGCGCATCCGTTACGTGCTACTCTGGGGCGTGCTGTCGGTGCCCTACGCGGTGGCGGCGTCGGCGCTGCGGGGGCTGGGAAGATCGATGCTGCCCGCCGTGCTCACGGTCGTCGGCACGTGCCTGTTCCGCGTGCTGTGGCTGGCGACGGTCTTTCGGAGGTGGCGCGCCTTCGACACGCTGATGATCGTCTACCCCGTTTCGTGGCTTTTGACGAGCGTGATGATCGTGGGGGCGTATTTCATCGTCCGCAAAAGGGCGTTCGTCCATCCGGCGCGCGGCTGAACGCGCGCGGAAAGCCCTTTCGCCGCCGTTTTCAAGGCGGGGCGGAAGGGCCGTTTTTCGCGCCGTGTGATATAATGAAACGTCTGTTTGAAACGGACGGCGAACCGTTCTTTCGCGCGGCTCGCGGCAGGAATCCGGGAGGGAACTGAACATGGATCGTGGCAGCGTGATCGTGAGGCCGTCGCCCCTGTGCGAGCTGCCTGACGAGCGGCCCGGCGCGCCCCGGCTGATCGAAATAGGCTTCGGCAACGGGGACTTTCTCGCGCATCTGGCGCAACAGCGGCCGGACGCGCTTGTATACGGCATCGAGATGTCGCGCACCTGCGTCGAGAAGGCGCTTTCGCGCGTCTGCCAAAGGGGCTTGCCGAACGTGCGCCTGCTGTGCGGCGACGCGCGGTTTCTGTTGCGGGAGTGTTTCGCCGACGATTCGGTCGAGCGCGTGTACATGAGTTTTCCGTGTCCGTGGCCCAAGGAGCGCCACGCGAGGCGGCGCGTGACCTCGGAGGGTTTTTCCGGCTCGCTCGCGGCCGTGCTGCGCGCGGGAGGCGTCTTCGAGATGGCGACTGACGAGGGCTGGTACGCCGACGAGGCGGCCTCCATCCTCGGCTCGCACCCGGCGCTGCGTCTGGCGGACAGGCGGCTGAACTTCCGGCGCGGGATCACGACCAAGTACGAGCGCAAATGGCTCGGCATGGGCAAGGACATCCATCTTCTGCTTTTTGAAAAGACGGCGCCGTGGAACGCGCCGCGGATGGTCGAAGGGAGCGTGGACGACATGCACGTGCGCATCGCGCCGGCTGTTCCCGTCAGCCTCGGGCTGCTTGACGAAAAAGTCTCGGGTCGCGCGGGCGCCGCCGTCGGGCGGCACGGGGAGGACTCGCACTGGGCGTTCCGCGGCGGTTTTGCCGCCGCCGACGGGACGCTGCTCGAGGAGACAGTGTGTTCCGATTCGGGCTTTGAGCAGAAGTTCTACGTCAAAGTCGTCGCGCGCCCGGAGTGCACGCTCGTCAAGCTGGACGGCGTCTTTCTGCCCTACCTGACGCCCTCGGTGCGGTTCGCTCTCGAGGACGCGGCGTCGAGGATCCGGGGGCTGTGAAGGAAGTCCGTCCCACGACGGGAAAGACGCTTTGCGCGCTGTTCAGCATCCTCGGGCCGCTGCGCGGCGCGGACTTTCTCGACCTGTTTTCCGGCACGGGGCGCGTGGCGGCCGAGGCGCGGAAACGCGGCGCGTCTGTCGTCACGGTGGAGGCGCTTCCTGACCGCGCGGCGCGGATACGGCGCGCCCTGGGGAGCGAGAGGCACGTCCAGCTGTGCATGGACGCGCGCCGGGCGCTCCCGTGGCTGCGGAAGCGCGGCATGGCGTTCGACGTGATCTTCGCCGATCCGCCCTACGGGATGGGCTGGATGCGCGAGCTGCCGACGCTCCTCGCCGCGTATTCTTCCGTCCTTAAACGCGGCGGGCAGGTCGTGATCGAGCGGTCGCGCGGAGAGCCCCTTCCGCTGGAAAACACGCCGTGGGAGCTTCGCGACGAGCGGCGCTACGGCATTTCAGCGCTTGATTTCCTGAGAATGAGGGACAATGCCGATGTACAAGCACAAAGCGATCTATCCCGGTTCGTTTGACCCCATCACCAACGGCCACGTGTTCATCGCCGAACGCGCGGCGGCCCTTTTCGACGAGGTCGAGGTGTCGGTGCTGATCAACTCTGAAAAGCGGGGCGAGTTCTCCCTCGACGAGCGCGTCGGGATGGCGCGCGAGGCGCTGTCGCACCTTCGCAACGTGACGGTGAACTCGTTCACGGGGCTGCTGGTCGATTTTCTGCGCCGGCGCAAAAGCAGCATCGTCATCCGCGGCCTGCGCGCCCTTTCCGACTTCGAGTACGAGTTCCAGATGGCGCTGATGAACCGCACGCTGGAGCCTGACATGGAGACGCTTTTCATCGTCACCGACGCCAAGTACTCGTTCCTGTCGAGCCACACGATCAAGGACGTGTTCCGCCTCGGCGGCGAAGTGCGCAGCATGGTGCCGCCCAACGTGTACGAGCATCTCGTGAAGCGCTGGAGATAGCGCGCGCCAATGGCGGGGCGGCGGAGGCGTCACTCGCCGCCGATGTACGGCGGCGTCCTCAGTTCGTACCGCCAGTCGGGGTTTTCGAGGAAACTCTCCCTGACGCGCGCCGCGCGCAGCCCCAGATCGAACAGGCGCCTCGCCCCATCGCGCTTCCCGATGTCGGCGGGGCGCGTCACCACGGGCAGCGCCGCGCGCGAGCGGATCTCGCGCAGCAGGATCCTTCCTCTGGCCGACATCGCGAGCGGACGCAGGTATTCGGGCCCCGAGGCCGAAAAGGCCCGTTCGTCGTCGGCGCTCAGGCCCAAAAGCAGCCACGTCAGCAGGCGCCGCACGCGCGACTTCGGGTAGCGCCGCGTGGAGACGGCATCGACGAACTGCGCGTGCGACGAGCAGGTTTTGACCGCGTCGAGCAGCCTGTGTTCGATGCCCTCGTTCATGCCCGCGCAGTCTCTCAGCGTCCCGGGCGTCGAGCGCAGAAGCAGCAGGCGCAGCGCGCGCCACAGCGGCGTGTCGTCGGTGAAGGCGCGTCCGCTTTCAAGCCTGTCTTTCAGCGCGGCCCACGCCGCCCGCGGCATGGCGTTTCGCGCGGCGGCGTAATCGCGCGCCGCGAGCGCGGCCCGGATGCCCGAGGCGCTCATGACCGCCTCCGCGGCGGTGTCGTCGCGGTAGCCAGCGCCGATCCGGCGCACCGGCAGCAGTTCAAAGCCCGCGTTTTGGCGCGCCACGCTTTCCGCGTAGGCGACGGCGAGCGTGTTGTTTGGCTTTCGCAAAAACTCGCGCGCTCCCGGGCAGAGGATCTCCGCGCTTTCGGAGCGCGACTGCGCGTAGGACATGCCTTTTTTTAAAAAATTTTGCAGATGAGTCTTGAAAGCCGGGGACTCCTGAACTAAAATATCAGAGATTCTGCGCAGCGGTTCCGCGTCGTCCTCCATGCCGAAGGAGAGCGCCGAGACGCAGCCGCAGGCTTTCAGCAGCGCGACGGAGGCGTTTGCGAAGATGCCCGCGTTGTGGCAGCAAAACGGCACGGGCAGTTCGAGCACCAGATCGACGCCGCACACGACGGCCGTCTCGGCCCGCGTCCGCGCGTCGAGCAGCGCGGGCATCCCGCGCTGAACGAAGCTGCCCGACAGCGTGGCGACCACGGTCGCGCGCGGAAAGCGTTCGCGTATGACCCGAAGCTGGTGCAGGTGCCCGAGGTGAAAAGGATTGTATTCGGCCGTGAGGCCGACGACCGTCTCCATACCGGCAGCGCTCCTCTCGTGTCCCCCGCGGGGCGGCGGAGGAAGTTTGAACGGCTTTGATATACGACAGAGCGTCGATTACGTCAAGGAGGTTTTTTCAGTGAAGATTCTCGTCATCAACTGCGGCAGCTCCTCTCTCAAGTATCAGGTGTTCGACATGGACAACGAGGCCGTTCTGGCCAAGGGGCTTGTGGAGCGCATCGGCATCGACGGTTCGCGCATCAAGCACACCAAGACCGGCATGGACGCCGTCGTCACCGAGACGCCCATTCCCGACCACAAGGTGGCCGTCAAGCTCGTGCTCGACTCTCTGCTCGACCCCGTGACGGGCGTGATGAAGAGCATGGACGAGCTGGCCGCCGTCGGCCACCGCGTCGTCCACGCGGGCGAGGAGTTCGCCACGACCGTCAGGATCACCCCCGCCGTGCTGGACGCGCTGAAGCGCTGCATCCCGCTGGCCCCGCTCCACAACCCCGCCAACATCATCGGCATCGAGGCCATCACCGCCGCGCTGCCCGACATTCCTCAGGTGGGCGTTTTCGACACGGCCTTCCACCAGACGATGCCCGACTACGCCTACCGCTACGCCATTCCCGAGAGGTATTACAAGCGGGATCACGTGAGGCGCTACGGTTTCCACGGCACCAGCCACCGCTACGTCTCCGCCCGCTGCGCGGAACTGCTCGGCAAACCCCTGTCCGAACTCAAGATCATCACGTGCCACCTTGGCAACGGCAGTTCGCTGTGCGCCATCGATCACGGCAAGTCGGTCGATACCAGCACGGGCTTCACTCCCGTGGCGGGGCTGGTCATGGGCACCAGATCGGGCGACGTGGATCCGGGCGTGGTCACGTACATCGCCAAGAAAGAAGGCGCCGCCGAGACCGACTCCATGCTCAACAAGGAAAGCGGCCTGTTCGGCGTTTCGGGCGTTTCGGGCGATCTCCGCGACGTGGAAGACGGCATGAACAAGGGAGACGAGCGCTGCACGCTGGCCTACAGGATGCTCGTCTACAGCGTCAAGAAGTACATCGGCGCCTACGCGGCGGCGATGGGCGGCGTGGACGCCATCGTCTTCACGGCCGGCATCGGCGAGAACAGCGCCTCCATGCGCAAGATGGTCACCGAAGGGCTTGAGTTCCTCGGCGTGAAGATGGACTACTCCAAGAACAACTTCCGCGGCGAGGAGCGCATGATCAGCGCCGAAGACTCCAAGGTCAAGGTGTTCGTCATCCCCACCAACGAGGAGCTCGTGATCGCCCGCGACACCAAGGAAGTTGCTTTCTAGCTTTCGCGCGCCCGCGCGGAAGGAGCGCGAAAAAAACGTGACGCAGACAGACATCCCGAAGGACTGGAAATTTGTCGTTCCCGTCCCCGACGGCGCCGACGCGGCGGAGACGCTCCTCCGCTCATGGACGGCGGGGCTGGAGCGCCCCGTTTCGCGCGGAGGGCTTGAATTTCCGCTGACACAACCCTTGAACGTGACCGCGCGCACGCGCCGCCTGCCGCGAAGCGCCGAAATAACCATAACGCTCGACGGCGAAGTCGCGACGCGGTGCCGCAGGTGCGGAGCGCCTTTAAAGGTCGCAATCCGGGAAGATTTTATGTATTCTTTCGTCTCGCGGCCGGACGCCGCGACGGCTCGGAACGAGGTAGAGTTTTGCGATACCGACGCTGTGGCGATTCCCGTCTCGCGGCTTGGATCGACTCTCGATATCACGGATCTCGTCTGGGAGTGTCTCGTCGAATCGCTGCCGCTTTACGCGCAGTGTGAGGAAGACTGCTCGCCCGGGCTGAAAGAGGCTTCGGCCGACCCGCGATTCTCGGCGCTCGCCGATTTACTCGAACAAGAAAAGCTCAAAGGAGGGAAATAACCATGGCAACCCCGAAGATCAAACAGTCTCATCGCAGAACACATCACCGTTTCTCCCAGTGGCTCGGAGCGAAGACCGCCCCCGGCATGACCACGTGCTCGCACTGCGGCGAGACGATCCTGCCCTATCGCGCCTGCCCGGCCTGCGGCTACTACCGCGGCCGCAAGGTGATGAAAGTGGCGGCCGACAAGGCGGCCGCGGAGAACGCGGCCAAGGCCGAATAGCCGTCGAACGCCGCGAAAAAGCCCCCGCAATTTTGCGGGGGCTTTTTTTTTGCGCGCTTTCCGCGAAACGCACTTATGAAAATAAGGGACGCGCGCGCGAGAGCGTCCGCGCCTTGACCTTTGAGGCAAAAGTCTCTATACTGCAAGCGGTTTCTGAGCAGATATTAAAATCTGGTCTTAAAACAGGGGTAGGAAAAATGGCCGCACGGACGGGAAAACTCAAACGCCGCGAAAGGCTCTCGGCGCTGATCGAGCAGAATCCTCTTTTCACGGACGAAGATCTGGCGCGGCAGCTCAAAGTCAGCCTCAGCACCATACGGCTCGACCGCGCGCTGATGGGCGTGCCCGAACTGCGCGAGCGCATGCGCCAGATGGCCGAGCGAGCCGTCAGCCGCCTGAGATCGTTCAAGCAGGACGAGTTCATCGGCGAGCTGCTGGGACTGCAGCCAAACGTGTGGGCGCTCTCCATGATGCGGACGGGCGCGGAGATGGCGTTCCGCCACACCGACCGCGTCGGCGACCAGTACATCTACGCCCAGGCCAGCACGCTGGCGATCGCCGTCGTCGAGGCCGACCTTGTCGTCGTCGAGGCGTTCCGCGGCTGCTACAGCGCCCCGGCGCGCGTGGGCGACAGGCTGGTGGCGCGCGCCAAGGTGGGCGTCCACGACGGGAACAAGTACATCGTCAGCGTGCATACGACCGTTGACGAACACGAAATCTACGTGGGGCGCTTCATCGTGCGCGCCCTTTTGCGCGAATGACAAAGCCAGAGGCCCGAGCGTCGTTTCGGCGTATTCGGGCGGGAGTGGGGGAAAACCATGATCATCGCAGTTGACGCTATGGGAGGAGACCACGGCGCGTCCGCCGTCTGCCCCGGCGCGATAGAGGCGTGCTCCAGAAACGCCGATCTGGAAATCGCCCTGATCGGCGATAAAACGGCCATCGAACCGTATCTCGATAAAGCGGACGCGGCCGTGAGGGGCCGCATCACGGTGGTTCACACGGAGGAGGTCGTCGATCCCGACGAGCCGCCGACCAAGGCGATCCGCGCCAAAAAGCGCTCCAGCATGAGGACGGCCATGGAGATGGTGCGCTCCGGCGAGGCGCAGGGCTGCGTGTCGTCGGGCAGCACGGGGGCGATCGTCGCGGGGGGCGTGCTTGTCGTGGGGCGGCTGAAAGGCATCGAGCGTCCCGGGCTGGGGCTGCTTCTGCCCACGAAAAAGCCGGTTTTCGTCCTCGACGTGGGGGCCACCGTCCGCTGCAAGCCGCTCAACCTCGTGCAGTTCGCGCTGATGGGTTCCATCTACATGAAAGACGTCGAAAAACTCTCGGCGTCCCCCAGCGTGCGCCTGCTTTCCAACGGCTCCGAGGAGATCAAGGGCGACGACGTGATCGTTGAAACGCGCGAGCGCCTGCGCGAGAGCGCGCGGATCAACTTCGGCGGCTACATCGAGGCCAACCGCGTGCCGCAGGCCGACGCCGACGTGGTCGTCTGCGACGGTTTTTCGGGCAACGTGATGCTCAAGTCGTTCGAGGGGCTTATAAAGTTCTGCCGCGAGCTGGTGTTCGACACGGTGAACGAGTCGCTGCTCGCCAAGGCCGGCGCCGCGCTGCTCTATCCGTCGATCAAAAAGCTGATGTCGCGCGTCGATTACAACAGGTACGGCGGTTCGGCGCTGCTGGGCGTCAACGGCGCCGTCGTCAAGGCGCACGGAAGGTCGAAATCTCCCGCCATCGCCAACGCCATCGGCGTCGCGGCCGGGTTCGTGGAACGCGGCGCGCTGGATCTCATCCGCGCCGACATCGCCGAAGAACTGGAGCGCGGCGGCAATCCCGCCACGCTGAGATAAACCGCGGCGCGGAAGCGCTCCGCCTTTGAAACGTTTCCTTTGAAAGGGGTTCTTTTTATATGCTCGGCAGGGAATTGACGGAACTTTTGGGGATCAAGTACCCCGTGATTCAGGGAGCCATGGCGTGGATCGCCGACGCGCGGCTGGCGGCGGCCGTCAGCAACGCCGGGGGACTGGGGATCATCGCCGCGGGGAACACGCCGCCCGAACTTCTGGAAAAAGAACTCGTCAAAATCCGCGATCTCACCGACAAGCCCTACGGCCTCAACATCATGCTGATGTCGCCCACCGCGCCGGCGGCCGTCGAACTGGCCGCCAAATACCGCGTCAAGGTGCTGACCACGGGCGCGGGCAGTCCCGGTAGGGTGATCGAGCGCCTCAAGCCGCTCGGCGCGATCGTCATGCCGGTCGTGGCCTCCACCGCCGTGGCCATACGCGCCGTCAGGCAGGGCGCGCAGGCCGTCGTGGCCGAGGGCATGGAGGCCGGCGGCCACATCGGCGAGCTGACCACCATGGTGCTCACGCCGCTTGTCGCGCGGGCGGTGAAGGTTCCCGTCGTCTGCGCGGGCGGCGTCGCCGACGGGCGCGGCATGGCGGCGGCGTTCGCTCTGGGCGCGAGCGGCGTGCAGGTGGGGACGCGCTTTGTCTGCTCGACCGAGTGCACGGCGCACCCCAACTACAAAAACGCCATCGCCGGATCGCGCGAGCGCTGCACGACCGTGACGGGAGCGCCGACGGGGCACCCCGTGCGCTGCATCGAGAACAAGCTGACGAAGGAATTTCTCAAGCTGGAGTACGATCACGCGCCGAACGAGCAGCTCGAGAAACTGGGCGCGGGCCGCTTGCGCGCCGCCGTCGTCGATGGCGACGTGGAAATGGGCTCGGTCATGTCGGGGCAGTCGGCCGCGCTGGTGCGCGACGTGCGTCCCTGCGCCGAAATCATCGCGGGCATGGTCGCCCAGACCGAAGAAATTTTAAGGGGACTGGGGGCCGAAGCCAGGTAAGGAGATGGTTCCATGAAATACGCGCTGCTTTTTCCCGGGCAGGGCAGTCAGACTGTCGGCATGGGAAAAGACCTGATCGAAAACTCTCCCGCCGCGAAGGCCGTCTTCGACGAGGCCGACGAGGCGCTGGGATTTTCGCTTTCCGACATGATCCTGAACGGCCCGGAGGACAAACTTGTCCTCACGGCCTACACTCAGCCGGCGATCCTGACGGTGTCGGTCGCCGTATTGCGCGCGCTGGAGGAAAAGGGCGCGCGCCCCGAGCCGGCTTTCGTGGCCGGTCACAGTCTGGGCGAGTACTCGGCGCTTGTCGCGTCGGGCGCGCTGTCTCTGGCCGACGGCGTGCGGCTCGTACACAAGCGCGGAACGTTCATGCAGGAGGCCGTGCCGCCGGGCACGGGCGCGATGGCCGCGATCCTCGGCCTCGATGCCGACAGCGTTCGCGCCGTGTGCGAGGAGGCCGCGTGCGGCGAAGTCTGCGAACCGGCCAACTTCAACACGCCGGCGCAGACGGTCATCTCGGGACACGCCGCCGCCGTCGGGCGCGCCGTCAAACTGGCGTCTGGGCGCGGCGCCAAGAGGTCGGTGCCGCTCAACGTGAGCGCGCCGTTCCACTGCTCGCTGATGCGCCCCGTGGCCGACAGGCTGGCCGCCGAGATGGACGCCTGCGCGTGGAAGACCGGCGTGTGCCCGCTGGTCGCCAACGTGTCGGCAAAGCCCGTCGCCGACGTGGCCGAGATCCGGCGCGGGCTGTACGAACAGACCTACAGCCCCGTGCGCTGGACAGAAAGCGTGCGCCGCATGGCCGATCTCGGCGTTCAGGGCTTTATCGAGCTGGGGCCGGGAAAGACGCTCTGCGGCATGGTGAAGAAGATCGCGCGCGGCGCCCGTGTGCTGAACATCGGCGACTACGCCGGCCTCGACGAGTTCGCCCCGTTCGTTCGGCGGGAAACGGAGGCCCTGTGATGGCGCGCGTGGCTCTTGTCACGGGCGCGGGGCGCGGCATCGGCAGGGCCGTGGCTGCCCGTCTCGCGGCCGACGGCTGCGCCGTGGCCGTGAACTACCGTTCTTCCGCCGAGGCGGCGCGATCACTCGCGGACGAAATCCGCTCCGCCGGCGGCGACGCGCGGGCGTTCGCGGCCGACGTGTCCGTCCCCGGGGACGTGAAAAGGCTCTTTGAGGAGGTGGGGGCCGCCCTCGGCCCGGTCGGGATCCTCGTCAACAACGCGGGGCTGACGCGGGACGGCCTGCTGATGAGAATGAAGGACGCGGATTGGGATAATGTATTGGACGCCGATCTCAGATCCGTGTTCCTCTGCACGCGCGAGGCCATCCGCGGTATGCTCCGCGCGAGATGGGGGCGCGTGATCAACATCGCGTCCGTCGTGGGGCTTGCCGGCAACCCGGGTCAGGCGAACTACGGCGCGGCGAAAGCCGGCGTTATCGGCTTTTCCAAGTGCGTCGCGCGCGAGTACGCCTCAAAGGGCGTGACGGTCAACTGTGTCGCGCCGGGCTACATCGCCACCGACATGACGCGCGCGCTGCCCGAAGCGGCCAGACAGGCCATCCTCGCGGGCATCCCGCTGGGCGCCGCCGGTTCGCCCGAGGACGTGGCGAACGCCGTCGCGTTCTTCGCGAGCGAGCGTTCGTCGTATATCACGGGTCAGGTTCTCGCCGTTGACGGCGGGATGACAATGGCATAAAGCGCGGCTCTTGGGCCGCGTCAAAACTTAGGAGGTGTTTTTACAGTGACAAAGGCTGATATTCTCGAGAAACTGAAGCAGATCATCCAGGATCGCCTCGACGTTGAGGAGGACAAGATCGTCCCCGAGGCGTCGTTCGTGGAGGATCTCAACACCGATTCGCTCGACATCGTCGAGTTGATCATGGGCATCGAGGAGGAGTTCGACATCGAGATTCCCGACGAGGACGCCGAGAAGCTCACCACTGTCGGCGAGGCGCTCAATTACGCGGCCGCCAAGCTCGGCGTCGAGGAGTAAGACGCTCCGTACGCGGATATTCACTTGGGGAGAGCGGCCGCCGCGCGGCTCCTCTCCCTTTTCGGAGAACGGAAACGTTATTGCCCACCGAGGCGCAAGGAGATCAAAGAATGAATCACAGAGTGGCGATCACCGGGCTCGGCGTGGTCAGCCCCGTCGGCATAGGCAAGGAGAATTACTGGCGCGCCCTCGAAGCCGGAAAAAACGGCGTGGGCCGCATCACCCAGTTTGACGCGACGGATTACAGCGTGAAAATTGCGGGCGAGGTTCGCGATTTCGACCCCGCCCTTTACATGGCTAAAAAGGACGCCAAGCGCACCGACCGCGTCATCCAGTTTTCGACGGCGGCCGCCGCCATGGCGATGGAGGATTCCGGGCTCGACCCGGCGGGCGTCGATCCATGGCGCTTCGGCGTGTACATGGGTTCGGGCACCGGCGGGCTGCACACCAGTTCCGACGGCTTTGAGGCCCTGAACGCCAAAGGCCCCCGCCACGTTGGCCCGTTCGCGATCCCGATGATGATCAGCAACATGGTCTCCGCCTACGTCGCGATCAGATACGGCTGCAAAGGCCCTAACATGTGCATCGTCACGGCCTGCGCCTCGTCGGTCAACAGCATCGGCGAGGCGTGGCACGCCATCAGGCGCGGAGACGCCGACGTGATGCTCGCGGGCGGCGCGGAAGCGTGCGTCATGGGGCTGACTGTCGCCGGTTTCTCGTCGATGAAGGCTCTGTGCACCGCGCACAACGACGACCCCGAGCGCGCCTCCCGCCCGTTCGACAAAGACCGCTGCGGCTTTGTCGTGGCCGAGGGCGCCGCCACGATCGTGATGGAAGATCTGGATCGCGCGATCGCGCGGGGGGCCCACATCTATGGCGAACTGACCGGCTACGGCTCCACGTGCGACGCCTACCACATCACGGCTCCCGACCCCGACGGCGCCGGCGCGCGCAAGGCCATGGAGATCGCGATGCGCCAGTCGGGCTGGGACGGCGTGGACTTGATCAACGCCCACGGCACGTCCACTCACCTCAACGAAATCATGGAGTCGCGGGCCATCAACGCCCTGCTCGGCGACAAGGCCAAGGACGCGCTCGTCACCTCGACCAAGTCGATCTTCGGGCACGGCCTCGGCGCGGCGGGCGGCCTTGCCGTGTGCGCGTCGCTGCAGGCGTTCGAGGAGGGCATCGTGCACAAGACGCGCAACTACGACACGCCCGACCCCGAGTGCGACGTGAACGTCGTCGCCGAGACCAGATACGACGCGAACGTCCGGCGCATCCTCGTCAACAACTTCGGTTTCGGCGGGCACAACGGCGTTCTGGCGCTCTCCAGGTACGGGAACTGATGGACGAACGCGAGGTTGCCCGCGGCAAGGCTCTGCGCGGCTTTGCTCTCGAAATCGGCCACGAGTTCGCCGACCCGGCCCTTCTCGACGAGGCGCTGACCCATTCTTCCTACGCCCACGAGCGCGGCCTGCCGCGATGGAACGAGCGCCTCGAGTTCCTCGGCGACGCGGTGCTGGAGGTGCTGATCAGCGAGCGGCTCTTTCGCGAGCGCGCCGGGGCGGGCGAGGGCGAACTGACGCGCCTCCGCGCTTCGCTCGTGCGCGAGGAAGCGCTCGCCGCGTGGGGAGACGCCCTCGGGATCGGCGCGTTGCTGCGCGCGGGAAAGGGCGCGCGCGGCCGCGTCAGCGGGAACATGATCGCGGACGCCGTCGAAGCCGTCATCGGCGCGCTCTACCTCGACGGCGGCCTCGAGGCGGCGCGGAAGTTTCTAAACGCGCGCCCCGCGGAAAGCGAGACGCAGCCGCCCCTTGACGCAAAATCGCGTTTGCAGATGCTCTGCCAGCGGGGCGGCGGCGAGCCTCCCGTCTACGAACTGCTCGATCGCGCCGGGCCGGATCACTTGCCCGCGTTCACCGTGCGCGCCGTGCTCGGCGGGCGCGAGCTTGCGCGCGGAAGCGGCGGCAGCCGCAGGCAGGCCGAGCAGAACGCGGCGCTGGCCGCGCTCCAAAGCGGGGCGGACGGACA
>CAZRXR010000046.1:0-13348 GCA_964604125.1 uncultured Synergistaceae bacterium
ATTTCTTAAACTCGCGGACGCGATCCCACGGGTCTTCTTTGAGGTAGCGGACGGCGACGTCGAACGTGGCCCCGCCCCACATTTCCATGCTGTCGTAGCCGACTTGATCCATGCGCGCGAGCAGCGGGATCATGTCGGCGGTGGTCATGCGCGTGGCGAAAAGCGACTGCTGGCCGTCGCGGAACTCCACGCTGTTGAATTTTAGGGGCGCGCCGGCCCCGGCGAAATCACAGGCTCCCGCGCCGGACGGCGCGGTTACGGAGAATTTCTTATTCCAGAACATAAAAACACTTCCTTTTCCGATTTTCGTTGTCTGCCGCTGCGTTTCGTGCCTTTGCGCGTTTTCCGCCACGGACGGCCGCCGTGGGAAGCCGGACGCCGTCTCATGAGGAGTTTAACGTTTTACTATAACGTTAAATTCAGTTTACTACACGCCGCGCGCGCTTGTCAAGCGGCAAATCAGAAAAAGGTGGCTCAGTGTTTTTTTGTCCGTCGCCCAGTCATTCGGAAAAGTCTCCGCGCGGCGCGCCGCGAAAACTTTCGCGCAGGATGAGCCGCGCTTCCAGAGTCGTGTGGGTCGGCTCCAGACTGTTGTTCAGAATTTTTTCCCGCAGAAGGCTGACGATTTGGCGTCCGAACTCGAGGTTGGGCATCTCTATGACGCTTAAGGAAGGCACGGAGTACTTGGCGTAATCCGGGTCCAGCATGGTGATCGTCAGGATCTCCACGTCTTCCGGCACTCTGACGCCCCCGCGGTGCAGCGCGCTGAGCGCGCCGATGGCTATGGCGTCGGAGTCGCAGAAGACGACGGAGGGGGTGTCTTTCAGCCGTGCGAACCGCTCGCCGAGGATGTACCCCCCTTCGATGTTGCTGGTTCCTTGAAAGATGTGCTCGGGACGGATCTCGATGCCGAGTTTGCCGCACGCGGAAAGAAACGCCTGCGTGCGCAGCCATGTGGCGACGTAGGAGTGTCTGGTGGCGAAAACGGCGGCCTCCGTATAGCCGCGCCGGCGTATCTGCCTGGCGGCCATGAAGCCGATCTCGTCCTGGTCGGTGCTGACGGTGGAGTAACGACGGGACTGGCGGTTGATCAGGATGAAAGGAATCTTGGGAGAGAGCGTCTCCAGATATTGCAGATCCTTGATCGAGCAACCTCCGACGACGACGCCGTTGTAGCCGGTCTCCAGCATCGTGGACGCATACTGATCGAGGCGGTCGTTCTCGTAGGTCTGCACGAAAAGCTCAAAATCGAAACCGATTCGTTTCATCTCCGAGCCCATGGAGTTGAGAAACGTAGCCAGAATGGCGGTGCGGTAATCCAGCGGCCAGAAGAAAGCGACGGCGGGCTTTCTCGACGAGCGGGAGCGGAGACGGCGCGCGGCGAGCACCGGCTGGTAGTTCAGCTCCTTCATCGAGTTCAGAACCTTTTGCTGCGTCTGATCCGATATTTTCCGTTCCTCCGCTTTCCCGTTCATGATGATGGACACCGTGGTGACCGATACGCCGGCGGCTTTCGCCACGTCCTTGATGGTTGTCATGGATATTTCCTCAATTCTCGCGGTTCTGGCGCGCGCGTTCTTGCGGAACAGCGGCGCTCAAGTGTTAGTTAAACGTTAAACTACGTTTTACTAAACACAGCATATCATACTGAAAGGGAACACGCTTGTCAAGCGACAGGAAAGACTTTCAGCCGTCGCCGGGAAAGGACACGGCACGCGCGCGTCACGCGAATTTAAGGAATAAAACGCCGGGATCGCGAGGAAAGCGCGAACAGTCCCCGGACGAACGGACGAAGATCATAAAAGACGCAGGACGGAGAGAAAAATTGAAAAATCGTCTTGACAAAACTCAAACGTTTTACTAGAATGGCGAGTATCAGAAAAACGTTTTACTATTACGTTTAACTGGAGTGCGCGTGCGATCGTTCGCCGGAAAAGGGCGGACGGCGCGGGGAGGTTTCGCCGAAACGGGGAACCGGGGAAGGCGTTGCGTCAAAAGCTGCAAACGCGGCGCGGAAGCCGCGGAAAAACTGCTGAACGCGGCTCTTGGGGAAGAAGGGCCGCGGCGGTAAGGCGGTAAGGAGAGTGGAATGATGGGCGAGTCATTTGTCGAGAGGGTGTTGGGCGGCACGGCCGGTTCGGTCGTCACCGTGGAACCGGATTATGTGGTCATCAACGATGGCGTTTCCCACGGCGCGGTGGACGATATCGCCGCGGTGGCGGCGCCGGATAAGGTTCTGGTCATCTACGACCACGACGTTCCCACGGGAAGGCCGGAAGCGGCGGCTGTCCTGAGAAAGAATCTGGCCTTCGCGAGGCGGTACGGCTGCCGTTATATCCAGGCGAAGGGGATCGGCTACCAGTACATGCTCAACGAGGTCGTGGAACCGGGGCAGATCGTCATCGGCGGAGGATCCCACGGAAGCATCTTCGGCGCGAAAGGCGCTTTGGGCATCAACGTCAGCGTCCCCGAGCTCGCCCGCGTGGCGGAGACCGGCCGCTACAGCGTCGTCGTGCCCGAGACCGTCCACGTGACCGTGACGGGGCGGCTGAAAGAGCACGTCGGCGTCATGGACGCCGCTTTCGCGTTCCTCGCCGGCGGCGGCGACCTCAAGAGGAAAGCCGTAGAGTTCTTCTGCCCCGGCCTCGACCGGCACGAGAAAGAAGTGCTCTGCGCCATGGCCTGCCTGACTGGCGCCTATACGGCGGGCGTCGGCGACGCAGCCGCCGAGGACGCGAGGATTCTGGATCTTTCAAGCGTGGAGCCTATGGCGATGCTGCCCTGCGGAGGCCGCGAGACGCAGTCGTCCGCGCGGATTGCGAAGCTCGCCGGAATGGAGCGGGTCTCCATGAAAGCCGGCCAGATCGGCGGCTACACCGGCGGCACCATCGAAGAACTGCGGAAGGCCGCCGCCCTTCTCGAAGGGAAGAAACTGGCGCTGGGGTTCCGTCTGACCGTCTGCCCCGCGACCAGCCGGGACTACATTCAGGCGGCCGAAGAAGGGCTGCTGTCGAAGTTCATCGATTTCGGCGCCCAGATCAGCGCGGCGGGCGACCACAGCGTCGTCGCGCAGGGGGCCGGAGCCATGGGGCCCGGGGAGACGTTGGTGACGACGGGCCTGTACACGTTCGCGGGGGCGATGGGCTGCGAAGACGCGGCGGTTTATTCGGCTTCCCCCGAGACGGTGATAAACGCCGCTTTGACGAGGGCGATCTGAGGAGGCGCGGGCATGGAAAAGAAGTTCAGCGGAAAAATCTGGAAATTCGGGAACGACATCGACACCGACACCATCATTCCCGGCAAACGCGGAACCATTCCAACCATCGAGGAGATGAAGAAATACGCCTTCGAGCTGCTGAAGCCGGAGTTCGGCTCGACGGTGCAGCCCGGCGACATCCTTGTGGCGGGGACGAATTTCGGCTGCGGATCGAGCAGAGAGCAGGCCGCTACCGTTCTTTCCTACAACGGCGTGCGCTGCATCATCGCCAAGAGCTTCGCGAGGATCTTCTTCCGGAACGCCTTCAACAGCGGCATTCTCCTGCTCCAGTGCGACGGGATTCAGGACGTGTGCGAGGGCGGCGACATCGTCACGGTGGACGTGGACGCCCGCACGGTCAGCGTCAACGGCAAAACGTTCACGGTCGGCGCCATCCCCGAAAACCTGTTCAACATCGTGGCGAACGGCGGCCTGATCGAGGACACCAAGAAGCGTTTGGCGGCGGGCGTCAAGAAGTCGGACATACACCCATTGAGCATCGAGCAGTGCCGCAAGAAGGGCTACACGATGGCGGAAAAGCTGCTGAAGAAAAACGCCGGTCTGGAGCATGTGGCCCCGGGGGACATCGTCATCACCAGGCCGGATATGTTCATGATCCACGACATCTACACGCCCTACGTCGTGGACACCATGAACAAGATCGGGGCGGAAACGATCGACGACCCGGACAAAGTGACCATCATTTTCGACCACTGTATGCCCACGGCCGTCGCCAAAAACGACTACAGCCACTATGAGGCGGGTCTGGAAATCGCGAGAAGGTACGGCGTCAAGAAGCTGCACATCGGCGAGGGCATCTGCCATACCATCATGCACGAGGCCAAGTACGCCAAACCCGGCTGTGTCGCCACCGCCACGGACAGCCACACGACCACCTACGGCGGGGCGGGGAATTTCTGCAGCGGCATCGGGACGGCGGAGATGTGCGCCGCGCTGATCACGGGCGAACTGTGGTTCAAGGTGCCGGAAGCCATCAAGATCGTGCTGAACGGACACCTTCCCAAGGGCCTCATGTCCAAGGACGTGATCCTGAAGGTGCTCGGGGACATCAAGGCCGACGGCGGACAGTACAAATCGCTGGAGTTCACAGGCCCGGCGGCCCACGAGATGAGCATGGAGCAGCGCTTTACCGTGGCCAATATGGCGCTGGAGGCCGGCGCCAAGTGCGGTCTGTTCGAGGCCGACGAGAAGACGGCGGAGTATTACGGCATCCCCCTTGAGGAGATCGACTGGGTGTGCGTGGACGAGGAAGCGCGCTACGAAAAAACGCTGACCTACGACGTGAGCCAGCTGTCTCCCCAGCTTTCGTGCCCGCAGGGCGTGGACAACGTCCACCCCATCGAGGAAGTTCTGGGCACCCCCATCGACGAAGTTTACCTCGGCAGCTGCACCAACGGCAGCATCGAGGATCTCGCGGCCGCGGCCGGGATCGTGAAGGGGAAGAAGGCGGCCCCGGGGCTTAGATTCGTTGTGGTGCCGGCCACGAACACCATCTTCAAGCAGGCCATCGAACTGGGGTACATCAAGACGTTCATCGAGGCCGGAGCGGTGATCTCCCACCCGTGCTGCGGGCTGTGCTGCGGAATGCCTTACGGGCTGATGACCGACGACGAGCGGCTCCTCTCGACGGCGAACCGCAATTTCATCGGCCGTCAGGGGACAAAAAAGACGCTGAGCTATCTGTGCAGCCCGATGGTGGCGGCGGCCACGGCCATCGCCGGCGTGGTGGCGGATCCGAGACAGATCGAGGCGTAAACGCCGGGAGGGAACAGATCGGCCATGATTAAAAATTTTGAGCAGCTGAAGGAAATGCTCAAGGCCATCCCCGAGAAACGACGTGTAGCGGTGTGTCCGGCGCAGGATCCGCACACGCTCGAAGCCATCTGCCACGCGCTGCGGGACGGCCTTGTGGCGCCGGTGCTGATCGGCGATGAAGCGCAAATCAGAGCGATCCTCGGCGAGTTCGGCGCGCCGGCGGAGGAGATGGAGATCGTTGACGTGAAGGATCCCGCCGAGGCCATCCAGAAAGCGGCCGATCTGGCGCGGGAAGGCCGGGTTGACTGCATCATGAAGGGCAAGACCGAAACGGGAACCCTGATGAAAATCCTCGTCAACCGCGAGCGCGGCATCAGGAAGAACGACACGATGAGCCTGCTGGCCGTCATGGAAAGCCCCTATTACCACAAGGTGTTCGGCATCACCGACGTCGGACTTCTCACATACCCGACCAAGGAGCAGAAGAAAGCGGCGATCGCCAACGCGGCGGCGGCGTTCCGCGCTCTCGGGGTCGCCGAGCCGAAGGTGGCCATTCTTGCCGCCGTGGAGAAAGTGAACCCCAAGATGAAGGAAACCGTGGAGGCCGCCGAGATCAAGGCGGAGGGCGTCGAAGGCTGCGTCGTGGAAGGCCCCATCAGCTACGATCTGGCCATGGATCCCGCCTCCGCGTCGGTCAAGGGGTATCAAAGCCCGGTGGCGGGAGACGCCGATATCCTCGTCGTGCCCGACATCGTCAGCGGGAACATCGCGGCCAAGACAATCACGGTGATCGGCGGCGGCAGAACGGGCGGCGTCGTGCTCGGAGCCAAGGTTCCTGTGCTGCTGGTTTCCAGAGCGGCGTCCGCGGACGACAAGTACATGTCGATCGTGATCGCCGCGCTTGTGGGGAAGAATTAACGGGAGGAAACGTTATGGAGAACAAGCTGAACTTTAAGGTGTGCGGGCTTTCCGCCAAGTACTTCTTTGTGTTCTTCGCCGTCGTCATGATCGCGGTGTACGGCGGTTTCATGCCGACGGTCAGGATCTATTCAAACAGCGCCGGGAACTACGTGGCCACCAATTTCATCATGACCATCGCCTACCTGATGGCCGTGGGCGGCATTTTCTTCTGGCTCGGCAACACGATTCCCATCGTGAACAACTATCTGGGCGGCGCCTGTCTGTTCCCGCTGTTCGGCGCCTCGTTCCTCAACTTTATGGGGCTGATCCCGAACACCTTGGTCAACGGGACAAGGGTTCTGATGGGCGGCGGTTTTCAGGACGCCTACATCGCGATGCTACTGGTCGGTTCGATCCTCGTCATGGACAGGAAGATCCTGCTGGGCGCCACGGCGCGCTACATTCCCACCGTCGTGGGCAGTCAGGTCTTCGCGCTCGGTTTCTGCATGCTGGGCGGCATGGTGACGGGGTTCGGCATCCCCGAGGCGCTGTTCAACATCGGCGCTCCCTGCATGTCGGGCGGTTCCGGCGGCGCCATCACCACCCTTCCGAAACTGTACTCCGACCTCTCCGGCGCCGACATGATGCCCATGGCGGGGCAGTTCCTCTGCTACGCCTCCATCGCGAACGTGCTGGCGGTGGCCATGGCGGCGATGGGCGGCGCGATCACCTCGAAGATGAAAGGCTGGAACGGAAACGGAGACATTCTTCAGGCGAAGGGCGCCGCGATGCGGGCCGAGGGCGAGAAGCGCCCGGCGACATCGGCCGATTACGCGGCTCTCGGATCGGGCATCTTTATGAGTTTCAGCCTGTACCTGCTTGGCAATATCCTCGGCAATCTGCCGGGGTTCAAGGTCATCCCCGGGCTGGCCTGGACGATCATCCTGTCCATCGCCGTCAAATGCTTCGGTCTCCTGCCCGCGTCCATCGAGAATAATTGCGTGTACTCCATGAACTTCGCTCTGAGGGCGCTGCTGCCCATGCTGATCGCCGGCATCGGCGTCAACTCTTTGAAGTTCAACACGCTGGCGGAGTACTTTACCCCCGGGGCGTTCATCGTCATCTTCATCGGAGTGCTGGGCGCCTTTATCGGAGCCATGATCTTCGGCAAGCTCTCCGGCCTGTGGGCTTACGAGGCGGGCGTTACGGCCGGGCTGTGCTGCTGCAACATCGGCGGCTCCGGCGACCTGGCCGTGCTCACCGCGGCCAACCGCATGAACCTGCTCGCTTTCGCCTCCATCTCCACCAGGATCGGCGGCGCGCTGATGGTCATCTGGATCGGGCTGCTCTACCCGCTGTTCCACTGACGGGACGCGGCTTCGCGCCGGACAACGGAGAGATTTTTTTCAGACGGACGTTTTTTTTCGATATTTTTCCGCGGGGCATGACGGCGCGGCCGCCGTCATGCCCTTTTTTCAAAAGACGGAGACCGTCCCGGCGACCGCGCGCCCGCCGCCCGCGATCGCCCCCCGGCCGGAAAACGCGGCGGATAAAAGGAGGAACGCGACATGAAAGAGTACCGTGTGTTCGCCATCAACCCAGGTTCAACGTCCACCAAGATAGCGATGTTCGAGGGTGAGAAACAGATATTTTATAAAAATGTGTCCCACGACGCGGAGAAGCTGAAGGAGTTCAAAGAGATCCGCGAGCAGTTTGACTACCGCAAGCAAACGATCGTTGACGCGCTGAAAGAAGCCGGCCTTTCCCTGCGGGGGATTGACGCTTTCTCCGCGAGGCACGGAGGCGGTGTGAGCGTGGAAGCCGGCGTTTATAATATCGGAGAAAAGCTGCTGGAGCACGTCAGAGGGCGAAATGCCGTGAATCACCCGGCGACGCTGGGCGCGCAGCTGGCGGACGCCTTCGCGAGGGAGTACGGCGGGGCCGCGTATGTGGTCAACCCTCCCGACGTGGACGAGTTCGCGGACGTGGCGCGCGTCACCGGCCTGAAGGGCGTCTACAGGCAGAGCAAGATCCACGCGCTGAACCAGAAGGAGATCGGGATCCGCTACGCCGCGAAAACGGGCCGGAAATACGAGGATCTCAATCTCATCATCCTGCATATCGGCGGCGGGATCTCCGTGACGGCGCACGAGCGCGGGAAGATGGTGGATTCGGACGACATCCTCAACGGAGACGGCCCCATGGCTCCCACCCGCTGCGGCCAGCTGCCCGTCAAAGACGTTATCGATATGTGCTTTTCCGGGAAATACACGGAGAAGCAGATGCGCGACAAGGTGACAAAGACCGGCGGACTGGCGGATCACCTCGGGACATCCGACGCCAGAGAAGTGGGCCGGATGATCGAGGCGGGGGATCGATACGCCAAGCTCGTGTACGACGCGATGATCTATCAGATCGGAAAGACGGCGGGGGCGATGGCGGCCGTACTCAAGGGAAAGGTTGACGCCGTCATACTGACCGGCGGCATCTCCCACGATCCGTATGTCGTGGATTATCTGAAAGACATGATTTCCTTCATCGGCCCCGTCGAAGTGATGGCGGGCGAGTTCGAGATGGAGGCCCTCGCGGCGGGGGCGATCCGCGTGCTTTCGGGACGGGAGCGGGCGAAGACGTATACCGGGATCTCTGTATGGAACGGCTTTGAAAACCTTTACGGCGCCGGAAAGCGCGACACGCCGGCCGCGCCGACGGCGCGGTGAGAGGGAGGATGAAAGATGGGAAAAACGCTTAAAGCGCCGGACGCCGGCGGAAGGATCCGCTGGATCAACACGGCGGGGTTCGAGATCGAGATGGCCGACGGCAGACACATCCTGCTCGATCCCTTTCTGTCGGGCGAGGTGGACGGCATCGTGTGCCACCCTATGTCTCTGGACGAGATCGAAAAGTGCGATTACCTGCTTTTGAGCCATATCCACATCGATCACGCCGCAGATGTGGGCCGTATACAGAAAAAATTTCCCGGCGTGAACATTTTCGTGGGGGATCTGTCCGCCGACCCTCTGTGCGAGTGGCAGAACCTGAACTGCGCCCGCCTCTACAGGGTCAGGGGCGGGGAGCGCTTTGAGTTCGGCGATCTGACGATCGAAGTGTTCTCCGGGCGGCACACGGAATCTCCGCGAGGGTATTTCCGAAACTCGCCGAAATTCCGCAACCCGGACGGCAGTCTGAGCCTTTCCGACTGGTTCGGCAACCTGGAGCTGAACAACTACCGTCTGACGCTGTGCGACGGCACGCGGATCATGGTCTGGGCGGGCATGACTTCCGCCGATCAGAAGCGCCGGCTCGCGGGGGTGCGCTCCGACATGGCCCTGATGCACGTCAGCCCCAAGCAGGATTTCGGCGAGTTCGCCGAACTTGTCGAGACGATGGGCGCCAGGATCGTCATCCCGCACCATTACGATTTCACGGAGGAGTTCTTCAAAAAAGTCCCCGACGTGCTGAACGATATGAGCGAGGAGAACCGCCTGCGCTTTGTGGAAAACGGGGAGTTTCTGATGGATCGGTACATGGAGGCTCTGGGGGCCGCCGTGCGGGCGAAGTCGCCGCTGACGCGGCTGCGGACGCTGGAACACCACAGGTGGTACACGTTTGGATTCGCGCTGGAATAGAAGGAGAGCGTGCCGATGAAAACATCGTAAATGACGGGGGCCGCTCCGCCCGGAGATACGAATCGGAAGGGCGTCCTGTTCGGGGGGACGCCGATGGCGTGGATGGACGAACTGTCGGGGGTTCGCCGCCGGGCGTTTCGCCGGCACTGACGTGACCACGGCGGCCGTGGAGAACGTCGGGTTCATTAAGCCGATCCCCCTCGGGGCCTTTGTGGACGTGACGGCCGAGGTGGTCGGCGTCGGCCGTACTTCCATGAAGGTGCGGGTCAGGGCGGTGATGGACGGCGGGGAAGATGAGGACGATATTCTCGCGGCGGAAGGCGTGTTCGTCTATGTGACCCTGAATAAACAGGACATATCCGGCAGGGCAGTCAAACGTCCGTAACGGCGCGGCGCTGTCGCGGGCGGGCACAAAAACAAAAAAAGCGGGAGGCCGTCGCGCGCGGCGCGCGGCGGCCTCCCGCTTTTATTCGGGTTTCGCGTCGGGGCGGGTGTTTTTTGCGTTTGCGCGGCGCGCCCGGCGGGGGGCGGCTTTCTCGCCCGGGACGGCGGGGGGAGCGGCCGCCAGCTTCTTCAGGCGTTTCTCGCTCACGCGCCGCCCGTTTTCAAGCCGCGCTTTACGGGCGACAAGCGATTCCTTCTCGGCGCGCGTCAGGCGCTTGACGAGGCGTTCGGCTTTCAGCGCGCCCGACCTGTCGGGCCACTGCCACAAGGCGGCCATCGCTACGGGGCGGCGGCCCCGCGTGTATTTCGCGCCCGTTCCGGCGTTGTGGGCGGCGAGCCTGCGGGCGGGGTCGGTTGTGAACCCGGAGTAGAGCGTCCCGTCGGCGCAGCGGAGAATGTAATTGAAATATTCCGTCACGGTTCGACGGCGACGCGGGAGCGGCCTTTTTCCACATCGACGCCCGCGAGAACGATCATGCCGGCGACGAAGCTGACGGCGATCACGCCGACGGCCGGCCGGAGGGAGCCGGTGATCTCGGCGACGACGCTGCAGAGGGCCGGGCCGACGATACCCGCGAACTTGCTCGACACGTTGTAGAGGCCGAAGAAGTGGCCGCTCCGGCCCGCGGGGAGCATCGAGGCGTAAAGGCTGCGGCTGATGGCCTGAGCGCCGCCCTGCACCATGCCCACGCCGACGGCCATCAGCCAGAAGTGCCAGTCGCGCGACATGAACATCGCCCCGAGCGCGATCAGCGTGTACCAGCCGAGGGAGATCATCACGGCGCGCTTGCCGCCGAGTTTTTCGGCGAGCGCGGCGAACACGAGCGCGAACGGCACTCCGACGAACTGCGTGACGAGCATCGCGCCGACGATGTGACTTTGGGAGATGCCCAGCCCCGCGCCGAACACGGCGGCCATGCGGATGATCGTGCCGATGCCGTCGTTGTAGAGCCAGAACGAGACCATAAAACGCAGCGCCTCGGGGTAGCGTTTCAGTTCGTCCCAGCTTTGAGCCAGCGCGCGCGCGGCCGCGCGCAGCCCGGCGGGAGCGGATCCGCCCACGGGAGGCTCCGCCACCCACAGCGAAAGCGGCACGGCGGCGGCGGCCCACCAGACGGCCACGAGAAAAAACGAGAGTTTCACACCCGCCTCGCCGAATTTTGAGATCAGCGCCATGTCCATCGCCAGCAGAACTCCCGCGCCGAGATAGCCGACGCCGTAGCCCAGCGTGGAGACTCTGTCCATCCGCCCGGGGGGAGCGACGTAGGAAAGGAGCGCGTCGTAGCACACCGACGCCACGGAAAGCCCCACCGTCCCCGTCACCATGCAGGCGAGCGCGTGGAACCACCTCCCCGCGCCCGACGCCGCGAGCGCGGCGGACGCGGCGATGCCCAGCGCCGCGAACGCGAGCAGATACTTTTTCTTGACGGCGCGCCCGTCCACATAGGTTCCCACAAGCGGCGTCAGCACGGCCGAGAGCGCCAGCGCGAGCGACGAGGCGTAGCCCCACGACGGCAGCGCCCAAGGCTGCCCGCCCGCGACGACGTTTTGATAATACACGGGGAGGACGACCGCCATGACGACGGTGGCATAGGCACAGTGTCCCGTGTCGTACAGACACCAGGCGAAGACGGAACGGTTTTTGAACACGACGACCACCTCGGAAAGAACATAAAAAAAGCGCCGGAACTTTTTCGCGGCCGCGCGCGATTCGCCCTGTCAATCCGCGCCCGACCGCTTTATAATAATTCAAAAGCGCGGCGAGTTCAACACGATTTTTGCCGCCGATCTTTGGCTTGGGAGTGAAAAAAATGCCACAGCGTCCCGACTGGGAAAGCTATTTCATGACGCTGGCCGCCGTCGCCGCGACGCGGAGCACCTGTCTGCGCCGCCGCGTGGGCGCCGTCGTCGTCCGCGACGGGCAGGTCATCAGCACGGGCTACAACGGCGCTCCGAAGGGCACGCCGCACTGCGCCGAGACGGGCTGTCTGCGCGGCAGGATGAACATTCCGTCCGGCGAACGGCAGGAAATGTGCCGCGGCTCCCACGCGGAGATGAACGCCATCGCGCAGGCGGCCTCCGTCGGCGTCTCCGCCGCCGGGGCGGAACTGTACTGCACGCACTCGCCGTGCGCGTTCTGCTCGAAGGCCATCATCAACGCGGGGATCGTGCGCGTCGTGTACCTGTACCGCTATCCCGACGAACTGGCCGAAGGGCTGCGGGCCGAGGCGGGAATCGTCAGCGAGCGGTTCCCCGCGCGGAAACTCGAACGCATCGCCGCGTGCCTCGAACTGGCGCGGGACATCGTCTCAAAGGCCGATTGATTTTTTGTCCGGCGGGGAAAACAAACGCCCGCGCCCGAAAAACCGGCGGCGGAATATACGCGCCCCCCGGCGCGCGTCAGCGCGCCGGGGGGCGTTTCGTATTTTGATCCGCGCGACGCGCGCGAGGACAGCCGCGCTCCCGTCGGGCGAACGTAAAACCGGCGGGGACGGGAAGCCCGTCTTTCGGCGAAAAAGCCGCTACGCCGCGTTTTCGCCGTCGCCGGCGCGCCCGGGGTGGAACTCGCCCTCGGTCTTGGCCACGATCACGGCTGTCGCCGCGTCGCCGACGATGTTGGGAATGACGCGGGCCATGTTCATGATGCGGTCGATGCCCGCCAGAAGCCCGATCGTCTCAAGCGGCAGGTTCACGGCGTTGAGGACGATCGTCAGCATCACAAGCCCCGAGCCGGGGACGCCGGCGGTGCCCACCGAGGCCAGAACCGCGGTGATCATGACCATGATCTGCTGCGTCACCGTCAGATGGATGCCGAAGACCTGAGAAGCGAAGATCACCGCCACCGCCTCGTAGACCGCCGTGCCGTTCATGTTCATCACGGCGCCGAACGGGATGACGAAATCCGCGATCTTGTCGCTGACGCCGAGCTTTTTGGTACACTTCAGGTTCAGAGGGATCGTCGCCACGCTGGAGCAGGTGGCGAAGATGAACAGCATGGCCTCTTTCATCGTGGCGAAGAACTTCAGAGGGCTGATCCCGCCGATAAGCCCCACCATCAGCCCTCCCTGCACGACGACGGTGAACAGGAAACAGGTGATCCAGCAGGCCGCGATGGTCTTGAAGTAGGGCAGAAGCACGTCGAGGCCGTACTTGCCCACGATATTCGCCATCAGTCCGAACACGCCGTAGGGGGTGAATTTCAGCACCGCGTCGGTGATCACTTCCCACGCTTTCGTCCACGCGCGGAAGAAATTCAGCACGGCCGCGCCCGTATCCCCCAGTTTGATGAGGGCGAAGCCCAGAAAGAGCGCGAAGAAGATGATCTGAAGCAGGTTCTGAGTGC
>CAZRXR010000047.1:0-13311 GCA_964604125.1 uncultured Synergistaceae bacterium
CGTGCAGACCGATGTACGCGCCGGGCTTGAGCGTCATCCAGCCGATCTCCTTGATGGCGTCGTCCTCGAGAGCCTGCTCGCGGCGGAACGCGAACTGCCCGTGCAGAACGCCCATGCCTCCGCCCGCGTTCTCGACATCCTTGACGAACAGCTGCTCGGCGGTGTAGCACTGGCCGTGCTTCTGCGGCTTCAGCTCCGCCTCGGCGAACGCGGCCGGCGCGGCGGCGAGCGCCGCGGCCAGCGCCAAAGCGATCACGCTTTTATACATGGAACAGACCTCCTTAAAAAGTAAATAGTGCCTTCACGGCTTCTGTATTATAGTTCTTTTAATAACATTTTTCAACCCCGAGGGTTCAAGCGGCGCAAAGAAAATCTCACGTCCCGGGCGCTGGCGGGCATCTTGCGCGGCCGTCCGCCGCGTTTGAAAAGGCTTCGGCCCGCCCCCGCGCGGCGACAAGGAGAGAGACGGGCGCGCCGACGTCGCCGTATCCGTCCGGGCCGCCGCCCGCTTTTACGGGCGGTTTCGCGCGCGTGACGGCGTCGTTTCGCGCTTGTCCCGCGCTTTCGGACGCCGCGCCGGAAGCGTAAAAGCCTTTCGCGCGGAAGAAACGCCTTGGGCGGCCCGTCCGCGAGCGCGGTTTCCGAGCGCGCCCGCGAGCGCCCCGGCAGAGACTCGCCTGCCGGAGGATCGGCACAGGGGCCGCCGCTTTAGCGTCTCCGCCCCGCCCGGCTCGGCTTTGCGCCCCCGCGCTGCCCGCCGGGGTTGAAAGACGTTCGCGCCGTCCGCGCTCTGTCGTCTGTCACACGCCCGACGCGCCGCGCTTTCGCCCGCGCGAACGGCCGCCTTTGTTCGCGCTCCTCCGTCGGCGGACAGCCGAGCGCCCCGTTTCGCGTGACCGCGTCCGGCGGGCCGGGAAAGGCCGGATCGCGCGTCGTTTCGCGCGCGCCGCCGACGAGACGGGGATTTGACAATCGGGGCGTTTGGAAATATAATTCAAGTTCAGCGCGAAGAAAACCCGACGCGCGTGGTTGTTTTTTCGCGCGCCCTTCGCTCCGCGCCGGAGTTTGCAAACCGAATGGCCCGCGCGCACCGGCGTCGTGCCGCGGCTCATTGAATTATCTCAGGAGGTCTTCAGATGACAAAATATGTGTACCTGTTCAGCGAGGGCAACGCGCAAATGCGCGAGCTCCTCGGCGGCAAGGGCGCCAACCTTGCCGAGATGACGCGGATCGGCCTGCCTGTCCCGCAGGGCTTTACGATCACCACCGAGGCCTGCACCAAGTACTACGACGACGGTCGCAGGATCAGCGACGCCATCCGCGCCGAGATCATGGAGTACGTCGGCAAGATGGAGGAGATCACCGGCCGCAAGTTCGGCGACACGGAGAACCCTCTGCTCGTGTCGGTGAGATCGGGCGCGCGCGCCTCGATGCCCGGCATGATGGACACCATCCTCAATCTGGGCCTCAACGAGGACGTTGTGGAGACCATCGCCCGCAAGTCGGGCAACCCCCGCTGGGCGTGGGACTGCTACCGCCGCTTTATCCAGATGTTCTCCGACGTGGTTATGGGCGTGGGCAAGAAGTATTTCGAGAAGCTGATCGACCAGTTGAAGGAAGCCAAGGGCGTCAAGTACGACGTGGAGCTGACGGCCGACGATCTCCGCGCGCTGGCCGGACAGTTCAAGGACGAGTACAAAAAGCAGCTGGGCAAGCCGTTCCCCGCCGACCCGCGCGAGCAGCTGTTCGAGGCCATCGAGGCCGTGTTCCGCTCGTGGGACAACCCGCGCGCCAACGTGTACCGCATGGATCACGACATCCCCTACAGCTGGGGTACCGCCGTCAACGTGCAGATGATGGCGTTCGGCAACATGGGCGACACCTCCGGCACCGGCGTGGCCTTCACGCGCAACCCGGCCACGGGCGCCAAGGGCCTGATGGGCGAGTTCCTGATGAACGCCCAGGGCGAGGACGTCGTCGCCGGCGTGCGTACCCCCATGCCCATCGAAAAGATGAAGGACGTTCTGCCCGAGGTGTACAGCCAGTTCCTGAAGATCTGCGACACGCTGGAGAAGCACTACCGCGACATGCAGGACATGGAGTTCACCATCGAGGACAAGAAACTCTACATGCTCCAGACCCGCAACGGCAAGAGAACCGCCGCCGCCGCCATCAAAATAGCCTGCGACCTGATCGACGAGGGCATGATCAGCGAGGAAGAAGCCCTGATGCAGATCGACGCCAAGAGCCTCGACATGCTGCTGCATCCGCAGTTCGACCCCAAGGCGCTGGCGGTCGCCGTTCCGATCGGCAAGGGCATCGCCGCCTCGCCGGGCGCCGCGGCGGGCAAGGTGGTCTTCACCGCCGAGCAGGCTGTGGAACTCGGCAAGAAGGGCGAAAAAGTCGTGCTTGTGCGCCTCGAAACCTCGCCCGAGGACATCGAGGGCATGAAGTACAGCCAGGGCATTCTTACCGTGCGCGGCGGGCAGACCAGCCACGCCGCCGTCGTCGCCCGCGGCATGGGTACCTGCTGCGTGTCCGGCTGCGAAGCCATCAAGATGGACGAGGAGCGCGAGACGTTCACGCTCGGCGGTCGCGCGTTCCGCAAGGGCGACCTCATCAGCCTCGACGGCAGCACCGGCAGCGTCTACGGCGAGCTGATCCCCACCGTACCCGCCGACCCCAGCTCCGGCTACTTCGGCCGCGTCATGGAACTGTCCGACAAGTACAAGCGCATGGTCGTGCGCACCAACGCCGACACGCCCAAGGACGCCGGGCGCGCGTTCGCGTTCGGCGCGCAGGGCATCGGCCTGTGCCGCACCGAGCACATGTTCTTCGAGCCCGACCGCATCAACGCTTTCCGCGAGATGATCTGCGCCGAGACGGTGGAGGAGCGCGAGAAGGCGCTCGCCAAGATCGAGCCTATGCAGCAGGCCGACTTTGAGGGCCTGTTCGAGGCGCTCGAAGGCTATCCCGTCAACATCCGTTTCCTCGACCCGCCTCTGCACGAGTTCCTCCCCAAGGAGGAGGCCGACATCGAAGAACTCGCCAAGGCGCAGAACAAGTCCGTTGACTACATCAAACAGGTCATCGCCGGCCTGCACGAGTTCAACCCGATGATGGGCTACCGCGGCTGCCGCCTTTCCGTCACCTATCCCGAGATCGCCGTCATGCAGACGTCGGCCATCGTCAAGGCCGCGCTCGCCGTCAGCGCCCGTCACCCCGAGTGGGACATCGTGCCCGAGATCATGATCCCGCTCGTCGGCGAGGTGAAGGAGTTCAAGTTCGTCAAAAACATCGTCGTCACCACCGCCGACCGGCTCATCGCCGAGGCGAAGTCGAACCTGAAGTACAAGGTCGGCACGATGATCGAGATCCCGCGCGCCGCGCTGACCGCCGACGCCATCGGCGCCGAGGCCGATTTCTTCAGCTTCGGCACCAACGACCTCACGCAGATGACCTTCGGTTTCAGCCGCGACGACGCGGGCAAGTTCCTGCCCTCGTACTACGCGCACAAGATCTACGAGTCCGACCCGTTCGCCCGCCTCGACACCACCGGCGTGGGCAAGCTGATGGGCATCGCCGCCAAACTCGGGCGCGAGGCCAACGCGCGCCTGCATCTTGGCATCTGCGGCGAACACGGCGGAGACCCGTCGTCAATCGACTTCTGCGACTCTATTGGGCTGGACTACGTGTCCTGCTCGCCGTTCCGCGTGCCGATCGCGCGCCTCGCCGCCGCGCAGGCCGCCATCCGCCACAAGAAGTAGACGGGCTTTTTGAGCGCCGCGCGTAAGTAAAAAGAAAGACCGCCTTTCCGCGGGGTTGAAGTTAGAGATCCATGGTTCCGGCTAAATTTCATCCCGCAGCCTTCAGGCGTAACAACCAAGAAAAGCTGACATACGGGAGCGTATCCGCTCCCGTATGTCAGCTTTTTTATGACGGAAAACGTTTGAATATTTTTTGGTTAAAGCGCGAAAAAAACCGAGTCCGTCGGCGTAGGGACAGGACTTCCCGCTCGTACCGGTTTCCCCTCGGCGGAAGGGGAAACGCGCTTTCGCGCCGACTTTGGCGCGAAAAAATTTGCGGGAGCGGAAGCGCTCGCGATCCAGCCGGTAGCCGCTCCCCCGCTTTCTCAAAGAACGCGGGAATATCCCGCCTGCCCTTTGAAAAGCAGTCGTTTAACTGAAATCCGTTAGAAATCCGCTACCGCCCCGCGTACACTCGGCGAGGATCTCGCGGAGAACGTACCGGCTCGCCCGCTTTCGCTGAACGTTGACGACGGCTGCGCCGTTTGGGGCGACAGACAAGTGCCCCCCGAGCTCCCGTCCAAGCGTTTCCGCAGAAAAGCGGATACAGGAAAGACCCTTGTCGTGCTTCCGATTGGCGCGCCCAACGCCGGGTTTGTCCGCATAATCATAATGGACGGTCTGTACGTCATATCTTGCGTTATACTTTGTTCCATGGAGAAACCGCTCTCCTCTCGGCTAGTTGTTGTGCGGCGATTTGACTTTCATCGGTTGGATCTCCGCTTGTCCGATACTTGTCCCAATCCTGCAGCCGATGTCTTTCTAGATAAAAAAGGGGGGCGCGCCCGCGCCCCCTCTCTCATTTTTTTATAAACGAAGCGAAGAACAATCTTTTTTCTGCTCCATACGGGCGAAGCGGGGATTTCCGCCTCCGTCGCCGGACGTTCGCCGGCCGCGCCGAAACCCGGCTCCGCGAAACGGCGGACAGGCGCGCGCGATCTACTTCCGCAGCAGATTCTCCAGCGCCTCGCCTATCGTTTCTTCAAAAGTCGGGTGTGGGCGCGCGGCCCGCAGCATCTGCCCGGCTGTCAGACGGCTGGCCGCCGCCACGGCGAATTCCCCGATCATGTCCGTGGCGCGGGGGCACATCAGCTGTGCCCCGACGATGACGCCGCTCCCGGCGGCGGCTGTCACCTTGATAAAGCTCCGTTCTTCCCGCTCCATCAGCCATCTGCCGTTGCCTCCCAGCAGGGCCTTGCCGGTAACGACGGCGACGCCCCGGGCCGCCGCTTCTTCCTCGTTCATGCCGATTTGGGCTATTTCGGGATCAGTGTAGACGCACCGGGGGATCAGGCTGAGATCCGCCGTCGGCTCCTCGCCGAGCAGTCTTTCCACCGCGGCCCGCCCCTGGGCCGCCGCCGCGTGGGCCAGCTGCGGGCCGGGAATGAGATCGCCGACGGCGTATACTCCCGGCGCGCTGGTCCGGAAGTTTTCGTCAACGGCCACCTGTCCCGCCGCCGTCAGCCGGGGCCGCGCGTCCTCGCAAAAAAGCCCTTCGGTGTCGGCCCGGCGTCCCACGGCGCAAAGCACGTACCGGCCGTAGGCCGCCGTCTCCTCTCCGTTTTCCGTAAAAACGCAGCGCAGGCCGTCTTCGCGGCGCTCGATCTTTTGGAGCGCGGCTCCCAAGTGGAACTCCACTCCTCTTTTTTTGAATATCCGCCGCAGGTTCGCCCCAAAGTCACGATCCATTTCGGGGAGGAGACGGGGTTTCGCTTCCAGCAGCGTCACCTTCGCGCCCATGGCGGACAGGGCTTCCGCCATTTCCACGCCTATGGCCCCGCCGCCGACGATCACTATGCTCCGCGGCAGTTCCCGCAAGGCGAAAACTCCGTCG
The DNA here is from genome assembly GCA_964604125.1 of uncultured Synergistaceae bacterium. GTDB lineage: Bacteria > Synergistota > Synergistia > Synergistales > Dethiosulfovibrionaceae > Pyramidobacter. The sequence goes on from CAZRXR010000047.1 coordinate 5,641, forward strand.
CTGTCTATCACTCCCGGGAGATCCGCCCCGGGTACCGGGAGGGTCTTCGGTTTCGAGCCGGTGGCCAGAACGACGCGCGGGGCCGCGAGGACGGTTTCCTCCCCGTCGGGGGCCGTGACTTTGACCCGTCCCGGGGCCGCTAACCGCCCGCGTCCGCGCAGCACCGCCGCTCCGCTCGCGCGCACAAAGTCCTCCGCGCCCCGGGCGAGTTCGCTCACGGTTTTTTCCCGGTAGGCCACCATCCCCGCGTAATCGAACTCGGCGGACGCTTTTACGCCGAAAGTCCCGCCCCTGCGCGAGAGCCGCAGCGTCTCCGCCGCGCGCAGCATGGCTTTTGCGGGGATGCAGCCGCGCAGCAGACAGGCGCCCCCGACCGATTCCTTCTCCACCAAGGCGGCGCGAAGCCCCCGCTTCGCGGCCAGCGCCGCGGCGGCGGAGCCTCCCGGCCCGCCGCCGATCACGACGATGTCATACTTTTCCACGATGTTTATTCCCCCAGAGGCACGGCCCCGAGCCACGCCGCTATCTCCTTGCTCCGCGCCGCTTCCATGATCGCGCCCGTCCCGGCGGCCGCCGCCGCGGAGAGAGCGGCGTTGGTGAACGGCGCTCCCGTCAGCGCCGCGTTCAGCGCCGCCGCCAGCTCCGGCTCCATGGCGTCTGTTTCCGCGCGCACGTCGCCGACGACGCCGGCGGCGACGGAAAAACGCAGTGTGATCCCGCCCCAGCCGAAACGCCGCGAGAGCGCCGGGCCGCGCGGAGCGTTTTCACCGCGGATCCACCCGGGCGCGGCAAACAGCGCGCGGCGTTTCTCCACGTCCGCCGCCGAGTCGAGTTCCAGAACGGCGACGCGCCCCGCGAAGTCGGCTTCAAAAGCCGCGAGCAGAGCGGCTTTCGTCCTCTCGATATCGATGTCGGGCCGCAGCCGCCGCAGATTTGCCACTCTGCCGCGCAGAGAAGTCACGCCCTTCGCGGCCAGCTTTCCCTGGCGCGGCGTCAGATAAGTCTCCATCGCCTCCAGATCCGTATCGACCAGCAGAGTGCCGTGCCGGAAGCGGCGATCGCCGCTGCGGTAAAAAGCGCTGCCGGATATTTTCCGGCCGTCCGCCGTCAGATCATTTCTGCCGGACGGTTCCGCCTCGATCCCCAGAGAGCGGAGGGCGGCCAGTATCGTTTCCGTCTGTCCGGCGGGATCGTACAGCCTTTCCCTCGCGATAAAGGTGAAGTTGAGGTTGCCCCTGTCGTGGTAGACGGCCCCGCCGCCCGACAGCCGCCGGGCCAGACGCACGCCGTCCCTTTTCAAAAGTTCGACGGGGCACTCCTCCGCCGGATTTTGGTTGCGGCCGATCACAACCGTCTTTTCGTTGCGCCAGAGGTAGAGGATGACTTCATCCGCCCCGCAGGCGAACAGCAGGTGTTCTTCCAACGCCAGATTGAAGTACGGATCCGCGCTCGGGCTTTCCAGAAAAGATCGCTTCATTTCCTCAAAGTTTCCAGATAGGCTTTGTACGCCCCGGCCGTCATAAGCTCCGTCTTTTCCGTAACGTCGGTCACACGGACGAGCCACGCTCCGTAGGGATCGCTGTTTAAAATATCCGGCTCGTCCGCGACCGTCTCGTTCACCGCCGCCACCGTGCCGCCGACGGGAGAGTGGATCTCGGCCACCACCTTGGCGGATTCGGCCTCGCCGAAAGGTTCTCCCGCTTTTACGGTGTCGCCGACTTCCGGCAGACTGACGAAAACGATCCCGCCCAGTTCCGACTGCGCGTAATCGGTAATGCCGACCAGGAACGCGCCGTCCTGTTCCGCCAGCCACTGGTGTGTCTTTGAATAGGCGTAACCCTCTTTTATTTTCATTTCTCCCGCTTCCCTTTCTCTTTTTCAGCCAGCAGCGCGCAGCCGACAGCCGCGAGGTACGGCCCGCGGGGTAAAAGCCGCGCCGGTTTCTCCAGCACGGCCCCGGCGTAGGCCGCGAAACCGGGGATTCGCGTCAGCCCGCCGGACAGCCCCACTTCTTGACAGTCCACTTTCTCCAAGAGTGTTTTCGCCTGCGAGAGGATGTGCACGATCACCGCCCGCAGTATCTCGTCTTCGTCCGCGCCGGCGGCGGTCAGTTCCACGATTTCGCTTTGGGCGAAGACCGCGCAGGAGGACGAAAGGCGGAGCGCCGGCAGCCGACCGTCGCTCAAGTCGATCTGCCGGAACGACAGATTCAGCCGGCGGAGAGTGTTGCCGAGGAAGATGCCGCAGCCGGCGGCGCACTTGTCGTTGACGAAAAACCTGCTGAGCCTGCCGTCTCTCTGGCAGATGAGCTTGGTATCCTGCCCGCCGATGTCCAGCACAGTCTCCGTCCCCGGGGCCGCGCGGGCCACGCCCGCGGCGAGGGCGTTAAGCTCCGACACGGCGCGGTCGCCGCCGCAGTTCTTCCGTCCGTACCCGCAGCTCACGATGGGGAAAGATCCGTACTCCCGCCTGATATTTCGCAGTCTGCCGTCAAAATATTCGCGCTGGCGGACGGGCGTAGGCTCGCTGAAGAACGCGGGCGGCCGCCCTTCCCTCAGCACGCAGTATTTCGTATAGGTGGAGCCGATGTCTATGCCGATGCCGTTCATAAAATTTCCCGCAAAATATCCAGCTGGGCTTTCGCCCTCTCCACGTCAAGATAGTTTCTGTCGATCATGTCTATTTCCAGTTCCGCCTGCGGCAGGTCGATATATCTGGCCGAGACAAAGTCGCACTTGCAGCTTTTGTTGCGCAGAGAGATCACGGCCTTGGCCCCGGAGCGCTCAATACAGGCCCGCAGCCGCCGCCTCTTGCTTTGGGCCGTTAAACTCAAAAAAGTGGAGTTGTAAGCGTTGAAAAGCTGCTCCCGCGGCGTGTCCCCGTCGTAGTCCAGATTCCACCATGTGATATAGTTGGATCCGCTGACGCGAAAGCCTGTCAGCAGTTCCCGCAAGTACCTGCGGGGATGGTACCACAGCGGATAGCCGAGCCAGAATACGGGCTTGAGCCGGGCGTCGGCGGCGGGGGCATCCTTGCAGTACTCGTACATGGCCTCGTAGAACCGCGCCGTCTCCGGCTTGCAGCGCGATGTGATGAGGTACGCCATGCCGTCGAACAGATCCGTAGGCTCGATTTCTTTTTCCGCCAGCAGGTCCGTCACGCGCCGCCACGCGGCCACGCTGGCCCGGCTGTCGCGGATGCGCTCCGCCAGCCTGTCCTCGTCGAGCCTGCCGCCGCAGAGCGCTTCCAGCAGCGCGACGAGTTGTTTGTGCTGTTCGGCCACATAGGCGAAGGCCGCTTTCTTGTCGGCGCCCTCGCCGGGATAGTCCAGCACGACGAGCGGAACGCGGTATTCCCGCGCCAGCAGGTTCCACCAACCGGGCAGCGTATTGCACTGGTTGTTGGCGGCGATCAGCAGATCCGGGCGGGGAGGAGCGCCTCTCGGCCCCGTCCCCAGCGCCAGCGAGCCGTTGAAGCAGCCGGAATAGGAGCAGCAGTCAAGACAAAGCCCCCGTTTTTCGCTCTCCCGCAGACACTCCCGCTCCTTGCCGCTGGCCGCGATCACGGCGGCGTAGCTTTCCGGGTAGACGTATTCTATCCCCAGCGCGTCTAAAAGTTCCACCGGCGTGAAGGCGGTGACCCACGCCACTTTCCCGGCGGGCGCCCTGTCTCTCGCGTACTTGGAGAAGTTTTTATAGTAGTCCCGCATCAGCTTCGCCTGAAGCCGCAAATATAACTGTGCCATTTCGCCCTCCTCACAGCAGGCCGGCGAAGGTCTCTATGGCCAAAGCCGCGCCGTCGGCGGCTTCCCCGCCCGAGGACACGACGCGCAGGCACTTGACGCCCAGACTTTCCGCCATGGAACTGTAGGCCGGGTAAAGATAGTCGTAAGGCTCGCAGTATTTCTGCGTCAAAAAGATCACTCCCCGCGCTCCCGTGCGCAGAAGTTCCTCCCGATCCTCGTCGAGGATCCTCGAAAAATCGTCCTGAGTGGGCGATGTGTACGAGGAAAGCACGCTCTCCGCGATGTTGCGGAAAATGTCTCCCGCCGACGCGACTTCCGGCGCGAAAATCAAGCGGCGGGACTCGGGCAGCCTGTCGCCCACGATGTTCATCCCCGCTTCTTCGACGGCGCGAACCAGTTCCGCGCCGGGCTGGGTGGAGCCGGCCACAAAAACTTTTGGCCCGCCGCCGCACGGGGCCTTGGGCAGATCCTCGGGCACGTTCTGTTCCCGCAGCGGTTTTTGCAGCAGCGCGTGGATCGTCTCCAGATACGCGCCGTAGCTCAGTTCCGGCAGGCGACCGTACAAACGTCTCAGGGCGCTGTTTCTGGCGCGGATCAGTTCCGCCCGCTCGGGGATGTCGTTAAGCTCCGTTTTGTAATGTTCTTCCACGGCTTCTTTATAACGGCGCAGGCTTTGCGCCAGATAGGCCGCGCCCCCTTCGTCCCGCCGCGCCGGTACAGACAGGGTGTGGAGAAATTTGCCGCTGTCTTCCAGATACGCCCCCAAGACGCGGCAGCTGTCGCATGTGCGCGGGAACACGGCTCCGTCGATGCCGGGGTCGTCCAGCGCCCGGGAAATGAAGTCCGCCGCGTACTGGCAGTAGTGGGATATGCGTTTCCGCCCTCCGCGGCCGAAGAAGCGCCGCGTGTCGCAGATCTGTTCCGGTACTAAATTTGAAAGGGAAAGGATGTTCATGGATCGCTCCTTGTCAGGGCGCTAAACACTTGGGGATCGAAGGGGTTCCGTAACCGATCATTCATAACACGACTCCTCTGCCCGAACCGCTTTGAAAGATAAAACAGACCGCCCTTTCCGATTTCCGACAAGGCCGCGCCCGCTTTTCTGAAATAGTTGCTTTCTCCGTCCCAAGGATACTCTTGCTCGCAGTTATTCCGCGCGTCGCGCCGCTCATCCGTTGTAACCGCGTCAATAAAAGGGCTTTGATTATTGCTCCGCGGATAAATCTGTCTCGCTACTATTAAAAATATGACGGTTATCCGCCCCTGTACGCCTTCCCGCCGTCGTAAAGGTCGAACGTCACGGCGTCCACGACAGTTCCAAGTACGGTGTCATAGACAACAATCCCGAGACCGCGACGCCTGAACGCATGCTCCATACTTCCAACTTGAATGACGGCATCCCTGCTTCGTCTCTCGTCTCCGCTGATGAGCCTCACATAGTTACCGTCAACTTTTGTTTCATGTTGCAAGGGCGCGTTTGCAAACCGCTCGTAAGTTACCGAGCCTTTATCTATGATCGCCTGGTATGAGCGCCGTCCTTTCCACTCTCCCATTTTTGCGGTCAGGCCCAGCTTATTAAGTTGCGTTGCAAGTAGAGGGAACCTTTCCAAACCGACGTCGCCGCAGGATGAGATAAAAATCTGATAATTATGATTCTGCAATTTCTGTACATATTTATTCCAATCTTTCTCTTGTGCCAAGAAGTATGCTGCTTTGTCTTGCTGATAGAATTGCCAGTCACTCTCCCATGAAGCAAATTCCGATTCGCCACGACGGTCAGGCAGATCGAAATGCTCTTTCAAATACCGCCCGAGATGAGTGGTAACTTTTATAGCACCGTTATCGTTTACATGAGACATTGGATCAGAAAAGTCCTTGTTAATATCAATATTCAATTCACTCATCAGATCATTGTAGTCCACAAATGAAATGCCGTACCGCCGCGCCCAAGCCGCAATCAAATTATGCCAGCCCTGTCTCCAACCACCGCTAGGAGACTTTACAAATAATACACGCACGCCGTGTTTTTTACAGAGGCTTATTATGTCATCTACCGTTTTCTTATGTTCGGATAAAACATTATTCACATTAACAAAGTTATTATATCGGCTGAAATCCGCTTTTACAGTGTTGAAAAATGGCGTGTATCCGTGATATTTTGAAACTTTTTCACTATATATGAAATCTTCTTCCTGAAGATCTTTCCATCTATCATGGAATCGTAAAATGGGAAATACGTATGAGAGTCTGGTATCATAACCTCGTTTTAAGTTATGCTTTTTATCTTCCTTAATGATATCATCTATTGTTTGAGCTTTTTCTATGGTAAATGGCAAAGGATCCAGTCCCTTGCGAGTGTTAACCTCCGGGCTCAAATAATTGACTAGCATACTCCCTTCTAAAACTATTACTTGCGGGAGCTTCTTTTTTATAATTTCTTGAACATACAGCTTAGCCATTGTGACATCTTGAGTTGCAACAGAAAAATTATATCCGCTGATTCCATAATTGCGGTATAGAAGCAACGGATTCACAGTATAATGGACATGACTGGTGCCAATAAAATACACATCAACCGGCTGTCTTTCTTTGTAAAATTGTTTCACCCTCACCCACGAGTTTGAATCAGCCTTGTTCCACTTTGCTTGTAGCACCTCCTGCACCTGCAAAAACAATCCAGCAAAAATAAGGCTGAAAATGACGCAAGCCGTAAATCGTAACTTCATTCGCCGGTTTTCCTTTCCGTGCCGCGATTCTTCACGCCGTACACGTCTCTCAGAACCCTCTGTATATAAAATCGGCCGGATTGTAGCCTTTCCCGTACATGCCGAAGATCAATATCGCGAAGATCAGCCCGTACCAGAGGATCCACCTGAAGGCGGTGTTTTGCCGCTCGATCTGCTCCCGCAAGCCGCCTTTTTCCCGCAGCGCGGAGACGAGGATCAAAACCCCGATGCCGATCGCCAACAGGATAAAGTTCGGCCCGTCCAACCCCAGCTTAAAGAGCGATCCGTCGAAGAAGATCCAAGGGTTGTGCAAGTTCAAGCCCTGTTTAATGACCCTCAGTGTAGTCATCAACCCTGTCAGTCGGAAGAACATGTCGCCGACGCACACCAGCGCGAACACGCGCGCGGACTGGAACAAATGCCAGCTGAAACAGTCTGTGTTGATGTTGAAAAACGAAATTGTCTTTTTGAATACCGGCTCCAGTATCTGAGCCAGAGCGATGCAGCCCCAGAACCACAAGGCCCAGCCGACGACGAACTTCCAGCTTCCGCCGTGCCACAGCCCCATCAGCAGCCACACGCACAGCATGCCCAGAATGCCGGGGGCCTGTTTGGCGGCCTTTCTGCCCCAGCGGTTTTTGATTCTCCCGGTCAGATCTTTCCACAGGCCGGAGCGCAGGACGGGATACAGGATGTAGTCTTTCATCCACGCTCCCAGGGTGATGTGCCAGCGCTGCCAGAACTCCTGAACGGAACGGGAGAAGAAGGGAGCGCGGAAGTTCTCCGGCAGTATGATTCCGTAGCACTCGGACGCGCCGATGACGATATCCATGCAGCCGGAAAAATCCGTATAGAGCTGAATGGCGAAGAACGCCGCCGCGATCCAGATATAATATCCGTCGTATTTATATGTGTTCGCGTAGACGGTATTCACGACGACGGCGGCGCGGGCGGAGATCACCAGCTTTTTAAAGACGCCCCACAGCATCCGCTGCAGGCCGAAGCACACCCGCCGGAAATCGAAGCGGTGCGGCGCGTACAGTTGTTCCCTCACCTGATCGTAGCGGACGATGGGGCCGGAGGTTAGCAGAGGGTAATAGCCGATAAAAAGCCCCGTCTTCCACAGGCCGGGCTGCGGGGGGCAGATGTTCCAGTACACGTCCAGAAGATAGCCCACCGCCTGCAACGTGTAAAAGCTGA
>CAZRXR010000048.1:0-13275 GCA_964604125.1 uncultured Synergistaceae bacterium
ACGTGATGCTGTTCGACGAGCCAACGTCGGCGCTCGATCCCGAGATGGTCATGGAGGTGCTGGACGTTATCAAGGAGCTTGCCCGAAGCGGCATGACCATCGCCATCGTCACGCACGAGATGGGTTTCGCGCGCGAGGTGTCCGACCGCGTGCTGTTTCTCGACGAGGGCGTCGTGTTCGAGCAGGGCACGCCGGACGAGGTGTTCGACCACACGAAATCCGACCGCGCCCGGGACTTTTTCCGCAAGGTCATCCACGCCTGAAAAAACGCCGTCACGCCCGGACGGAAAAACCGCCGCGCCCGTCGTTTCGCGCGGCGGTTTTTGTTTGCGGATCGCCGTTCAAAACTATCAAAAAGGTTCGCCCCCCGCCGGGCGTGATACAATCGGGGCCGAAGGAACGATCTTGAAACCGGCGGGAGCGCGATCGGATGAACGGACGGGGGAACGCGATCACGGAGGGCGTGATCTGGAAGCAGCTGCTGCTGTTCTTCTTCCCGATCATGCTGGGAACGTTTTTTCAGGTCATGTACAACACCATCGACGCGGTGGTCGTGGGACGCTACGTCGGCAAGGTGGCGCTGGCGGCCGTCGGCGGCCCTACGGGCACGCTGATCAACCTGATCGTCGGCTTTTTCATGGGCATGTCCACGGGCTGCACGGTTGTGATCGCGCAGGCGTGGGGCGCCGGCGACGCCGACCGCACGTCGCGCGCCGTTCACACGACGATGGCGCTGGCGCTGTGCGGCGGCGCGGGGATCGGCGTTCTTGGGGTGTGCGGCGCGAGGACGGCGCTGCTTTGGATGGGCACGCCCGACGAGGTGCTGCCGCACGCCGTCACGTACCTTCGGATCTTCTTCGCGGGCTCGGCGGCCACGCTTGTCTACAACATGGGCGCGGGAGCGCTGCGCGCCCGCGGCGACTCGAAGCGCCCGTTCTGCCTGCTTGTGGCGGGCACGTTCGCGAATCTGGCGCTCGACATGCTGTTCGTCGTCGCGTTCGGCTGGGGCGTGGCGGGCGTGGCGTGGGCGACGGTACTGTCGCAGGGCGTGTCGGCCGCGGGCGTGTGGATCTGTCTGGCGCGCGACAGGGAGGCCTTCCGGCTGCGGGCGCGCAAGGTGCGCTTCGACCCGCTCCAGATAGGCATGATCCTCTCCATCGGCCTGCCCGCCGGCGTGCAAGGCTCGATGTACTCCATCGCCAACGTCGTCGTTCAGGCGGCGATCAACTCGCTCGGCGTCAACGCCGTCGCCGCGTGGACGATCGAGAGCAAAATCGAGTCGCTGTACTGGCAGTCCATGGCGGCGTTCGGCATGTCGGTCTCCACGTTCTCGGGACAGAACTTCGGCGCGCGGCGCTACGGCCGCGTCAAGCGCAGCGTCTACGTCTGCACGCTGCTGGCGCTGGCCTTCACGGCGCTGTACGTCGCTCTGGCGCTCTCGGCGCCGCGTTTCTGGTTCTCGCTGTTCACCGGCGACGCCGCCGTTATCGAGACGGGCGTCTCCGTGATGTCTGCCGTGCTGCCGTGGTATTTCTGCTACCCTCCCATCGAAACGCTGGGCGGCGGCATACGCGGCACGGGCGACTCGGTCGTCCCCACGGCGATCATGGCCTTCGGCATCTGCGCCACGCGCCTGCTCTGGGTGTGGCTGGTGCTTCCGCGCTGGCACACCGCGGCCGCGCTTGCCCGCTGCTATCCCGTCAGCTGGGCGGTCACCGCCGCCGCGTTCGCCGTGTACTACTTCGCGAGCGGCTGGCTGGAGCGCGGCGCGCGCCGTTCGGGCCACGCGCCGAACCGTCCCGCCGGGGCGAAGGATTGAGGCCGGAGCACGCCAAAAGCGGCGTTCTCCGCGCCGAAGCGAGACGGCCGCCGCCGCTTTTCCAAAGTCGCATGGACAAGCCCGGCGTCCGCGCGCCGATGCCCGAAAAGCCGAAAAAAAAGCCGCGCGGCGGAAGGCCCGTTTTCGGGGCGCTCCCGCCGCGCGGTTTTTTCCGTGCCTACGCTCTGTCCGTTCCGCTGAAAAACAGCCACAGCCCGCCGAGGATGAGCGCGATGCCCGAGAGCAGCTGCGGCGTGGGGGATTCGCCCAGAAAAAACCAGGCCATGACGCACACGCCGACAGGTTCGGCGAGGATGCCCACCGTCACCTCGGTCGCGGTGATCCAGCGGAGAAGCACGTTGAACACCATCTGCCCGCCGATGGTGGAGACGAACGCCAGCCCCAGAAAGCACTTCCACGTGAGGGCGTCGTAGCCCGAAAAGCGCGCCCCCGTCAGCGCCGAGTAGGCCGCCAGAAAGACAACGCTACTTGAGTAGCTCAGCACCGAATAGGGAAGCGCGGCCATCGTGCGGCGGCAGATCTGGCCGAAGAAGAAATACACGCTGATCACCGCCGCGGAGACGAACGCGAGCGCGTCGCCCCACAGCGCCGCGCCGCTCGCGCGGAAGTCGCCCAGCCCGACGACGACGGCGCCGGCGATGGCGATCGCGCCCCCGACGGCGGAACGGGCCGTGAGCCTTTCGCGCAGAAAGATCATTCCCAGGAGCATCGAGAACAGCGGCTGCAAACTGGCAAGCGTGGTGGAACTGGACACAGTCGTCAGGTGGATAGACTCAAACCACATGATGTAGTGCACGGCAAGGAAGACGCCCGCCAGCGCCCCGGCGCACAGCCGTTTCCGCTCCGCGCGCGCGAGCTGCGCCCGCCCCTCGCGCGAGCAGAGCAGCGCGGGAACGAGCGCGCAGACGGCGAACAGCAGCCTGTAGAACGCCGTGACCGACGGCGGCGCCGCCGACAGACGGCCGAAGATGGCCGACGAGGAGAGCATGAACACGCCGGCCAGCAGCGCGGCCCGGATGGCGAAGACAGATTTCATGGCGTAAAAACCTCCGTGTGGCGGAAAACGATTTTTCGACTATAATAGAGACGGTTCGCGGCGTCTCGCGAAAAGCCGCGCATATTATATCACATAAAAAGGAAGTGCCGGAATGATCAACTTTGAATACTACGCCCCCACGAAAGTCGTCTTCGGACGCGGCGTCGAAAACAGAGCGGGCGAACTGGCCGCTTCGTTCGGCGCGCATAAATGCCTCGTCCACTACGGCGGCAGGAGCGCCGTCGCGTCGGGCGTCGTCGGCCGCGTCAAGGCGTCGCTCGACGCGGCGGGCGTCGCGCACGTGGAACTGGGCGGCGTGGTGCCCAACCCGCGCCTTGGCAAGGCGAGGGAGGGCATCGATCTGGCGCGGCGCGAGGGCGTGGACTTCCTCATCGCCGTCGGCGGCGGCAGCGTCATCGACTCGGCCAAGGCCATCGGCTACGGCGTCGCCGAGCCGGATCGCGACGTGTGGGAACTGTACGACGACGCGGGCGGGCGCGTGCCGGCGGCCTGCCTGCCCATCGGCGCCGTACCCACCATCGCCGCCGCCGGCAGCGAGATGAGCAACAGCAGCGTGATCACCGACGAGAAGACGGGGCTGAAAAGGTCGTGCAAGAGCGATCTGGGGCGTCCGCGTTTCGCGCTGATGAACCCCGAGCTTACCCTCACGCTGCCCGACTGGCAGACGCAGAGCGGCTGCGCCGACATTCTGATGCACACGATGGAGCGCTGGTTCAACGCCAGCGGCACGCTCGACCTCACCGACGCCATCGCCGCCGGGCTGATGAAGACCGTGATGGCCAAAGCCAAAATCCTCCACGCGCGCCCAAACGACTACGACGCGCGCGCCGAGGTGATGTGGGCCTCCAGCCTTTCGCACAACGGCCTGACCGGCTGCGGCAGCGACGGCGGCGACTGGGCGGTGCACAAGATCGAACACGAACTGGGCGGCATGTTCGACGTGACCCACGGCGCGGGACTCGCCGCCGTGTGGGGCAGCTGGGCGCGCTACGTCATGCCCTCAAACCCCGAGCGGTTCGCGCGGTTTGCCGAGCAGGTGATGGACGCGCGGCCCGCCGGGAGCGAAAAGGAAACGGCGCTCGCGGGCATCGAGGCCGTGGAGGCGCATTTCCGCTCCGTGGGAATGCCCGTCAGCCTGCGCGAACTGGGGCTGTCGCCCACCGGGGAACAGATCGAGGCCATGGCGCGCTCCGCCGCCGCCACAGGCAAAGGGCGCGTCGGCGTCTTCAAAGAGCTTGGAGCCGCCGACATCGCCGCCATCTACCGCGCCGCGATGTGAGCGCCGCGCCCGGGATTAAACGCGAGTTCGCCGGGGGCCGGACAAAAAACCGGCCGGCAGAGCCGTGGCGGGCGCGATCCCGCGCGGACAAAGCGCCGCGCCGTGAGAGGCCGGAGCGGGAGATCGCCCCGGCGGCCGGGGAACCGATCGGCGCGGGGCCGCCGCGTCTTCGCGCCCCGGCCGGGAACGGACACAAGCACACCGCGTTTCGCCCCTTTTCCCGGGCGAAACGCGGTTTTTTTTCGCCCGGCGCGGACGTTCCGCCTGAAAAAAAGAGCCGCGCGCCGCGCGCGGCGGCGGGGCTCTTTCGCGGTTTCGGAGCGGACGCCGCTTCCTCGGGTCACTTGAGGGCGTCCATGTCGCTGCCGGTCAGCTTGAAGGCCGCGCCGACGTATACCGCCGCGCCCGCCGCGATGGCCTTTTCGCTGAACACGTGCCTGGGGTTGTGCAGGCCGATGTGCGTCTCCGGCCGCTCGTCGCCCGTGCCGAGGCGGATGAACGCGCCCGGGATCTTCTCGAGATAATAGGCGAAGTCCTCCGAGCCGAGCGACGGCTCGGCGATCTCTTTCAGCGCGCCGGGGCCCATCAGCTCGCGAACGGCGTCGCTCACGGCGTCAACGTATTCGTCCACGTTCACCGTGGGCGGCACGCCGCGCTCGTAGACCACCTCGGCCTTCGCGTCCATGCCCTCCGCCGTGTGCTTCGCGATTGACGTGATCCATTTCTCCAGATTGTCGCGCACGGCGGGCGTCAGCGAGCGCACCGAGCCTTCAATCAGGCAGTCCTCGGGAATGACGTTGTACACGGCGCCCGCCGCTATGCGCGCGACGGTGACGACCGCCGAGTCTACCGGCGAGACGCGGCGCGAAACGATGGTCTGAAGCTGCGCGACGATGTACGCCGCGACAACGACGGGGTCGATGGCGCAGTCCGGCTGGGCCGCGTGCCCGCCCTTGCCGCGCACGGTGATACAGAAGCGGTCGTTGGATCCGAGGCACGGCCCCTTGCGCACGGCGACGCGGCCGGCCTCCGCGTCGGGCCACGTGTGCGCTCCGATAACGCAGTCGGCGCCGTCGAGCGCGCCGTTTTCGATCATGCTGAGCGCGCCGCCGAGCGTCTCCTCGGCGGGCTGGAAGATGAAGCGCGCCGTCCCGGCCAGCGCGCCGCGGTAGCAGCGCGACAGCAGGTAGGCCGCGGCCAGCAGCGCGGCGGTGTGGATGTCGTGCCCGCAGGCGTGGCAGACGCCGTCGTTTTTCGACGCGAACTCAAGCCCCGTGTTCTCCCGCATCGGCAGGGCGTCGATGTCGGCGCGCAGGACGACGGTCTTCGTTCCCGGCAGCGCCCCCCGAACCTCGGCTATGACGCCCGTTTTGTCGCCGTTGGGGCGCGCCTCGACGCCCCAGCTTTTCAGCTTTTCCATGATAAACGCCGTCGTGGCCGTCTCGCGGAACCCCAGTTCGGGGCGGCTGTGCAGCTCGCGGCGCCATGCGATGAACTCGCTTTCGTGCTCGCGGATCTTTTCGACAAGTGACATGCGACGATTCCTCCCTCTTTACACTCAGATTCAGGGTAAAGTCCGCTTCCCCGCGCCGATCGGCTCCCGCGCGTTCAGCGTCAGGTTGTCCACCGCGGCTTTGCCCTTGCTCCCGGCATTGTAGCCGACGACGACGAGATCCCCGAGGAACACGCCGTCGGCGACTCTCCGCAGACTGTGCTCGACCAGCCGCCCGTCGGCCAGCTGGTAGGCGCGGCGGTTCCGCGAGTCAACGTACTCGATCGTGCCCCTGTAGCGTTTGGCCGGCTCGGCGGGCGCGGGGGCCATGCTCTCGAGCAGCGGATCGATGATCTCGCGCCCGCGCGAGTGGTAGGCGGCCAGACGGAGCGGCGTCCACCCCCGGCTGTCGAGGGCGAACGGATCGGCCCCGCGATCGAGCAGAAGGCGGATCACGGCGGGGTCTTCGGTCCAGACGGCGCTGTGCAGCACGGTGTCGGCATAGCGCCCCGCCGTGCGGGCGTTCACGTCCGCCCCCGCCTCGACGAGACAGCGCGCGGCCTCGAAACCGTTGTTCGTCACGGCCCTGTGAAGCGGCGCGCTGCCCGCCGCGTTGCGCGCGTTCACGTCCGCCCCGGCGGCGATCGCCGCGCGGATCTCATCGGCCGTCCCGCGCGCGCACAGCGAAAAAAACGGCTCCAGCGGGTCGGGCGGCGCGTCCCCTTTGAGCGCGGCGGCCACGATGGCGACGGCCCGCTCGTGCGCGGCGCGGCGCTTTTCCTCCTCGCGGGCGGCCTTGTCGCTTGGCGCGGCGGTGTTTTCTCCGCTCATGTCCCGTTCACTTCCCCTGCGCAGAAATTTTTCCCGGTTTCTATTTTATCTCTACCGGCGCGTTCGCTCAACCGCCTTTTCGCGGTTCGCGCGGGGCGCGGAAACAGAAAAGTCCCGCCCCGCCGGGAAAGGGACGCGAAAGAAGACGCGCGGAAAACGCTTTTTCGCGCCCCGGGCCGACGTTCCGGTCACGCGCGCGGACGCGAAAAGCCCCTTCGCCCGCGACGGCAAACGCGCTCCCCCGCCGCGCCCGGCGGGACGTGAAAAACGCCGTCGCCGTCGGCCGCCCCGCGTCCGCCCGCGCTTGACGAAAGCGGGGCGCGCGCCTACAATGACTTCGGCGATCCCGGGCGCGTCCGAAAGAGCGCGCCCGCGCGACAATTTTTTTGCCGGAAGGAAGGCGCGTTTCCGATGAACAGCCTCAGAGATTCGCTGCTTTTGTACGCCGTCACCGACCGCCGGGGGCTGGGGGGCCGGACGCTCGTCTCCGCCGTGGAGGAGGCGCTGCGCGGCGGCGCGACGATGATCCAGCTGCGCGAAAAAGAGCTTGGGCGCGAGGCGCTCATCGCCGAGGCCCGCGCGCTCGCGCCGGTCTGCCGCCGCTACGGCGCGCCGCTGATCGTCAACGACGACGTGGAAGCGGCGATCGCCTGCGGCGCCGACGGCGTCCACGTGGGGCAGAACGACACGAGCCTCGCCGCCGCGCGCGCCGCGCTCGGCCCGGGCAAGATCGTCGGCGTCTCCGCCCGCACCGTCGCGCAGGCGATCGAGGCCGAGCGCGGCGGCGCCGACTACCTTGGCGTCGGGGCCGTGTTCCCCACGGGCACCAAGGCCGACGCGGAGCGCGTTTCGCTCGGCGATCTCGGGCGCGTCGCGCGGGCCGTGCGGATTCCCGTCGTGGCCATCGGCGGCATCGGCGTCGGCAACATGGGACAGCTGCGCGGTCTGGGCGCGGCGGGCGCCGCCGTCGTGTCGGCCGTCTTCTCGCGGCCCGATATCGAGTCGGCGGCGCGCGAACTGCGGGCCGTCGCCGAAACGGCGTTCCGCTGACGCGCCCTCCCGCGCGGAAGGAAACGACGGAAAGGAAGAAAGCGGATGACCTGTACGGTATTGACCATCGCGGGATCGGACAGCTCCGGCGGCGCGGGGATCCAGGCCGATCTCAAGACGATGGCGGCGCACAAGGTGTACGGCGAAAGCGTCGTCACGGCGCTCACGGCGCAGAACACGACGGGCGTCGCCGCCGTCTGGAACGTCGCGCCCGAGTTCGTCGCCGCGCAGCTTGACTGCGTGTTCACCGACATTCCCCCCGACGCCGTGAAAATCGGCATGGTCGGCACGCCGGAGATCGTCGCCGTGATCGCCGAAAAGCTGAGACAGTACGGCGCGCGGCGCGTGGTCGTCGATCCCGTGACGGTCGCGACGGCCGGTTCGCGCCTGACGCGCGCCGACGCCGTCGAGGCCCTGCGGCGCGAGCTTTTTCCGCTGGCGGACGTGATCACGCCCAACATTCCCGAGGCCGAGGCGCTGTCGGGATGTCCCGTCGCGGACGCCGACGGAATGGAGCGCGCGGCGCGCGCCATCGCCGGCGGGACGCGCGGGGCCGTCCTCGTCAAGGGCGGGCACCTGCCCGGCCGCGCCGACGACCTGCTCTGGATCGGCGGGCGGGCCGTGTGGTTCCGCGCCCCCCGCGTTGACAACCCCAACGCGCACGGCACCGGCTGCACGCTGTCGTCGGCGATCGCCTGCAACCTCGCGCGCGGACGGAGCGCGGAGGAGAGCGCGCGGCGCGCCAAAGCCTACGTCACGGGCGCTCTGCGGGCCGGGCTCAACCTCGGCGGGGGCGCGGGGCCGCTCGACCACGCATGGGCGACGCCCGAGATCGACTTTGGATAAAAGCGCTACGCACGCGATAAAAAAAGACGCGGCGGGGAGAGAACCCCGCCGCGTTTTTTTCAGCCCACGCGAAAACGGCGCGAAGTCGCGCCGCGACCCGTCTCGCGAAAGCGCCCCCGCCCGCCGTTAAGACGCGCCCCGCCGCGCGGGCGCTTTTTTTTCGCGAGCGCCCGTCTTTTCCAGCGACCGCGTCCCGCGCGGAACAACCCCCGGTTCCCGCGCCGTCAGCGCCGGAAGAAACTGCCGACGAGGATCTCGACGCCGACGCCGACGAGGACGCAGCCGCCCAAAAGCGAGGCGCGCCCCGACAGGCGCGTGCCCGCCGCCCTGCCCAGCGCCAGCCCCGCGCGGCAGATCGCCCACGTGACCAGCGCGATGACGGCCGACGCCGCGAACGCCCGGGCCGCCCCGTAGGCCTCGATGGCGAACCCCGCCGAGAGCGCGTCGATCGACGTGGCGACGCCCTGAGCGAACAGCGCCGCGAGTGTAAGGCGCCCGAGCGCCGTCCGCTCGCCCCCGCCGCCGCGTAGCCCCCCGGCGATCATCCCGCCGCCGATATACGTCAGCAGGGCGAAGGCGATCCACGGGACGAGCGGCTCGAAAGCGCGGAACTTTTCCACGGCGATCCTCACGCACAGCCAGCCGGTCATCGGCATGAACCACTGGAAGAAAGCGTACACGCCCGACACGGCCCACGCGCGCGGCGCGCTCATCCCCGGCTCGTTCAGGCCGTTGACCAGCGACACGGAAAAGGCGTCCATCGCCAGCCCGACGCCCAGCAGCGCGCTGTTGACGAAAAAAGAAATCTCCATGCTCGCGGCCCCCTTTTCGCCACGCGCGTATTGTGACACGCGCGGCGCGCGTTAGTCAACGCAAAAGCGCGCGAAAAAAGCGTCCCGCCGAACGGCGGGACGCTGTGCGTCGGGCTTGCGCGAAAAGGGCGCGCTACTTCTTCTCGGCCGTCGCCTCGTCGATGACGCGCTTGAGATCCTCGGCCTGCTCCTTGACGAGTTTGGTGAACTCGGGCCTCGCCAGCCACGAGTCGGAGGGAAGGCCGGCCTTGGCGAAGTTGTCCTTGAACTCGGGATCGTTGAACGCCTTCACGTAGGCGTCGGCGATCGTGTCAAGCACGTCCTCGGGCGTCCCGGCGGGGGCGGCGATGCCTCTCCACGGGCCGCTCACGATGTCGTAGCCCATTTCTTTGGCGGTGGGAACGTCGGGGTGTTCGGGGAAGCGGTTCTCGGAGAACACGCACAGGAACACGACCTCGCCGGCCGCGGCCTGCGCCTCAAGCTCGGCGAAGCTGCCCGAGGCCAGATCGATGTGCTTGCCCAGGAACGCGGCCATCGCGGGGGCGCTGCCGTTGAACGGCACGACCTTCAGGTTGACGCCCAGAGCCTTGGCGAAGATGAGCGACTCCAGATGGTCATACACGAGCGCGCCGGAAACGCCGATTTTGACGGCGCCGGGGTTGGCGGCCGCGTAGTCCTTCATCGCGGCGAGGTCGGGGAACTGCGACTTGTGCGCGGCGATCACGTCGAACTCGCGCACGATCTGCACGACGGGAGCGAACGAGTCAACCGTGTAGCTGACCTTTTTGAGGTAGGTGTTGAGGACGGATCCCGGCCCGAGCAGCGTCAGCGTGTAGCCGTCGGGAGCGGCGGAAGCGCCCGCCTGCGTCCCCGTCACGGCGCCGCCGCCGGCGCGGTTCTCGACGACGATGGGCTGGCCGAGGTATTTCTCGGCGACCTTGGCGGAAAGACGCGCCGTCATGTCGGCCGCGCCTCCGGCCGCGTAGGGCACGATGAGGCGCACGGGCTTGGTCGGGTAGGCCGCGAGCGCCGACGAGGCGAGCGCCGCGATCAGGGCGAGGGCCGCGAAAATCTTCTTCATTGATACCAGTCTCCTTTGACAGTGTTTTAAACAACGGCCTTTCCGCATGGAAAGGATAACGCGCGATGCCGCTCCGGCTCGAACGTTCTTCGCGAACGCGGGGCGTTCCGCCCCCGGGAGCGGACTAATCCCTCCCGGGGCGGGCGTCGGCCACGAGCGCTTTGAGAACCTCGGCCTGCTTCGTGTAGGCGTCGGCGAACGCGGCGCGGTCGAGCCACGTGTCGGCGGGAAGTCCGGCTTTTTCAAAGACGGCCTTGAACTCGGGGTCGTTGAACGCCTTCACGTAGGCGGCGGCGATCGTGTCGAGCACGTCCCCGGGCGTCCCGGCGGGGGCGGCGATGCCTCTCCACGGGCCGCTCACGATGTCGTAGCCCAGCTCTTTCGCGGTGGGAACGTCGGGGAAGTTCGCGTCGCGGTTTTCCGCGAACACGCAGAGATAGGCGACCTCTCCCGAGCGGTACCGGCTCTCAAGCTCGCCGAAACTGACGTTGCACAGATCGACGTAATCGCCGAGGAACGCGGCGACAGCGGGCGCGCTGCCGTTGAACGGCACGGGCGACAGTTCGACGCCCATGGCGCGCGCGAACAGCAGAACCTCGAAGTGATCGAAGATGAGCGCGCCGGAAACGCCCACCTTGACGGCCGCGGGGTTGGCGAGCGCGAACTCCCTGAGCGCGGCGAGGTTGGGGAACCGCGACTTGCGGGCGGCGATGACATCGTACTCCTTGACGATCTGCACGATGGGGACGAACGAATCGACCGTGTAGCCCGTCTTTTTGAGGTAGGTGTTGAGCACGGCGCCCGGCCCGATCTGCGTCAGCGTGTAGCCGTCGGGGGCGGCGGTGGCTCCCGCCAGCGTTCCCCTCACGTCGGGACGGTTTTCGACGACGATGGGCTGGCCGAGGTATTTCTCGGCGACTTTGGCGGAAAGGCGCACGGTCACGTCGGCCATGCCTCCGGCCGAGAAGGGTACGATGATCCGCACGGGCTTTTCGGGGTAGACCGCGCGCGCCGGCAGAGCGAGCGCGGCAAAGAGGACGAGAGCCGCGAAAAACTTCTTCATGGATTCCAGTCTCCTTTTTTTAACGACTTTTTAAACGCCTTCCCGCATGGAAAGGGCGATACGCCGACGTTCCCCCCGGAGACAGAGGGCGTCTCCCGGCGGGGCGGAAGTCCCCCGCGCGGAGCGGACGCCCGCATGATTTCCGTATCATATTTGATCGTCATAAATATAGACGCTCGGAAGAAATTTATCAAGTCCGACGCGCTCCCGCCCTCAAAATTATGCAGTATACAAGACGCCCGCCCCGGCCGCGCCGCGCTTTCCGCGCCCGTCCGCGCGGGCGGGCCGGGAAAGATGTCTTTCAGACGGAGAAACTTTTCCGCGCGAACGGGCCAAAGCGCCGGAAACGGCTTCCGCGCGGCGCGCGGGGAAGGAAAAAACGTTTTACGGCGTTTGTTCCGCCCGCGAAAAACTTTTTTCCCGCGCGCGGCGTCCGCGCCGGCGGCGCGGAGGCGAACGTCGCGGATTCTTCGCGAAAACGTTTTGTCCCGCCGGGGATTTTTCCGGCGCGCGCTCCGCCGCGAGAGTGTTTTCCGTTCCGGCCCGTTTTGTCACCGCTCGTCTCCGGCGGCGCGGCCGGGCTTTCGCGTCTTTTTAAAAACTTCCTTTCGGGCGCGCGATCTCCGCCGCCGGGCGCGCGCTTTCCCCGAAACGGGCGCGCCGAAACATCTTTCGCGCGCGGCCTCCGTTTTAACGCGCCCTTCCGGTGTTTTCCGCCGCGCGAAAAGTCTTTTCCCGCGCAGCGTTCCCGGCGGGCGCGCTTTTTCCGGGGCGGTTTTCGCGAATTTCCGTTTGCCGCGCGGGGAAAGCTCTGCTATAATAGGGGCGCGGCAAAAATTTTTTATGTAAAGAAGGAATACGAAATGAAAAAGTACCTCGCTGAGTTTGTCGGCACTCTCGTCCTCGTGCTGTTCGGCTGCGGCACGGCCGTCGTTCTGGGCTGTCAGGGCGCGACGGTCAACGCCGCCTACCTTGGCACGGCGCTGGCGTTCGGTCTCTGCATCGTGGCGATGGCCTATTCCATCGGCAACGTCTCCGGCTGCCATATCAATCCCGCCGTCTCGCTGGGCGTGCTGCTCACCGGCGGCATGAGCGTCGCCGACTTCATCGGCTACGTGATCGCGCAGTGCGCGGGCGCCGCGGCCGGCGCGGCCCTCCTCGGCTACCTGTGCGGCTGGGACTGCGGTTTCGGCGTCAACGCCCTGTTCAACGGCGACGCCGTCAAGAGTTTCGTCGTCGAGGCGGTGCTCACGGCCACGTTCGTGCTCACGATTCTGGGCGTCACGTCCAAGTCGGGCCACAACAAGTTCGCCGGTCTGGTCATCGGCCTGACGCTGGTTCTCATCCACATCTTCGGCATCCACTTCACGGGCACGAGCGTCAACCCCGCCCGCAGTTTCGGCCCCGCGCTGTTCGCCAAGGGTCAGGCTCTGGCCGACCTGTGGGTCTTCATCGCCGCCCCGCTGGCCGGCGCCGTCGTCGCCGCGCTCGTCTGGAAGGCTATCGAGCCTTGCGCCGGGGAAAAGTAAAAAAGAAACGACCGTTGTTCCGCCGCCTCTTTCCGCTCTGGGAAAGGGGCGGCCTTTTTTTCGCTCAAGCCGACGCGCGCGAAAGAAGTTCGGCCGCCCCGCCGCCGGGGCGTCCGGAGATCGTTTTCGCCCGCGCCGCCGGGGCCGCCTTTTAAAAAAGCGGACGCCGACCGCCGAGGCCGTTTTCCGCGCGGGACGTTCGATTTTCATGACGTTTTCGCCGCGGCGCGTCGGCGTTCCCGCCGACGTTCGCGCTGCCCGTCGCGGCCAAGGTGTTTTTCCGCGCGGACGCGCGGCGGACATTCCGCCGGCGGCGGTATGACGAACGCTACGGCGCGGGGGCACGCTCCACGCGCGGCCGCCCGAACAGCCGGGCGAAAAAGTCGGCCCGGAGA
>CAZRXR010000049.1:0-4128 GCA_964604125.1 uncultured Synergistaceae bacterium
GTTTTTTCCGCGCCGCGCGGGCGGAGACGCTCCCGCTCGCACTGTCTTTCGCGCGCGGGACGCGCGAAAGCGAAAAAAATTTTCCCCCGCTGGCTCGGTTTTTCAAGACGTCGAGCGGGAGGTTTATTTTGTCCCGGCCAACAGCGCCGCGTCGCGCGGGTGAGACGTACTTTCGCGCCGGGACGCGATATGCCGACGGCTTTCGGCGCGGCCCGTCTTTCGCGCGGGGTGGAAAAAAAGCGGCGCGCGGAGAAAAGCCGGGCGCGCCATTTCGCGACGGTTCTCTTGTTTACAAAAATCCCCGCTCCGCGCGCGCCGCTTTTCCGCGCCGCCGAGCGGGGATTTGTTTTTTGCGCCGCGCGGCCCCGCCCGGACGGGAACGCCGTTTTCGCGTTCGCCGAACGTGTTTTGTGGAAAATGTGTCGCGGTTGGCGGTCGTTCGATCTCGCGGTATTTTCGCGCCGGGGCGCTTTGCGCGGGGAAACGCCGCGTCGGCGCGGAAAACGTATCTTTTCGTGATCCGGGCGTTGACGGCGCGCAAACGCGGCGGGTGGAGACGCTCCCGCTCGCCCTGTCTTTCGCGCGCGGGACGCGCGAAAGCGAAAAAAGATTTTCCCCCGCGGGCGCGGTTTTTCGAGACGCCGAGCGGGGGTTTTATTTTGTCCCGGCGAACAGCGCCGCGTCGCGCGGGCGAGACGTACTTTCGCGCCGGGGGCGACGTGCCGACGGCTTTCGGCGCGGCCCGTCTTTCGCGCGGGGTGGAAAAAAAGCGGCGCGCGGAGAAAAGCCGGGCGCGCCATTTCGCGACGGTTCTCTTGTTTACAAAAATCCCCGCTCCGCGCGCGCCGTTTTTCCGCGCCGCCGGGGGGCTTTGTTTTTGCGCCGCGCGGCCCCGCCCGGGGGGAACGCCGTTTTCGCGTCCGCCGGCTCTCTCCTGCCCGAAAGAGTTTCCGCCGCGCGTCAAGCGGGGATTACGCCGCTTTTCCGCGCCGGAGAGGGGGACGGCGGCCGCGTCCCGCCGGCGTCGGGGCGGTTTTCCGTCCCCGGGGGCGGCGGCAAAACGTTTTTCCCAAGCGGGCCGGTTTTGCGCCCTCGGCCGCCGGGCGGGGCTTTTTTTCACCGGCGTGCCAGCGCCCCGGCGTAGAAGTGGTTGAGGTCGTCGTGGAAGATCGCGCGCGCCTCTGGGTTGGAGTAGAACATATGCCCTCCGAAGTAGCTTTTAAACGTGACGTTGCCGCGCAGGCTGTCCGGGATGTCCATGTGGGCGAGGCAGTAGCGCGTGGTGTCGATGGAGCAGTGCAGGTCGAACTCGCCGGAGCAGGCGAAGAACCCGAGCCGGGGATCCAGCTTCATCGCGCGGCACAGGTCGGCCAGCAGCGAGGCGAACCCCCCGGCGCGCGGGGCCGCTCCCTCCGTCGTGGGCAGGTAGCCGCTCGAAAAGTCCCACTTTCCGCCGTCCACGCGCGGGTTGAACGCGAGATAGTCGCGGTTCGGCGGCAGTTCCAGTCTGCCGCCGAAGTAGTCGAAGAACGCCGCGTAGCAGGCGGCGGCCATGTTGAAACTCTGCGCGTCGTCGTCGGCCGCGAAGCGCGAACCGTGCCGCGTCAGCCGAGCGTCGAAGTAGCTCGTCACCAGCCCCTCGTCCTCGAGCAGGGCGGACGCGAACTGCTTGTCGTTCACGCGAAGGTTGCGCGCGTCGAGATACTCCTTTTTCAGCCCCGTGTAGCGCCGCAGCGACTCGAGCGCCTCGCTCCGCTCCTCCGGCGCGGCCGCGCGGCCCTTCCACAGGTAGGTCAGGTAGCGCGACTGCGCCCATGCGGCGGCCTCGGCCCGCACGTCGCCCATATCGCGCGCGAGCAGGTCGGCGTCGAGTTTTTTGTGATACCACGCCGCCGCAGCCATCGCGGGAACCGTGTGCACGAGGTGGCGCTCGCTGAGCATCGACGTGTGCAGCTCGCCGTAGGACAGCGCGGGCGACACGGCGACAAAGCCCCTCGGCATGATGTGCATCCGCTGCAGTCTGAGGATCAGCCCGCATCCGCGAAGGCCGCCGTAGCTTTCGCCCATGACGAACACGGGGGCGGAAAAACGTCCGTGACGCGCCAGCCACGCGCGGACGACGCGGGCCACGGCGTCAACGTCCTGCCGCACGCCGTAAAACGCGCGCTCGAAGGCGGGGTCGGTGACGACGCTGTATCCCGTGCCCACGGGATCCACGCAGACGATGTCGGAAAAGTCCAATATCGAGGCGGGGTTGTCGCTCACGGTGAAAGGCCGCCGCGGCGCGCTCTCGCCGCGCCCCGCGAGGGAGTAGACCTTGGGTGCGAGCGCGGCCATGTGCAGGTACAGTGTCGAGGCGCCGGGCCTGCCGTTGAACGCGAACGTGACGGGGCGCGACGCGCCGCCGCCTTTGAGCGCGTAGGTCACGCAGAAGCAGCGCGCCCGCTCGGCCCCGTCGTCGCCGCACACGGGGACTGTCTCGGCGCGCACGGTGTACTCGAGCCTCCCGCCGGGCAGATCGGCCGCGTCGTCGAACGTCTGCGGGGGGTCGAAGGGGTCGCCGTAAGCGAATGGTGTCTGTTCAGTCATGGTGTTCTCCTTTTTTGATGAAACGCCGCCGGCGGAACGCGGGACGCGGCGGCACAAAACACGCGCGCGTCGCCGGGGCGCGGAATCGCGGCTTTTCAACGCGAATTTTCCCGCGCCGTCGCGCGCGAACGGGTTTGAAACGGACGCCCGGCGTCGGGGCGCGGTCGGCCGCCGCAAGTCCGCGCGCGAAACTCCCGCTCCCGCGGCGCGGGAACGCTCGCTTCTGCCCGCGCCCGGGCCGGGCGGGCGTTCTTTCGGCGGAACGGGCCGGGCGCGTTCGCGGCGCGGCCGCCCCGGCGTGAACGCTCCCGCCCGAGCGGCGGGGTGTGTCTTTCGGATCGGACGCCCGGGCGAACAGGCGCGGCGCGTTCGTCGCGCCGCGTGAACCGCCCCGGCCTCGCCCGCGAGGGCGGACATCGCAAAAACGGGCCGTCCGCCGGATTCCGCGATTGACGGCGGCGTCCGCGTTTTCGCTCATTCGCCCGCCTCGGCGAGCGGGCCGGGTTCCGCGCTCCGAGTTCGGGCGTCTCCCGCGCGGGCTTTCGCTCGGCGAGCGGGGACGCCGGAGACGGCGCTTTCGCCGCCCGAAGCGCGAGCGCGTTCCGCCCGTCGGCGGCGCCGCGTCTGCCCCGAAAGCGGGAACGCCGCCCGCCCGCGCGGAACTTTCGGCGCGCGGGCTTATCATACCACATCTTCCGCGCCCCGCCCCGCGAGAAGGCGTAAATTGAAGCGAAAAGCGCGGCGTTTGTCCATTCCGATTTTGCAGTTTTGCGCCCGATGCGCTACAATAAACATTTGAAAGGCTGAAATCTCCGACGGAGGCGTGCGCGATGGGACGATATGACGACAACGGAAATCAGCGCGGCGCGGCGCGGCGCAGAGTCGTCCTGCCCGACACGCCGCTTTCCGAGCGCGGACGCGCCCCCGCCGCGCGGGAACAGGACGCGCCGGTCGCGCCTTTCCGCCGCGTCCGCCCGAACGTCCGTCCGAACGCGCGGGACGCCGGGCGAGCGGACGACGCGCCCGCGTCCCGAGACGCCGGACAGACGCGAACTCCTCCGCCCTCGCGGCGTCTCGCCCGGACGGGCGCGTCGCCGGCGGCGCGCGCCGCGAAGGGCACGTTCGCCGCGCGCCTTGTCGCGAAGGTCAAAAGCGCCGCGCGGGCGCGGGGCGAAGCGCGCAAACCGGCGCGGCGGCCGCCATCGCCGGAACCCGGCGGCGAAGGCTCGTTCGAGTGGCCGAAAGACCGGGCGCGCGACCTGCGCGATCTGAAGATCATCGAAATCTCCTCGCGGCCCGGCCCGGCGGAGGAAACTCAAAACTCTCCGTCGCCTCCCGGCGCGCGGATCGGACGCGCCCCCGACACGCCGGGGGGCGCGGGGCGGAGTTCCGCCCCCCGGAACGCCCCGCCGTCGCGAAACTTGTCGCCGCGCGAAGCCCCGCCGTCGCGGCCCGCCCCGGCGGCGGATTTTCCCGTCGGCGCGCCGGCCTCCCGGGCGGGCGTGAACGCCGAACGGACGGGCGCGCTTTCGGCGCGGG
>CAZRXR010000049.1:4228-10212 GCA_964604125.1 uncultured Synergistaceae bacterium
GCGCGAACAGGACGCCTCCCCGGCGGCGGACGCCGAGGACGCTTTCGCGCGCGGACAGAACGTTCCGGCCGCCGGGCCGCCGGTCGGCCAAAGCGCGGCGGAAACTCCCGCCGGAGGGCCGCCGGAGAGCGCGCGAACCGAGCCGGAGAGGTTTTTAAGGGCCAAGGCGGGCGCGCCGCGCGGCGGAACAGCCGCGGCTCCGCCGCCGAAGCGGCCTTCCGCCGGAGACCGGCCGCGGCCGAAGAAAAAAAACGGCGTCGGCCTGCGGATCGCGCGGCTGCTTTTGACCGTCTCGATTTTCGCGCTGGCGGCGCGCGTCTACCTGTTCTGGGCGCGGCACGCGCGGCAGGAGAGCCTGCCGCCCACGTTCATGCCGCAGCCCTACTATTACGAGGAGGAGCAGCCCGTGCACGCGCTGCTTTTGTGGCGCGAGCAGATCGTGCAGTCGCCCGTGGGCGGAACGGTTCAGCTGGCCTCGGGGCAGGAACCGGCGGCCGTCGCGGCGGGCGACATCGTGGCCACGGTGCTGTCGCACGGCCAGGGCGCTCCCGTGCGCGCGCCCGCGCGCGGCTACTTTCTGCCCGCGCTCGACGGCGCCGAGGACACGTGGGATTACTCCACGCTCTGGCTCGGTTCGGGGCTGCTGCCCGACGCGCCGAGGAACGTGTGGGTGCGCGACCTGATGCCGCTCGACGTGAGCAGGGCCGTGGGCAAACTGATCTTTCTGCCGCAAAGCCCGCGCGCCATCTTTTACCTTGACCTCACCGACTCGCTGAAAGCCGCGCTCGACCGGGGCGTCATCTCCATCCGCCGCGACTCGAGGGGGCCAAAGTGGGCCGCGAACGTGCGTGTGTTCGTCAAGTACAGCGAGCTGCGCGCCAAGGTGTGTCTCGACATGCCCTATTTCCCCATCGACATGGTGCGCTCGCGCGAGGCCGACTTTCTGGTCTGCTCCGACGAGGACTCCGGCCTGATCGTGCCGGAATCGGCCGTGGCGCTGCGCAGCGGCACCTACGGCGTGTTCGAGCTGGTCGGCGACAGGCTGGTGTTCCGCAGCGTGGCGGGAAAGCCCGTCGGCGGGGGCATGTTTTTCATCTCCTCTGGCCTCCGGCCGGGAAACCCCGTCGTCATGAACGCCGAGAACGCGGAAGAAAAGAGGGTTCATCTATGGTAGAGACGGTAAGGACGGAAATGTACGACCGCATCGCCGGCATCCTTGAGCGCGTGTCCGCCGCGGCCCGCGCCGCGGGGCGGCGGCCGTCGGATGTGGCGCTGCTCGCCGTGAGCAAGACAAAGCCGCTCGAGACCGTTATAGAGGCCGCCCGCACCGGGCTGGTGAGCCGTTTCGGCGAGAACCGCGTGCAGGAGGGCCTGCTCAAGGCGTCGGCGTTCCCGCCCGAGTACGGGGCCGAATGGCGCCTGATCGGGCATCTGCAGCGCAACAAAGCGCAAAAGGCCGCGCGGTGCTTCGACGTGATCGAGAGCCTCGACGGCGCCGAGATCGCCGCCGCCGTCGAACGCGCCTGCGCGCTGGCCGGGCGCGTGCTCGACGTACTCGTCGAGGTCAACAGCTCGGGCGAGCGGAGCAAGACCGGCGCGCCGTGGGACGATGTCCCGTCTCTCGTCGATTTCGTGCGCGGGTGCCCGCACCTGCGGCTGAAGGGGCTGATGACGATCGGCCCGCTCGGCGGCGACGAGCGCGCCGTGCGGGGGGCGTTCGCCGCCACGCGCGAACTGCGCGACCGTCTGCGGGACGGCCCCGGCGACCTGCCCGAACTGTCGATGGGCATGAGCGGCGATTTCGAGTGGGCGGTCGCCGAGGGCAGCACCGAGGTGCGCGTCGGTACCGCGATATTTGGACACCGTTAGGAGGGTATTGCCGTGAGCAGCAAGCTTTTGGCCCTGTTCGGACTGAGCGAGGGCGGCGCCGGCGACGAGTCGCACAGCAGACGCCGCACCGATTACATGAAGAAGTTCCAGCGTCTCGTGGTGCCCGAGGAGGGCGACGAGGAGGGCGAGCCGCCCGAGAACATCGTCACGGCCCCGGACGACGGGGACGCGGACGGAGAGCCCGATCCGACGCCCGGCGGCCCGGGCGGAGAGATCGACGAGAGCGCCGGAGCCGCCGAGCCCGACGACGAGGGCGACGTGCAGCCGGAGGAGGGCGACCGTCGCGGCAGGCACGACAGACCCGGCAAAAGCGGCAAACCGCGTTTCTTCGGGTTCGGCGAGGCGCTGCGCCGCCCCAAGGACGATCGCCGCCTCATCCTCGTCAGGACGGGGGCCGGCGACATGATCGACGACATCGAGGAGGCGCTGTTTTCCGGGCGGAACGTGTTGCTGGACTTCAGCGGCGAGGATCGCGAGACGGCGCGCCGCGCCGTCACAAAGCTGGTCAACTACGCGCGCGCGCACAACGGCGCGTTCTACGCGCTCACCGGCACGTCGATGCTGCTGTCGATGGATCGCGACGCCGTCGTCGAGTGGCGCCCCGAAAGCGGCGAGTAGAGGCGTTCCATGGCTGACGATCAGGACTTGATGAAGGTCGTCGATATTGAGAGCGTGGTGTTCTCGCGCGTGCTGCGCGGCTACAACGCCGACGAGGTGGACGAGTTCCTCGACCGCGTGGCCGACACGCTTCAGCACTACGCCGAGGCCCGCGCCGCCGACCAGATGAAGATCCGCGAGCTTGAAAACTCCATCGCCGAGAATGACGAACTGAAAGTGTCGCTGCAGAACGCTCTCGAAATGGCGCGCCGCACGTCGGAGGACTTCCTCGCCTCGTCGCACAAGGAGAGCGAGGCCGTCCTCGCGCAGGCGAAAGCCAAGGCCGAGGCCATCCTCGCCGACGCCGTCGCGCAGAAAGCGCAGATCCTCGGCGAGATCGAGGATCTCAGGCGCGAGCGCGAACACTTCATCGCCGACGCGAGGGCCGTCGTGCTGCGCTACACGATGCTGCTCGACGGCTTTTCGGAGAAAAAGCAGCGATGACCAAGCAGACCCTTTGCCTGGCCGACCCCGTCACGGCCGTGCGCGGCGTCGGCGAGGCGAAGGCGCTGCTTCTGCAGCGTCTGGGCATCGGCACGGTGGAGGATCTTGTGTACTTCTTCCCGCGGCGCTACGAGGACAGGCGTCAGGTGGTGGGCATCGGCAGCCTCGTCCCGGGCGGGCCGCCGCAGGCGTTCCGCGCGCGCGTGGTGTCCGTGGAGCACCGCATGTCGGCGCGACGGCGCGGCGTCAACATCCTGCGCGTGTGCCTGAGCGACGGCAAAAACGTCGCCTGGGCGCTATGGTTCAACCGCTGGAACCTCAAAAACCTGTTCCGCACGGGCATGGAACTGGCGCTCTACGGCTCGCTCGAGCCGAGACGCCCCGTTCCCGAACTGCTCAACCCCGAGTTCGAGATCCTCGACGGCGCCGACCCCAGGAGCGTGGGGCGCATCGTGCCCGTGTACTCCACCACGGCGGGGCTGAACGAAAAGTGGCTGCGGCGCGTGATTGAGACGGTGCTCGACTCGCTCCCGGAACGGTTCCCCGAGGTGCTGCCGCCCGACGTGTCGCGCCGTCTCGGCTTTCTCCCGCCCGCCGAGGCCGTGCGCCAGATGCACCGCCCGAGCGACGAGGAATCTTTTCGCGCCGCCCGCCGCCGCCTCGTGTTCGAGGAGTTCTTCCTGTTGCAGACGGGGCTCGCGCTCAGACGCGCGGACGCCGGCTCGCGTTGCCGCGCTGTCCCGCTCGACGGCAAAGCCCGGCTGCGCGAAAAGTTTTTGGCCCGCCTGCCGTTTGTTCTGACGCCCGATCAGAAAAAGGTGATCGGCGAAATTTCGGCCGACTTGAAAAGCGCCTCGCCGATGAACCGCCTGCTTCAGGGCGACGTTGGATCGGGCAAGACGGTCGTGGCCGTGGCGGCCCTTTTGCAGGCGATCGACTCGGGTATGCAGGCGGCGCTCATGGCGCCCACGGCCGTGCTGGCGCAGCAGCACGCCGTGAACCTGCGCGCGTGGCTGGAGCCGCTTGGCGTCCGCGTGGCGCTGCTCACGGGCGGTATGCCCGCCGCCGAGCGGAGAGCCGCGCGCGAGGGGCTTGCCGACGGTTCCGTGGATCTCGCCGTCGGCACGCACGCGCTGATTCAGGAGACCGTCAGCTTCCGCAGTCTGGGGCTTGTCGTCATCGACGAGCAGCACCGCTTCGGCGTTCTGCAGCGCAGGGCGCTCAACGGCAAGGCCGGCGGAACCGCGCCCCACACGCTCGTGATGACAGCCACGCCCATTCCGCGCACGCTGGCGCTCTCCGTGTACGGCGATTTGGCCGTGTCCACCATCCGCACGATGCCCGCTCTCCGCAAGCCCGTCACCTCGGTGTGGATCGGCGACAACCGTCTGCCCGGCATGCTGCGCTTCCTCGAGACGGAGATGGCGGCCGGGCGTCAGGCGTACTGGGTGTGTCCGCTCATCGAGGAGAGCGAGAATTTCGACGCCGCGCCGCTCGAGTTCCGTTTCGGGAAGCTGCGCGCGCAGTTTCCCGCCCGGCGCGTGGCCATGCTGCACGGCCGCATGGGCGAGAAAGAGAAGACCGCCGTGATGGCCGACTTCGCGGCGGGCCGTATCGACCTGCTGGCCTCCACAACGGTGATAGAGGTGGGCGTGGACGTGCCGAACGCATCCGTCATCGTCATCGAGTCGGCCGAGCGCTTCGGCCTTTCGCAGCTGCACCAGCTGCGCGGGCGAGTGGGACGCGGCGAGCACAAGTCGTGGTGCGTGCTTTACGCCGACCCGAAATCCCCCGAGGCCGAACACCGCCTCGATCGGTTCTGCGCGCTTTCCGACGGGTTCGCCGTGGCCGAGGCCGACCTGCGGTTGCGCGGCCCGGGCGAGTTCTGCGGCGTGCGCCAGCACGGCGTGACCGACTTCCGCGTGGCCGACCTGATCCGCGACGGAGCCGTGATGGAGGACGCCCGCCGCGAGGCGTTCGCCGCCGTGGAGCGCGGCGCGCGGAACGACAGCCCCGCGCTGATGAAGGCCGTTCTGGCCCGCTACGGCGCGGTGCTCGACATCGCCCGCACCGCCTGAACCGAAGCGCGGGGCGGCGCGCGGCGAAAAAAATTTTGACGCCGCCAAGGCGGCATGAGACGGAAACCATGAACGCCACACACGATTTTTATTCTCCCGGCGGCGCGGACGCCGCCAAGTGGGAAAGCAGGCTGCTGCGCCTGCTGTCGTCGCCAAGGACGCGGAGCGAGCTGGAGACGAGGCTGCGCGACCTCGGTTGCCCCGAGGAGATCGCCCTCGAACTGCTCGACCGCTTTGAGCGGGACGGGCTTGTCGATGACCTCGCCTACGCCGTGCTGTACGTGGACTCCAAGCGCGACTTCGGCGCCCGGCGGCTGCGCGACGAACTGCGCGCGCGCGGCGTGAGCGGCGGCGACATCTCGCGCGCCCTCGACGAGTGCGGGTTCGACGAGGAGGAGCGCGCCCGGTCGCTGGCCGCGCGACTGCGGCACAGCCCGGGCATGACAGCCGAAAAGCTGGCCGCGCGCCTTGTTCGCAGAGGCTTTTCGTCCTCGTCGGTGCGCGCGGCGCTTGAGGACGCGGGCGACTTTCCCGGCGACGACGGATAAATTGACGCGAGGCCCGAAAGCGGACGCCGGAGACGGCGTCCGCTTTCGGGCCTTTTTTCGGGGCTTTTCGTGCCGCCCGCGTTTTTGAAACGCTCTTCTCGACTGTCGCCCGCCGGCCGTTCGCGCCGCCTTCGCGCGCCCGTTTATCCGTTCCGGCGGCCGGAAAAACGCCGGACGCGCCGCCGCTTTTTTTCACGTCGGCGGCTTTTTGGGCGCGCGACGCGGAACCGCCTCTGCCGACGTCCGCGTTTTCTTCCTCGTTTGAACTCCCGCCGGGACACGGCGTGCTTTCTGTTCTCTCTCACGCCCGCCCGCGCGGCCGACGGAGCCGCGTCCAAAAGCGCGCCGCGCCCGGACGGAATTTTTT
>CAZRXR010000049.1:10312-13253 GCA_964604125.1 uncultured Synergistaceae bacterium
TTTTTTACGTGGAAACGCTCCGCGCTTTTGCGCGGGCTTTCTTTTGAAAGACCGCGCCGTTTAAATGCGAGTTTATGTTATATCCGACTTTTTTTGCGCTCTTTTTCTTATTTACAGTTGAGAAGTCGGCGTTTCCAATGTAAAATATATATTGGTCTATCATACCGACACCGGGCGGCCGGCCGTCCTCGAAAAAAACGTCCCGGCCGTCCGCGGGCTTTCGCGCCGCGCGGAGGCCCCGATGAATTTATCGTTTAAGGAGTGGAAAAATTTTGATGATTTACGGGTTTTTGGGGCTGCTGCTGGGCATTGTCGCCGGCACGACAGCGGGCATGTACATCGCCAAGGGGGTGGCCCGGCGCACTGTGGAGGAGTCGCGCGCCAAGG
The DNA here is from genome assembly GCA_964604125.1 of uncultured Synergistaceae bacterium. Lineage (GTDB taxonomy): Bacteria > Synergistota > Synergistia > Synergistales > Dethiosulfovibrionaceae > Pyramidobacter. The sequence goes on from CAZRXR010000049.1 coordinate 10,700, forward strand.
CCGACGCCCTGATCAGGGAAGCGCAGGACACGGCCTCGCGCGAGAAGGGCAACCTGCTCGCCGAGGCGCGGGATCAGGCGTCCCGCCTCCGTCAGGAGGCCGAGCGCGACGCCCGCGAGCGCCGCGTGGAGATTCAGCGCACCGAGCGCGTGATCGAGCAGAAGGAGGAGCGTCTCGACCGCAAGCTGGAGAAACTGCAGCACCGCGAGGACGAGTTGAAGAACCGCCAGGAGACGCTCGAAAAGAAGATCGCCGAGGCGGGCGAGTTGTGCGCGAAGCGCGTCGAGGAACTCGAGCGCGTGGCGCAGATGACGTGCGATCAGGCGCGCGAGCGGCTGCTGTCCGAGGTGGAGGAGAGCGCCCAGCGCAAGATCGGCCTTCGGCTGGCCGAGCTTGAGGAGCAGGCCCGCCGCGACGCGAACAAGAAGGCGCGCGAGATCGTCGTCACGGCCGTGCAGCGCTGCGCGGTGGAGAAGTCGTCCGACGTGGCCATCAGCACCGTCTCGCTGCCCAACGACGAGATGAAGGGCCGCATCATCGGACGCGAGGGCCGCAACATCCGCGCGTTCGAGACGGCGACGGGCGTAGACCTGATCGTTGACGACACGCCCGAGGCCGTGACGCTGAGCTGTTTCGACCCGGTGCGCCGCGAGATAGCGCGTCTGGCGCTGGAAAAGCTGGTCGTGGACGGCCGGATCCATCCCGCGCGCATCGAGGAACTCGTCGCCAAGGCTGCGGCGGAGGTGGAGGAGAACGTGGCCGAGGCCGGCGATCAGGCGCTCATGGAGCTTGGCATCAAGCAGATGAACCCCGAGCTTGTGCGCACGATCGGGCAGCTGCGCTACCGCTACAGCTACGGGCAGAACGCCCTTCAGCACAGCCTCGAGGTGGCCTACGTCTCCGGCATGATCGCCGCCGAGCTGGGGCTGAACGTGGAGACGGCCCGCCGCGCGGGACTGCTCCACGACATCGGCAAGGCCATCGACTTCAAGGTGGAGGGACCTCACGCGCTCATCGGCGCCGACCTTGCCAAGAGGTACGGCGAGCCGCCCGAGGTGGTCAACGCCATCGCCTCGCACCACGAGGACGTGGAGGCCAAGACCATCTTCGACATCATCGTCACCACCGCCGACGCCATCAGCGCCGCGCGCCCCGGCGCCCGCCGCGAGAGCATCGACGCCTACGTCAAGCGTCTCGAGAAGCTGGAGACCGTCGCGAACAGTTTCAGGGGCGTCAGCAAGGCCTTCGCCATTCAGGCCGGCCGCGAGGTGCGCGTGATGGTCTCGCCGCAGGTACCCGACGAGGCCGCCGTCGCCAAACTCGCCTACGACATCGCGCGCAAGATCGAGGAGGAGCTCAAGTACCCCGGACAGATCAAGGTCACGGCCATCAAAGAGATCCGCGCCTCCGACCTTGCCAAGTGAACGCCATGAAGATCCTGTTTATCGGAGACGTCGTCGGCCGCCCAGGCCGCGACGCCTTTTTTGCGGCCCTTCCCGGCCTGCGCGCGCGCAAAGGCCCGTTCGACTTCGTCGTCCTCAACGGCGAGAACAGCGCCGCCGGCCGCGGCCTCACCGAAAAAATCATGAACGCCTACTTCGACGCGGGCGTCGATGTCATCACCTCCGGCAACCACATCTGGGACAGGCGCGACTTCTACCCCGTGCTCGACGCCGAGCCGCGCGTGCTGCGCCCCCTCAACTGCCCTCCCGGCGTTCCCGGCCGCGGGTGGGGGATCTACACATCCAAAACAGGCAAAAAGCTGGCCGTCGTCAGCCTGCAGGGCCGCGTGTTCATGCCCGCCGCCGACTGTCCCTTCCGGGCCGCCGACACCCTGCTGCCGAGGCTTGGGGCCGCGCCCGCGCTCGTTGACTTCCACGCCGAGGCCACGTCCGAAAAGCGCGTCATGGGATTTTACCTCGACGGAAAAGTCAGCGCCGTCATCGGCACCCACACCCACGTGCAGACCGCCGACGCCGAAATCCTTCCCGGCGGCACGGCCTACATCACCGACGCGGGCATGACGGGCGCTTTCGCAAGCTCCATCGGCATGAAAGTCGAAAGCGTCCTGCCTAAGTTTTTAACGTCCCTGCCCGCCCGTTTCGAAGTGGCCACCGGGGACGTGCGCGTCAACGGCGTCGTCGTGAGCGTGGACGACGAAACAGCCCGCGCCTGCGACATCGAGCCTGTCGCCTTCCGCGCGGGCGAAGTGTAAAAGAGCGAAAATGTTCGCGCGAAAAAAATTATTTCGCCCCCGCCGAGGTTCGCCGCCGCGTTCCGGGGGCGAACAGACGCCCGTCTCGCGCCGAGTAAGGCGTACACAGATTTGCCAAATAGAAAAAATAGCGTCTGAAGGCGAGATGATACATTCTATTTGAAACCATACGAACGAAATACGTAATCAAAAAGAACATATAGACAAACTCTCGCCGATGGGGTATTATACTCAATGCGCCGAGCGGGAAGGATCGTTCACATTGAACGCCCAAACGTAAGGCGCGCGCACCTTGAAAAGGGAAAAGGAAGAAGGGAGAAGCCAAGCGAGAAGCGAGCC
>CAZRXR010000050.1:0-8511 GCA_964604125.1 uncultured Synergistaceae bacterium
AGCGACAGGTGCTCGCCGCCGCCCATGTCGGACGACAGCACCAGCGAGATGTGCGCCGTGAGCGTGCGGATCGAATCGAGCGGCCCGCGCGCGAAACGCACCGCGTTGCCCGCCAGCATCGCGGGAAGCAGCGCGTCGCCCACGGCGCGGCCCAGCCCCAGCACGGCGGCCGACGCCATCGCCCCGCGCGACATTGGCAGGACAACGCGCGACAGGTGCTGAACGTCCGTCAGCCCCAGCGCGGCCGACGTGACATACGTCTGCGTCGAGCGCTCCTTCACGGCGCCGTGCATGACGAGCGTCATCGTCGGCGTGCCCTGCAGCGCGAGCAACAGGGCCGCCGCCAGCCAGCAGAAACCCGTTCCGCCCAGCGCGGAGCGGATCAGCGGCACGAGCAGGAACACAGCCGCGAAACCGTACACCACCGTGGGCGTCGCCGTCATCACCGTCAAAAGCCCCATCAGCGCGCGCGCGACCGACCGGGGCGCGAGGCCGTTCAGCATACAGCAGCAGCCGAGCGAAAGCGAGAACCCCAGCGCCAGCGACGAGACCGCCAGCGCCAGCGACGCCTGAATCATCGCGCCGACGCCGAACCTGCCCGCGCCCGGATTCCAGACAGCGCCGAACAGCGCCATGCCGCGTCCCTTCGCGAGCGCCTCGGCTCCCGACAGGAGAATAAAGGCGATCACCGTTCCGAGCAGCGCCGTAACGCCGATCGCCAGTGTCCGCAAAGCCAGCGGACGTTCGTTGAAACGGGCCAAGATCGCGCGGCTTATTTCGCGGGCCTGGGCAGGGGGATGTAGCCGCTTTTCTCGATGATCTTCGCGCCCGGCTCGCTGTAGATGTAATCGACGAACGCCGCCGTCAGGCCGGTCGGTTCGCCCTTCGTGTTCATGAACAGGTCGCGCACCACGGGGTACTCGCCGCTGGCCGCGTTCTCCTGCGAAGGCACGTGGCCGTCGATGGCCACGCCCGCGATCGTCGCGTCGAGGTGCCCGATGCCCACGTAGCCGACGGCTCGCTCGTCGTGAGCGATGGCGGTCTTCATCGCGCCGTTGGAACTCACGGTGTTGACGGAGGCCGACTGGGTCACCTTGCCGAGCAGCTTGTCCTGGAACGTCTCGCGCGTGCCGCTGCCGTCCTCGCGGCCGTACACGTCGATGGCGCCCGGTTTCCCGCCGAGGTCTTTCCAGTCGGTGACGGCGCCGGTGTAGATCGCGGCGACCTGCTCCTTCGTCAGCGACTTGACGGGGTTGGACGGGTGCACGGCCACGGCCACGCCGTCGATCGCGAACGGGAAGGTCACGAGGCCGTACTTCCCGATCTCGTCGGGCTTGAGCGGACGGCCCGTGTTGCCTATCTGCGCCAGCCCCTCGCCCACCTGCTTCACGCCCACGCCGCTGCCGCCGCCCGCCACGGTGATGCGGACGCGGGGATTGAACGTCATGATGTCGCGCGCGGCCTGCGTCATCACGGGAATGTGCGCCGTGCCGCCGGCGATGTCGATTTTGCCCTCCAAGCCCTTGAAGGCGTCGAGCGGGGCGGCCGACGCGGCCGAAGCCAGCGCGAACGCGGCGCACAGGGACAGCGCTTTGCGGAAGTTCTTCATCTGGACAGATCTCCTTTTAAAAATTTTTTCAGGCATCTCCGACCGACGGCCGTGCCGCTTTGCCGGGAACGCCCGCGCCAAAATAAAATTTCAGCATAGACATTATACCACACCATTCAAAAAAATTGGTGTATAATGTCATTATAGTTTCTTTTGCCTGATTAGTTGATTCTTAATATTTAAATGCTTTTTCGCGCTCCCCGCCGCCGAGGAGCGCGCACACGGGAGGAACCGCCGATGGAAGAAAAACGTACCGCCGTTATCCTCGTGCGCCACGGCGAATGCAGCGCCAACGTCGAGGAGCGTTTCCGAGGGCGCGCCGACTTTCCGCTGGACGATCTCGGGCAAAAGCAGGCCCGGGAGATCGCCGGCGCCCTCGCCGCCCTGCGCCCGGCGGCGCTCTACTCAAGCCCGCTGAAACGGGCCGTGCAGACGCTCGAGCCGGCCTCGCGGCTGCTTGGCCTGCCCGTGCGCGTCGAACCCGGCCTCAACAACGTCGCGCTCGGGGCGTGGGAGGGCCGCAAAAAGTCGGAGATCGCCGCCGAGCAGCCGGAGTTGTGGCGCACGTGGACAACCCGCCCGGAGGAACTGTCGTTCCCGGGCATGGAGAGTCTGGAGGCCGCGGGGCTTCGGGCGCGCGCCGTCGTGGATCGCCTCGTCGCGCTGCACGCCGGGAGCACGATCGCGCTGTGCACGCACCGCACCGTGCTCAAGCCGCTCGTGCCCTGCTGCCTCGGCATGGCGCGCCCGTGGTTCTGGAAGTTCCACTTCGACAACGGATCGATCTCCGTCCTCATCCGCGACGACAAGGGCTACTCGCTGTTCAGCCTCAACGGCACATCCCACCTCGCCGCCCTCAACCGCGAGTGGAACTAGACGCCGCGAACGCTTTATCCGCGCGAAAAAAACAAAAAAGACGCCGCGCCACCGGCTTGGGCTGCCGTGACGCGGCGTTATTTTTTCCCCGCTTAAAAAAGCGTTTTTGTCAAAACACCTCCCGGTCGCGAGGTCTGACCGCCGTCGGCCACGCGGACACGATCGCGCCGCGGCGCGGGCAGTCCGCGTCGTGGTCGCAGATGACGCCGCATGCCTGCAGGTGCGAGTAAACAGTGACGGGCCCCACGTACCTGAAGCCGCGCTTTTTGAGATCGGCGCCGACGCGCGCGGAAAGCCCGTTGCTCACGGGAATCGCGCCCCTGCCGTGGCCTCGGTAGAGAATGGTTTTGCCGCCCGAAAAACTCCAGATGTAGGCGCAGAAACCGCCGAACTCCGCCCGCACCTCCCGGCAGCGCCGCGCGTTCTCGATGATCGCCTCCACCTTGCGCGGCGAGCGGATCATGCCCTCCGTCTCCAGCACGCGCCGCACGTCCTCCGGGCCGTACTCGGCGATTTTGTCGAAGTCGAAGTCGTCAAAGCAGCGGCGGAAGATCGCTCGCTTTTTCAGCATCAGATCCCACGACAGCCCGCACTGCAGGCACTCCAGCGCGAGATGCTCGAACATGCGCCTGTCGTCGTGGACGGGGATCCCCCATTCCGTGTCGTGGTAGATCCGGTTGGCCTCGTTCATGCCGGCCCAGGTGCAGTAACCCATCGTATCGCCTCCCGGGGCATAATGTTCCGGCGCCCCCGCCGGAGCCAGAAAAGCCCTCCCGCGCGCCGGCCGGCCCGAACGCCGCCGTTCCCGCCGGCGGCGGAAAAAGGGCGGCCTTTGTCTTTGAAATTTTCACCGGCGCGGTTCCGGGCGCGAAAACTCCCGCGCCCTTTGGCAAACGGCGCGGGAGCTTTCTTCACGCTTTCGCTTTTTCGGCGAACGCGATCGTCTTGCTGACGACCTTGCGGCGCGCGCCCCTGACGGTTTTGCTCTCGTCGATGGAGATCCAGCCCGACTTTTTAAGGTCGGCGAGCGCCAGACACACCTTTTCGGGCTTCTGCGAAACAAGGCGCGCGAAGTCGCCGACGACGATCACGCCGCCCGTGCGCGCCGCCTGCCAGCGCAAAAGCACCAGCCAGACGAACCTGCCCATCGATCTCGGCTTCATCGCGTCGTACCACGTCATCAGCAGCCCGTCGGACGGCTCGGGCGCGGGGATTGCGGGGCGCTCCGTCTCCGGCTTCGCGCCCGCCGGCGCGCGGCGCTTTTTCGCGGGCGCGCGCTTTTTCGTCCGGGCGGGGGCCTCCGCCGCCGCGGCCTTCGGGCGACCGCGTCTTTTTGCCGGAGCGGGCGTCTCCCCGGCCGCCGCGGGCGCGGGACGGACGGAGACGCGCCCGGGCGCGTTGATGGAAGCCAGTTCCCCGAGCGCCTCTTTCATGTCGGCGTCGAGGTCAAAAGGTGTCGCGTTCCTGTTCTTTGCCATAACGTTCTCCTTTCTAGCGCGAAAGCAGCTGACGCGCGATGTCGCGGAAGGTTTCGATGGCGTCTTTCTCCTTGTCGGGGTCGAGCGCCTCAAACCCGCTGTAATCGTTGTAACATTCGGCGATGGCCACGCGCCGCGGCACCCTGTAGAGCGGCAGGCCGCTCGCGGCCAGTATCCCGCTGACCGACTGGTAGATGCCGCGGTCAAGGCGCTGCTTCATGTAATAGCGCGAGAAGATCACGCCGTAAATCCGCAGCGCGTGGTTGCGCTCCTTGTAATGTTTCACGGTTCTGGTGAACTGCTTGAGCGTGTTGAGCGCCTGACGGCTGGGGTCGAACGGCATGTAGATGCCCGAGGCGGCCATCAGCGCGTTGCGCAGCGCCGGCGTGTCCGACGGCGGCGTGTCGAGCAGGATCAGCGAGTAATCGCCGGCGACGGCCTCGAGGTACCAGGCCAGATTCTCGTCGAGCGCGCTGTCGCCCGACACCGCGATGTTCGCCATTTCCGGGTGCGCGGGGAGCAGATCGATCCTCGGGTAGCGGGTGGCGCGTATCAGCTCCCCGCCGGGGAACGGGTACGGCGCGAAAAGCGCTCTCAGGCTCCGCTGCGGCTCCACAGGCTCGCCCTCGAGGAAGAAGTCGGTCGCCGAGCCTTGCGGGTCGGTATCGACCACCAGAACGCGCCCGGGCGCGTTCGTCTCGTCCCATATCTTCTGCAGCGCCGTGGCGAGAAAGCACGTGATCGTCGTCTTGCCGACGCCGCCTTTCAGCAGCGAAATCACGACGCGCCGCTGTTTAAAGGGCGGCAGCGACGGACGGGCGGCCTCCTCGGGCAGGGGGACGGGCGCGGGCGCCTTCGCCGGCTCGGGCGGCCGCTCCGCCATCTCGAGGATCAGCGGCACGATGTCGCCCATGTTGCTCGCGAGATCGGTCTCGTCGTCGGGCTGCGGCAGTCCGGCGGGGACAGCCTCGGGCGCTTCGGGCGCGGGCGATCCGGCGCTTTCGCTTCCGGCGCTCTCCGGCTCGTCCGCCTCCGGCGCGGAGGGGGGTTCGGGCGCGGGGCGCGGGCGCGCCAGACCGATCTTTTCAAGAAACGCTCTCCACAACATCACGTACCACCGCCTGTTCACATAATATTACAGCCTGACATTATAGTACGTTTTTTTGAATTTTTAAAGGGCGCTAACGCTGTTTCGCGGGGAAAATCTCTTGACAAAAGCGCGGAGAGAGAGTAAACTCCCGCCTGTGGCACATAAACCGTTGAAGCGGAAATAACGGCGGCGACGTCCTCACAGAGAGTCCGGGGTGATGAGAGCCGGGCAGGCAACGCGCCGTCAAATGGACCGCCGAGGGCGCGGCGAAAGGCGAATCGGCCGAGTATACCGCGACGCGAGGGCGCGCGTCAGACGCCGGGGATATGAAGGTATCCCGACAAGAGCACGGGTCATGCCGTGAATCAAGGTGGCACCGCGGAACGACCGCCACGCGCGCGTCGGTTCGTCCTTGACGGAAATTTCTGTCGGGGACTTTTTTTGTTTTCGCGAGCGAAACTCCCCTGACAGACGCGCTCAGGGGAGTTCTTTTTTTTGGAAAAATTTTTTTCGGGAGGATACGGACGATGATCAAAGAAGCGATCGTTAAAATCGTGAACAAGGGAGACCTGACCTACGACGAAGCCTACGCCGTGATGAACGAGATCATGAGCGGGCAGACGACGGCCACGCAGAACGCCGCGTTCCTGTCGGCGCTTTCCACCAAGAGCGCCAAGGCGGAGACCACCGACGAAATCGCCGGCTGCGCGGCGGCCATGCGCGCGCACGCCACGCGCGTGGACACGGGCATGGACGTGCTGGAGATCGTCGGCACGGGCGGCGACGGCGCGCACAGCTTCAACATTTCCACCGTTTCGGCGCTCGTCGCGGCCGCGGGCGGCGTCAAGGTCGCCAAGCACGGCAACCGCGCCGCCTCGTCGCAGTGCGGAACCGCCGACTGCCTCGAGGCGCTGGGCGTGAACATCAACCAGTCGCCCGCCCGCTGCGTCGAACTGCTGGAAAAGGTGGGCATGTGCTTCTTCTTCGCGCAGAAATACCACACCTCGATGAAGTACGTGGGCGCCATACGGAAGGAACTGGGCTTCCGCACCGTGTTCAACATCTTGGGACCTCTGACCAACCCCGCCTCGCCCTCCATGCAGCTTCTGGGAATCTACGACGGCTACCTTGCCGAGCCGCTGGCGCGCGTGCTTGTCTCGCTGGGCGTGAAACGCGGCATGGTCGTCTACGGCGCGGACAAGCTGGACGAGATCTCGATGAGCGCGCCCACGAATATCTGCGAGATCCGCGACGGCTGGTACCGCTCGTACACGGTTTCCCCCGAGGATTTCGGCCTGACGCGCTGCTCCAAGGACGACCTCAAGGGCGGCACTCCGGCCGAGAACGCCCGCATCGCGCGCGACATTCTGGACGGCGCGCCCGGCCCCAAGCGCGGCGCCGTGCTGCTCAACGCGGGCGCGGCCCTTTACATCGGCGGCAAGGCCGGGTCGATGGCCGACGGCGTAAACGCGGCCGCCGGGCTGATCGACTCGGGCGCGGCGAAGACCGTGCTGGAGCGCCTGATCGCCGTCAGCAACCTCCCCGGGGACGAAGCGTGACGATCCTCGGCGAGTTGGCCGCGCACGCGCGCGAGCGAGTGGAACGCGCGCGGCGCGAGTTCCCGCTGTCGGCGATGCGGCGAAAGGCGCTGTCGCTGCCGAGGGGAAATTTCGCTTTCGAGGCGGCGCTGCGCGCGCCGGGCGTCTCGTTCATCTGCGAATGTAAGAAGGCCAGCCCGTCGAAAGGGCTGATATCGCCCGATTTCCCGTACCTCGAAATCGCGCGCGAGTACGAGGCGGCGGGCGCCGACGCCATCTCCGTGCTGACGGAGCCAAAATGGTTCCTCGGGCGGAACGAGTACCTGTCGCGGATCGCCTCGAGCGTGAAGATCCCGTGTCTGCGCAAGGACTTCGTCGTCGATGAGTACATGATCTGGGAGAGCCGGGCGCTCGGCGCGTCGGCGGTGCTGCTCATCTGCGCGCTGCTGGACGAGGCGGAACTGCGCGACTTTCTGGCCCTGTGCGGCGAACTGGGCCTTTCGGCCCTCGTCGAAGCCCACGACGGGCGCGAAATCGAAATGGCGCTGCGCGCCGGTTCCCGCGTCATCGGCGTGAACAACCGCGACCTGAAGGACTTTTCCGTTGACACGGGCAACAGCCGGCGTCTGCGCTCGCTCGTGCCCGGACGGACGCTGTTCGTGGCCGAAAGCGGCATCCGCGACGAACGCGACGTGTCGGCGCTGCGCGAGGCGGGCGTTGACGCCGTGCTGGTCGGCGAGGCGCTGATGCGCGCGGACGACAAGGCGGCCATGCTGAAAAAACTGCGCGGCGCGCGGTGACGGCCCGATGACGAAGATCAAACTCTGCGGCCTGTCGCGCCCCCGCGACATCGAGTGGGCAAACGTACTGTCGCCGGATTACGTCGGTTTCGTGTTCTGGCCGCGCAGCCGCCGCCGGGTGACGCCCGAGCGGGCGGCCGCGCTCAGACGCGCGCTCGCGCCCGGCATCGCGGCCGTCGGCGTGTTCGTAGACGAGGATCCGCGCGCCGTCGCGCGCCTGCTCCGCGACGGCACGATCGACGCCGTTCAGCTACACGGCCACGAGGACGAAGCTTACATCGCCCGGCTGCGCGCCCTCGCCCCCGCGCCTGTGATACAGGCTTTCCGCGTGACATCGCCGCTTGCGGCGCTGGCCGCGTCCCGCGGTTCCGCCGACATGGCGCTGCTCGACTCCGGCATGGGGTCGGGGACGGCCTTCGACTGGAGCCTGATACGCGGCGTCGGCCGCGCCTATTTTCTGGCCGGCGGCCTCGACGCCGCGAATGTCGCCCGCGCCGTGCGCGAACTCCGCCCGTGGGGCGTGGACGTGAGTTCGGGCGTCGAGACGGACGGCGTCAAGGACTTCGGGAAGATGTCCGCTTTCGTCGCCGCCGTGCGGCGCGAGGACGACGCGCTGACGCCCGAGCGCCGGGGCTGACGCGCGGCGCACTGTTCGGCGCGCGCGGCGGAGGTTTCCGCGCGAAAAGACGGCGGCTTCAAAAACCGGCCGCCGCTCGGGAAACCGCCGCAACCAAGGAGAGCGACGACGCGCGCCGCGCGAAGATCTCCCGCTGAAAAATAAGCGCGCTTACGCCTCAAAACCGCCGCCGCGTCCTTTCTTTTAAGGACGCGGCGGCGGTTTTTTCGCGCGCGCCCCCGTGCTCCGAACGCTTTCTCCGCCCGCGCCGCCCGAAAGCGGGAGCGCCCGTCAGACGGCGCGCCGGCGACAGCCGCTCTGCCTCCCCGCCGACGCCTCGCCGGCGAAACCGGGCGCGGTTCATGTTCCCGGTGGGGACGAAAGCGGCTTTTTGCCGCGCGCGGTTTTCAAGCGCGCGGGGGAGGAACCCGGGGCGCTCGCGGCGGGATCCGCCGGGGCTTTCGCCTTTCGCGGATCAAAACGCCGCGCCGCGAGGTTTTCCCC
>CAZRXR010000050.1:8611-13107 GCA_964604125.1 uncultured Synergistaceae bacterium
CGCGGACGCGCGGCGAAAAAACGCCGCGAAAACCGGGACTTCCGGCTTTCGCGGCTCCGAAGGCTTTTCCGCCCTCCGCGCGTTCGCCCGCGCGGGGGGGGGGCTTTATTTTCGCGGCTCTCTCTCCGCCCGTTCCGGCTTCACGGCGCCCGGCGCGGGAGGCCCGGCGGCGCGCCCCACGGAGCGGGCGATGCGCCCGGTCTCGGCGTCGCCGCCGAACGAGTAGACCATCAGCACGCGGGTGTCCTCGTCGATCACGCGCACGCCCACGGGCTCGCCGTTTTGCACAAACTCCATGGACAGCGCGCCTTCCGGGTCGCGGCGGATGTCCTGTTTTTTCACGCCGACGGCTTCGGCCAGACTGCCCGCCACGCTCTCGGCGCTTTCGCCCCGGGTCTTGGCGACCTGATCGATGATGACGGCGGCGCTTTCGCTGCGGTTGTAGATGAGAACCTGCTCGCCCTGCCGCGTCTTCCAGCCCTCGGGCACTTCCGCGCTGACGCCGAACGATTTAAACGAGGCCGCCGGGGCCGCCGACGCGGCGCAGAGGGCTGTCAAAAGCGCCGCGAGGAGCGCGATGGCGTTTTTTTTCATCGGAAGGAACCTCCTTTTGCGATCCGACTGCGCCCCTATTGTAACAAACGCGCCCCGCCCCGCATATGGGAGAAATCTCCAATCTCGCGCGAAAAAACGCGCGCGGCGGACGCCCCGGGAAGCGTGAAAATTTTTTGAAAATCTTTCCGCTCGACATGTTTTCACGGGCGGAAAAGTGTTGTAGAATATGCTCGGTTTATCATGCGGTTTTCAGCCGGGGAATTCGGTGCGAATCCGAAGCGGCCCCGCCACTGTAAGCGCTTTTGGCGCGCGAGTCAGGATGCCGGTCTGGAAACCCCGTCGAGACGCATGTCCTGCGCGGGCGGGATGATGCTTACACGGAAAGCGGCGGCGGCCTCCGCCTTTGACCATGGAGCGCGAGGCGCCGCGCCGGACCAAGCGCAGAGAGGATGCGATCAGAACATGGAAAAAGACCGAAAGGGAGCGGCGCCCGTTTCTTTCGACGAGTTCAAGGCGCCCGGCTACGAGGAGTGGAAGCAGGCGGCTACCGCCGCGCTCAAGGGCGCGCCGTTCGAGAAGCGCATGTTCACACCCACATACGAGGGCATCACGCTCGAGCCCATCTACACGATGGACAGCGTGAAAGATCTGAAGGACTGCCGCGCGTTCCCCGGCGGGCAAGATTATCTGCGCGGCGTCAAAAGCGCCCCGGGCGAGGACAGCCTCTGGAAGATCGCTCAGGGCATCGACGACCGCTGTCCCGGCCGGGCGGGCGAGGCGATCGCGCACGAGCTTGAAAAGGGCGCCACGGCCATTCATCCCGTGTTCGACGACGCGACCACGCACGGCGCCGACGCACCCGCGAACGGCGGCCGCGGAGTGAGCGTCTGCGCGCTGGCCCACGCCGACCTGCTTTTCGCCCGCGCCGACCCCACGCGGCGCGAGCTGCACGCCTACGCCGGCGCGTCGGCCCTGCCGCTGCTGGGCCTCGTCAACGCATGGGCCAAAAAGAACGGCAAAAACGTGTCCGATCTGAAGGGCTGCCTCGGCGCCGACCCCGTCTCGTCGCTGGCCCGCGACGGCAAACTGCCCCGCCCGCTGCCCAAGCTGTTCGACGAGATGGCCCGCACGATCGCATGGTGCGAGAAGAACGCCTGCCCTCTGCGCGTTATCCTGATCCGCGGCTCCGTCTACGCCGCCGCTGGCGCGTCGCGCGTGCAGGAGGCCGCCTGCGCGCTGGCCGCCGCCGCCGAGACGGTGCGCGCGATGGCCGGGCGCGGCATCGACCCCGAGGTCACCTGCCGCCGTATCCGCTTTGAAGTGACCCTCGGCGCGAACTTCTTCATGGAAATCGCCACGCTGCGCGCCCTGCGCGTGATGTGGGCGCACGTGGCCAGAGAGTTCGGCTGCGAGGGCGAGGGCGCTAAGATCAACGTGTTCGCCCAGACGTCGCCGTTCACCGTCACCAAGTACGATCCCTACGTCAACATCCTGCGCGCCTCCACGCAGGCGTTCTCGGGCGCCGTGGGCGGCGTAGACGCCATGCGGATTCTGCCGTTCGACGAGGCCGTGCGCCCCGCCACCGAGCAGTCAAGGCGCATCGCCCGCAACCAGCAGATCATGCTGCAGACCGAGTTCAACTTCGAGGCGACGGTTGACCCGGCCGGCGGTTCGTGGTACGTGGAGACGCTGACGCGCCAGGTTGAGGACAAGACGTGGGAGCTGTTCCAGAAGATCGAGGCCGCCGGAGGCATGAGCAAGGCCCTCCAAACCGGGCTGGTGCAGGACGCCGTCGGCGCCGTGCTGGCCGACCGTTTCAGGAAGATGGCCACTCGCGGCGACCGCGCCGTCGGCAACAACATGTACGCCAACATGGCCGAGAAGCCGCTCGATGTCCCCGCCGACGACGCCGCCGACTTTGCCGCGAAACGCGCCGGGGAGCTGGCCGCCGCGAAAGCCGCGCGCGACGAAAAGGCCGTCGCCGAGGCCCTCGCCGACGTGGCCGACGGCGGGTGCCCCAACTGCGTGGCGGCGGCGTTCGCCGCCGGCGCGACGCTGTCGGAGGTGTGGGCGGCGCTGGGCGACGAACCATGCTGCGACGCCCAGCCCCTTGAGCCGCACCGCTGGACGGAGCAGTACGAGGAACTCAGACGCCGCACCGAGGACTACGTCGCCAAGACGGGCGACAACGTCAAGGTGTTCCTCGCCAACATGGGGCCGATCCCGCAGCACAAGCCGCGCGCCGACTTCAGCACGGGCTTCTTCGAGGTGGCGCGCTTCGACGTTCTCAAGAACAACGGTTTCGCCACGCCCGAGGAGGCCGTCGCCGCGGCCGCCGAGAGCGGCGCCGACGCCGCCGTGATCTGCTCCACAGACGCCACCTATCCCGAGCTTGTCCCGCCCGTGGCCAAGGGGATCAAGGCCGCCCGCCCCGGCATGACCGTGTACCTGGCGGGCGCCCCGGCGCCCGAGTTCAAGCAGGCGTACCTCGACGCCGGCGTCGATGACTTCATTCACGTGAAGGCCAACTGCCTCCAGGTGCTCACCGCTTTGCAGCGGAAAAAGGGGATGTGCTAAACCATGTTCAAAAATCCTGATTTCACCAAGATCGCTTTCGGCGAGGCGTCGCGCGCCGAGTCGCGCGCGGACTGGGAGCGGCGCGTCTTAAAGGAGACGGGGCGTTCGGTTTCCGAACTGTGCGCCCGCACGATGGAACAGGTGGACGTGAGGCCGCTTTACACCGCCGCCGACTACGAGGGCATGAACCACCTCGGCTTCACGGCGGGGCTGCCGCCTTTCCTGCGCGGCCCCTACCCCACGATGTACGTCACGCGCCCGTGGACGGTGCGCCAGTACGCCGGCTTTTCCACCGCCGAGGAGTCGAACGCTTTCTACCGCCGCAATCTGGCCGCCGGGCAGAAGGGCCTCTCCATCGCCTTCGACCTTGCCACGCACCGCGGCTACGACAGCGACCACCCGCGCGTCGTCGGCGACGTGGGCAAGGCGGGCGTGGCCGTGGACTCCATTCTCGACATGGAGATCCTGTTCTCCGGCATTCCGCTGGGGCAGATGTCGGTGTCGATGACGATGAACGGCGCCGTGCTGCCCGTCATGGCCTTCTACATCGTCGCCGCGCAGGAGCAGGGCGTCGATATGAAGGTCTTGAGCGGCACCATCCAGAACGACATTCTCAAAGAGTTTATGGTGCGCAACACCTACATCTATCCGCCGGCGGCCTCGATGCGCATCATCGGCGACATCTTCGCGTTCACGTCGCGCAACATGCCCAAGTTCAACTGCATCTCCATCTCCGGCTACCACATGCAGGAAGCCGGCGCCACCGCCGACATCGAGCTGGGCTACACGCTGGCGGACGGGCTTGAGTATATCCGCACGGGCCTCAAAGCCGGGCTGAGCATCGACGACTTCGCGCCGCGCCTCAGTTTCTTCTGGGCCATCGGCAAGAACTACTTCATGGAAGTCGCCAAGATGCGCGCCGCGCGCGTGCTGTGGGCCAAGATCGTCAAACAGTTCGACCCCAAAAACACTAAGTCCATGGCCCTGCGCACCCACTCGCAGACATCGGGCTGGAGCCTCACGGCTCAGGATCCGTTCAACAACGTCACGCGCACCTGCGTCGAGGCCATGGCCGCCGCGCTCGGGCACACCCAGTCGCTGCACACCAACGCCCTCGACGAGGCCATCGCGCTGCCCACCGACTTCTCGGCCCGCATCGCGCGCAACACGCAGCTGTACATTCAGGACGAGACCAAGGTGTGCAAGGTCATCGACCCGTGGGGCGGCTCGTACTACGTCGAAGCACTCACCGACGAGCTGATCCGCCGCGCGTGGGCGCATATCCGCGAGGTGGAGGATCTGGGCGGCATGGCCAAGGCCATCGACACCGGCCTGCCCAAGATGCGCATCGAGGAGGCCGCCGC
>CAZRXR010000051.1:0-12874 GCA_964604125.1 uncultured Synergistaceae bacterium
CGAAACGGAAACGGCGCGGGGGGCGCGGACCGTTTCGCAAATCATAAAAGGGGAGGAACCGTTCGGATGGCAATCAAGCGCGTCATTCTGGCCGGAGGCTGCTTCTGGGGCGTGCAGGCGTATTTCAGCCGCCTTCGCGGCGTCGTCGCCACCGAGGTCGGCTACGCCAACGGGCGCACGCCGCGCCCGTCGTACGGCGACGTGAGAGCGGGCGGCACCGGCTACGCCGAGGCGTGCAAGATCGACTACGATCCGGACGCGCTGCCGCTGCGCACGCTGCTGCGCCACTTCCTTCGCGTCATCGACCCCACGACGCTCAACGCGCAGGGGGCCGACCGAGGCACGATGTACCGCACGGCGATCTTCTACAGCGCCGGCGACGAGCGCGCCCTCGCGGAGGAACTGCTCGCCGCCGAGCAGAAAAAGCTGGGCAGGCCCGTCGTCACGGCGGTGGAGCCGCTCGTCAACTACTACCCCGCCGAGGAGTATCATCAGGACTATTTAAAAAAGACGCCCGGCGGCTACTGCCACGTGGATCTGGGCCTGCTGCGAAAGCCTCTGGAGCAGGAGGAGTAGGCGCGCGAAAGTTTTTTCCGCCGGAGGGCGGGCGCGTATTCGCTTTTCCCCCGCCGGGGGAGGCTGTTTCGTCCGGCGCGGACTGTCCCGCGCCGGATTTTCGGGAGGGTGTCAATCATGTTTGAAGCCGTAACGATCATGTCGTGGCGGCAGGCCGTGATGATATGCGTCGGCCTGCTGCTCATCTGGCTGGCCGTCGCCAAAGAGTACGAGCCGTCGCTGCTACTGCCGATGGGGTTCGGCACGATCCTCGTCAACATCCCGATGACAGCCGCGCTGACGCACGCCGCGGACGGCACGGTCGTCCCCGGCGCGATGTCCGTGCTGTTCGACGCGGGCATCGCCAACGAGATGTTCCCGCTGCTGATCTTCATCGGCATCGGCGCGATGATGGACTTCTCGCCCGTGATGGAGCGGCCCGTGTACGCGCTGTTCGGGCTGACGGCGCAGGCGGGCATCTTCCTGACGATGGGGCTGGCCTACTCGTTCGGCTTCTCGGTCAAGGAGGCCGCCTCGATAGGCATTATCGGCGCGGCCGACGGGCCCACGTCGATATACGTGTCGAGCCGCTTCGCGCCCAACCTGCTCGGCCCCATCTCCGTGGCGGCCTACTCGTACATGTCGATGGTGCCGGTGATCCAGCCGCCCGTCATCAAGGCGCTGACCACCGAAAAAGAGCGCGCGATCACGATGCCCCTGCACGTCAGGGGGCGCGCCGTCGGCCGCCGCGCCAAGATCCTGTTCCCGATCGCCGTGACCGTCGTCGTGGGGCTTTTGGCGCCCTCGTCCTCCACGCTGATCGGCTTCCTGATGTTCGGCAACCTGCTGCGCGAAAGCGGCGTCGTCAACCGCCTGTCGCAGAGCGCCCAGAACGAGCTGGCCAACATCGTCACGATCATGCTGGGGCTGGGCATTTCGAGCACGATGACGGGCGATCGGTTCCTGCGGCCCGACACGCTGGCCATTTTGGGCATGGGGCTTGTGGCGTTCGTTCTGGACACGGCGGGCGGCGTGCTCTCGGCCAAGCTGCTCAACCTGTTCGCGAAAGACAAGATCAACCCGATGATCGGCGCGGCGGGCATCTCCGCGTTCCCGATGTCGTCGCGCACGATACAGCAGATGGCCGCCAAAGAACACCCGGGCACGTTCGTGCTGATGCAGGCCTCGGCGGCCAACGTCGCCGGGCAGATCGGCTCCGTGGTCTGCGGCGGTCTGCTGCTGGCGCTGCTGGGGTAGCCCGGCGCGGAAAACGTTTTTCGTTTTCGCGCCCGTTTTCGGAAAAAAGCCCCCAAAAAGCGCGCCGGAACCTCCCGCGCGCGAGGGGGGTGTTCCGCCGCGCGCGTTTCTCAACGCTCCGCGCCGGAAAGAGAAAAGCGGGAAAGTGTCGGCTGTTCAGGGGAGAGCCGATTGAGCGGACGAAAGAGAAAAAATTCCCGTACCGACGCCGACGCACACCCCGCCCGGGGCGCGCTGTTCGCGCCGTCTTATTCACGGCGGACAGGGCGCGTCCGCCCTTCGGTTTGCTCCGACAGGCTCCGCCTTGACACAGCCACCGTTCGACGCCATTCCCGTCCCTGTTTGTCTCGCATTATTGAACGTCCCGCGCGAGGGGCTTGACAGCGGGCGGGGAAAAAACTACAATACGCTCATCGACGGCGGAATCCGAAAAAGCCGGGCGACTGGGGCATACCACCGCGGGTATGGCTTCCTTTCGCCCGGCTTTTCGTTTTCCGTCCGGGGGAAAAAAGCGGATCGAGTACCGAGGAAGACGCGCCCCTTCAGCCGGGGCGCTTTACACGCCGAAGGAGGCGCGGCATGAGACACGACGCGCGCGAGGCGGCGCCGGAGGAGAACACCGATGGCTAGGCCGCTCGTGTACCAGATAACAAATTCCGTTTCCGCCCAGCTGCAGGCCGACTGCGTGGCGCTGCTGGGCGGCTCGTCCATTATGTCGGCGCGGATCGACGAAGCGGCGGAGATCGCTTCGGCCTGCGACGCCCTACTCGTCAACATCGGCACGCCGCCCGACCGCGCGAAAGACCTCTATCTCGCGGCGGCGCGCGCGGCCCGTTCCGCGGGGCGCCCGATCGTGATGGACGCGGTCGGCTACGGCTTTTCGCGTTTCCGCACGAGCATCGCCGACGAACTCCTCTCGGAGGTTCGATTTTCCGTGATCAAGGGGAATTTTTCGGAGATCGCGGCTCTGTGCGGAAAAAACGTCGCTCCCCGGGGAGTTTCAAGCGAGCGCGCCGAGGACGGGGCGGCGGAACTGACGGCGGAGTGCGCGAGACGTTTCGGCGCCGTCGTCTTCTGTACGGGCGAGCGCGATTTCCTCTCCGACGGAACGCGGCGCGAAACGGTGGAGGGCGGTTCCCCGATGCTCGCCATGACAAGCGGCACAGGCTGCGCGCTCGGCGGCGCCACGGCCCTTTTCTGCGCCCGCATGGCGCCGTTCGAGGCGTCGCTGCGCGCGCTGAAGCTTTTCAAAACGGCCGCCGCGCGCGCCGAACGCGCGAAGCCCTCCGGCCCCTACTCGTTCCGCGTCGAATTTCTGGACAGGCTCGCGGAACTGAACGCGCGAACAGATCGCGCGGCGTCCGCGGGGAGCCGGACGGACGCGGGACAGCCGCGCGTTTTATAGCGAAAGGAAAGACAGGACATGCCGAAAAAAACAGACAGCGGAGTCTTCAGAAAGGCCGCTCTGGCCGGAGTGCTCGCGGCCGCGGGAGTGATCCTTTCCGTCGTTTCGATCCCTTTGGGGCCGGCGAAATGTTTCCCGTTTCAGCACACGCTGAACGTCGCGGCCGGGATTCTCCTCGGCCCGTGGTGGGCCGCGGGCGCGGCGTTCGTGACGAGCGTGGCGCGCAACATGCTGGGCACGGGGAGCCTTTTCGCCTTTCCGGGGAGCATGTTCGGCGCGCTGTTCGTCGGCGTCGCCGCGCGCTTCCTTCCCGAAAAGTACACGCTCGCCGCGGCGTGCGCCGAGCCGGTCGGGACGGGGATCGTCGGCGCGTGGGCGGCCTCGGCCCTGCTCGGCCCCGTCATGGGCAGGAGCGTCGGGTTCCTCTTTTTGTCGGGTTCGTTCCTCGTCAGCTCTGTCCCCGGGGCCGCGATCGGCGCGGCGCTCGTCTGGTGTCTGGAAAAACGGCTGTCCCCGAGCGGCTTTTTCGGCACGCGCGCGTAGGACAAGCGTCCGTCGCGCCGCTTTCGTTTTTTACAACGTTCCCGCAAAAACCCATCGCTTTGCCGGGATAATTTTTACACAAAGGGGGCGAAAGGGTTTCGCCCCCGCGCGCGAAAAGGAGAAGCCGCTTTCGGCGGCGATGACCGACGAAAGCGGGCGGAAACGCCGTTTTTTTAAGCCGGCGAGGTTTTGGAATGCGCCCGTCTCACGGACGGGCGCGGGGGACGACGAAATGGCGAAGAAAGAGAACACATTCGCGAGGTACGGCATCGCGACCCGTGCCGTCCACGCGGGGACGGGCTACGACGCGGAAACGGGGGCGGTGAGGCGGCCGCTGCACATGGCGAACAGCTACAAGCTGCCGGACGACCTCTCGAAGGTCAATTACTCGTCAACCGATCTTCTGATGTACGCGAGGAACGGCAGCGCGAACCAGCGCTGGCTGGAGGAGAAAATAGCCGCGCTGCACGGGGCGGGCGACGCCATCGTGCTCGCCAGCGGGGTGGCCGCGCTCCACGCCCTCTTTTGGACGCTCCTGAAGACGGGGGACAGGGTCGTCTACCCGAAAGTCAGCTACATGGCGGTCTACCGGCTGTTCCACGAGCTGTTCAACCGCAAGTTCGGCGTGGAAACGGTCATGGCGGACATGACGGATCTCGAAGAAGTTAAAAGGGCGATCACGCCGGGGACGCGGCTCGTGCATATCGAGACGCCGGACAATCCCACAAACGGCGTGACCGACATCGCGGCGGTCGCGGAAATCGCCCACGAAAACGGCGCTCTGCTCTGCGTTGACAACACGTTCGCGTCGCCGTACAACCAGAAGCCGCTCCGCCTCGGCGCCGATTTCGTCGCGGAATCTCTGAGCAAGTTTATCAACGGGCACGGCGACGCCCTTGGGGGCGCCGTCGTCTCCGACGATCTGGAAACGATGGATCGCGTCCGCTACGAGGCGCAGGTCAACGTAGGGGCCGTCGTCAGCCCGTTCAACGCCTGGCAGATTTTCCGCGGCTCCGTCACGTTCCCGCTCAGGATGCGGCGTATCAACGAATCCGCGCAGATCGTCGCGGAATGGCTGGAACGGCGGAAAAACGTCACGTTCGTCTCCTATCCGGGGCTGCCGGGCAATTCCGGCCACGAGGTCGCCAAACGGCAGATGGAAAACGGTTACGGCGGCGTGATCTCGTTCGGCGTCGATACGGACGACAAGACCGTGGAGCGGTTCTGCGCCGCCCTGAAGGTCGTGACGTTCGCCGTATCGCTCGGGCACGACGAAAGCCTGATTTTCCCCCAGCCGAGTTACGATGAGCGCATCCTCCTTTATCCCGAAAAGTTCAGAAAAGGGTTCATCCGCTTCAGCGTGGGGCTGGAAGAACCGGAGGACATCATCGCCGACCTCGACGAGGCGCTCGCGAGCGTAGGACTGTAGCGCCGCCTTTCTCGCCCGCCGCGCGGCGCTTTTCGGCGCCGCGCCCCGCGAAGTCCGAAAAAACAAAAAGCGCGTCCCGCGCTCTTTCGCATTACGCGAGAGCGCGGGACGCGCTTTTTTTCCGTCCGTCCGGGTCTTACACGTCGAGGTTGGCGACCTCGTGCGCGTGCTGTTCGATGAATGCCCGGCGCGGTTCGACGCGGTCGCCCATCAGAATGTCGAAGTACTCGTCGGCGCCGGCCAGATCGTCCAAGTCGATCTGCTTGAGCAGGCGCGTGGCCGGATCCATCGTCGTCTCCCAGAGCTGCTCGGCGTTCATCTCGCCAAGGCCCTTGTAGCGTTGCACGGCGGCCTTTTTGCCCTCGGCCTCCAGCCCGTTCATCATCTTCCGCAGATCGCGGTCGCTGTACAGGTAGTCGATCTTCTTGCCGATCTGCACGCGGTACAGCGGCGGCACGGCCTGATAGACGTGACCCTTCTCGATCAGTTCGCGCATGTGGCGGAAGAAGAACGTCAGCAGCAGCGTGCTGATGTGCGCGCCGTCCACGTCGGCATCCGTCATGATGATGATTTTGCCGTATCTCAGCTTCGCGATGTCGAAATCCTCGCCGATGCCGCAGCCGAGCGCGGTGATGATGGCGCGGATTTCCTTGCTGCCGAGGATCTTGTCCATGCGGGCTTTTTCCACGTTGAGGATCTTGCCGCGCAGGGGCAGGATCGCCTGAAACTTCGGGTTGCGCCCCTGTCTGGCGCTGCCGCCGGCCGAGTCTCCCTCGACGATGTAGACTTCGCAGTCCGAGGCGGTGCGGCTCGAGCAGTCGGTCAGCTTGCCGGGCAGCGAAAGCCCCGACAGCGCCGACTTGCGCACAAGCTCGCGGGCTTTCTTGGCCGCCTCGCGCGCCTGCCGCGCCCGAACGGCCTTTTCGACGATGGGCTTGATGAGCGCGGGCTGCTCCTCGAGGGCGGCGATCAGCCCCTCGTAGACGATCGAATCGACGATGCCCTTCACCTCGCCGTTGCCCAGCTTGGTCTTGGTCTGCCCCTCGAACTGCGGCGTCGGGAGCTTGACGGAGAGCACGCAGGTAAGCCCCTCGCGCAGATCCTCGCCGGAGAGGTTCTCGTCCTTCTCTTTGAGGACGCCCGCGCGGCGCGCGCCCTCGTTGATGCCGCGCGTCATGGCGCTGCGCAGGCCGGCCACGTGGGTGCCGCCCTCGATGGTGTTTATCAGGTTGGCGAACGAGAACAGCCGCTCGACGTACTCGCCGGTGTACTGGAACGCCATCTCGACGGAGACGCTGTCCTTCGCGCCGCGCACGACGACGGGATCGGGCGTGAGAAGTTCCTTGCCGTCGTCGAGGTACCTGACGAACTCGCCCACGCCGCCTTCGTAGTGGAACGTCCACGTCTTGCCGTCGGCCTCGTCGATGAACACGAACTTAAGCCCGGGGATGAGAAACGCCATCTCGCGGAATCTCCCGGCGAGCGTCTCGGCGGAAAACGCCACTTCGTCGAAGATCTCGGCGTCGGGCTTGAACGTGACGGTGGTGCCGCGCCCGGACGCGGGGGTTCCGCCGGTCAGATCGGTGACGGGCACGCCGCGCTCGAACCGCTCGCGCCACTCCCTGCCGTCGCGGCGCACCGTCACCTCGAGCCACTCCGAGAGCGCGTTGACGACCGACACGCCCACGCCGTGCAGTCCGCCCGAGATCTTGTAGTTGTGGTTGTCGAACTTGCCGCCGGCGTGCAGCACCGTGAGCACGACCTCGAGCGCGGGCCTCCCGTTGGAGGGGTGAGGGTCAACGGGGATGCCGCGCCCGTTGTCGGCGACGCTGACGCTCTGATCGGCGTGCAGCGTGACGGTGATCTCGGTGCAGAAGCCGGCCAGCGCCTCGTCAACGGAGTTGTCCACAACCTCGTAGACGCAGTGGTGCAGCCCGCGCGAGGTTGTGTCGCCGATGTACATGCCCGGGCGCTTGCGAACCGGGTCAAGCCCTTCGAGAATCTGTATGTCTTCGGCTGTGTACTGTGTGCTCATGAACGATTTAACCTCCCGCCGCTCTTTCGGGCCGTCCGCCGCGCGGCCTCGGGCGCGCCGCGCCCGACATCATCTCCCGCAGGCGGCGCGCCAGCGTGCAAGGGCGGAAGCCCGTGAAGCGCACGCGCCCGTCGGCGTAGTACACGGCGGTCACGCCGCCTTCGCGCACGAGCGCGACAACGTCCTCCAGAAAAACGCAGTCCTCGCCCTCGACGGGAATGAACACGCGCGTTTCCTCCTTTCGCCCGGCCCGCGCCGCGAGCGGCTTTAACCCGCCTATTATAGCAGACAAACCGCCGCTGTGCCGAAAAAAAATCGCCGCGGGCAAGGCCCGTAACAGCTTTCGCGAAAGCGCGTTTTCAGCGCGCGCCGTCCCCGCGCCGGTTCTTCAGCGCGCGGAGCGCCGCGCGGCGCAGAACGCCGGTGTCGCCCGGCTCCATATGCCCGCGTGTTTTGAAGATGACTTCCTCGATCAAAAACTCGTCCGTCAGCGCGGACAGGTTTTCAGGCGCGATCTTTCGGGCGATCTCCCCGAGGTCGGAGAACGGCTCTCCAACGTCCCAATCGTGCCCGCTGTTGTAAGGGCAGGCGTCCTGACAGTCGTCGCAGCCGCACAGCCACTCGCCGAAGTCCGCCTCGTCCAGCGACGGCGGGATCGCGCCCTTTCCGAACGTCGTCCAGAAAGACACGCAGCGCGTCGGATCCATCGTGTAGGGCGCGCACAGCGCCCCCACGCGGCACGCCTTCCGGCACCTGTCGCAGGAAGGGGCGCACGGACGGAGCGCCGCCGGGCGGATAAGCGTACATTCGCAGTCGGCGACATAGGCCGTCAGGTTGAGATACGAGCCGCGACGTGTATACAAAAAGTTGTTGCGCCTCACGACGCCCAGCCCGGCCAGCTCGGCGGCGCGGCGCAGCGGCACGGGATCGCCGCCGGCAAAGCGGATGCCCAGTTCCGCCAGCCGACGCTCAAATCCCGGCGCGTCGTACCCCCCGGCGCGATCCTCCTCCGGCGAGAGGAAGAACGCCTTGGCGTAACGGCCGCGCATGGCGGCGGGGTAGCGGTATTTCCCGTACTCGGCGGCGCAGACGATCACCGACCGCGCCCACGGAAAGCGCTCGCGCGCGGGGCGGTAGATCTCGGCCAGATGTTCGTAAAAGCCGGCGGCGGCGGGAACCTTCTCTATCCTCTCCCTCAAAAATTTTTCGCAGCCGTCAAGGCGCTCCGGCGCGATGACGCCGCAGTCGTCGAAGCCGCATTCGATCGCGGCGCCGAAGATTTTTTCCGCGATGTCCACGGTCTCCCTCCTTCCCGCGTTCCGCGCGCGTCACGCCTCGGCGCGCGAAAACGCCCGGCGCCCCTCCGCGACCCCGGAGTTTGAAAGTCCCCCGACCCGGCGGGACGGGGATCGAATTTCCCGGCGTATTCGGCCCGTTCGTACAGCGCGGCGGCGCGGGCGGCGAAGTTCACGGGTGGCGCGGCTCCGCGCGGAATTTTTCGGGGGGTTCGCAAAAAAATTATATCACGCCTTCATTCCCGGCGAGCCGCTTTTCAGCGAAAAAGGGGTACAATAGAGCCATCTTTCGACGAAAACGGAGGTTTTCCCATTGAAAAATCCTGTCGTCCGCGCGGCGGCGCTCCGGCCGCCGCGAAACTCGCCCCGCCGGGGCGCGCGGCGATGACGCGCCGCGTATCGCGCCGCGCCTTCGAGTTCCTGCGCGGGGAGCTGTCGGCGTGGGTCGATGCCTCGCTGCTGACGCCGGAGCAGGCGGAGGCCGTCTCCGCGCTGTACGAGACGCGGCCGTACAGCGTCTCCCGGGCGCTCCTGAGCGGCGGGGCGCTGCTGCTCGGGCTGGGCGTTATCTGCGCCGTCGCCGCGAACTGGCAGAACATCCCGCGCGCGGCCCGGGAGGCCGTTATCGTGGGGGCCTATCTGGCCTGCGCGGCCGCCGCCGCGGCGAACGCGCTTTCGTCTCCCCGCGCGGCGCGCGCGCTGTTCCTGCTGGCCTCGCTGATCTTCGGCGCGGGCGTCTTCCTCGTCGCGCAGATGTACCACCAAAGCGGGCACTGGTCAACGGCGTTCGGCCTTTGGGCCGCGGGCGTGCTGCCCGGGGCGCTCCTGCTGCGCGACAGGGCGCAGACGGCGCTGTTCCAGACGCTCGTGGCTGTGTTCGTCGTCGGCGGCGACCCGTCTTTTTTCTATGAAGCCGCGCGCATGTCCCCGCTGCGGAGCGACATTCTCCCGGCGGCGGCGCTCGCCGTCTCGTGGCTGACGCTCGGCGCGGCGCGGGGCGGGTTCTTCTGTCTCTCGGCGCCGCCGACGCTGTTTTTCGTCTACTCGCGGATCGAGAGGGCGGCCGATCCTGTCACGGCGCTGCTTGTCCTCTGGTTCGCCGGCTCGGTCTGCTTCGCCGCCTTTCAGGCGTCCGACGGGCGGCCGCTGCCGTCGGCGCTTGCGCGCTGGGGCGGCCCGCTGGCCGGGTTTACCGGCCTGGCCTTGAGCGTCCCCGACCTGTGGCGCGATTGGCGCTGGCTGAACCGCGCCGCGGCGCTTATCCCGCCGTGGGCGGCGGACTTTCCGCTCGGCGCGCGCGGCGTCATGGCGGCCGTCGCGGCGGCCCTCACGGTCGCGCTGATGGCGTACAGACTGCGTCGCGGCTCGCGCGCGGCGGCGGCGTTTCTCGTCCTGATGGCGCTGAGATACTTCGCCGACCGCCTTTTCGGCTTCGTCTCAAAGGCGACGGCGTTCTCGGCTCTCGGCGCGCTCTGCCTGTCGGCGGGACTCTGGCTGGAGCGCGGCGCGCGTTCCGGAAAGGAGCGCGGCGATGACTGACCCGCGCCGTCTGCGGAGAAAATTCGTCCTCGCGGCGCTGGCGCCGCTGCTGATCCTGCTCTCGCTGCCACTCAAGCCCCAGATCATCCTGACGTTCGGCGCGAAAGTCGTTCTCGCCGCGCGTCCCGTCGATCCGCGCGACATCTTCCGGGGCGACTACGTGGCGCTGGATTTCGACGTGGAGACGCTGCCGCTCGGCCTGTTCGATGTCCCGGGCGGGACGCCCCGTGACGAGGCCGTCCGGCCGGGCGTCCAGTGGTGCGTCGAGCTCAAAGAGGGCGAAGACGGCGTGTGGATCGCCGCCCGCGCCGCCAAAGAGCCGCCTCGGGGGCCGTACTTGAAAGGGCGCGTGATAAGCGCCGGACATGCGGGACAGATCCCCGGAACGGCAAAGATGGACTACGGGGCGGGCCTCGGGCGCTTCTACGTGCGCGAGGGCGCCGGGAGCGGGCTTGAAGAAGCCGGGCGGAAAAGCGCGCTCCTCGCGACAATCAGCCTGCTCGGCGGCGAGGCGGCTGTCGTGTCGCTGCGCCCCAGAGCGCGGTAACGGAAAGCGCGGCCTGAAAAACACGCGCCCCCGCGGGGCCGTGACCTTTTTCAGGCCGCGCTTTTTTGTTTTCGTTTCGCGCCGCGACGGGCGCTCATTTCGGCCCGTCGGCGAAGAACGCCTCGGGGTGCTTTTTAAACAGATACAGCGCCGACGCGCCGCAGAGCGTGCCGCACAGCAGCCCCCAGACGATGTAGCGCGGGTTCCCGCGCCCCGCGAGGTAGCCGCCCATGCCCGCGACGGCGCAGCCGTAGGCGGCGACCGCGCCGACTGAAAGAAGCGTGACGAACGGTCTCATCGCGCAGCCTCCTTTGCTCGAAAAAGATGGGGTTCGGCGATATTGTATCAGTTTTTTGTGGCGCGGGGGCGCGAACGTGATAAAATAGCATAAACCGCCGAATTTTCTCCGCCCGCTGTGATAATTATACAGCCGGATATAAGCGGCCACCGCCGCGAAATCAGTGAGGAGATGCTATTCCCATGCCCGAAAAGAGAACCCTTCCGACGCTCGACCTGAAGCGGCGCTACGCGCTCGTAAAGGACGAGGTCGCCGAGGCGATTCGCGGCGTCGTCGAAAGCCAGAACTTCATCCTCGGCCCCGAAGTGAAAGCCTTCGAGACCGAGGCGGCCCGCTATCTTGAAGTGAAACACGCCGTCGGCTGCGCCTCCGGCTCCGACGCGCTCCTGCTCGACCTGATCGCGCTCGGCGTGAAGCCCGGCGACGAAGTCGTCACGACGCCGTTCACGTTCTTCGCCACCGTCAGCGCCGTCACGCGCCTCGGGGCCACGCCCGTCTTCGCCGACATCGATCCCGGAAGCTACAACATCGACCCCGACAAGGCCCTCGAAAAGATCGGCCCGAAGACAAAAGTCTTCCTGCCCGTACACCTGTTCGGCCAGATGGCCGAGATGGAGCGCGTCGTCCCCGTCCTGCGGCAACGGGGCGTCGGCATCGTCGAGGACTGCGCGCAGGCGTTCGGCGCGTGGCGCCTGGCCGGCGGGCGCATCGTGCGCTGCGGCGGCTGGGGCGGCCTGGGGGCCATATCGTTTTTCCCCACGAAGAATCTCGGCGGCTACGGCGACGGCGGCATGGTCACGTCGAACGACGACGCGCTCGCGGAGCGCCTTTCGCGCCTGCGCGTGCACGGCGCCGGCACGACCTACTATCACGACGAGGTGGGCCTCAACAGCCGCCTCGACGCCATTCAGGCCGCGGTGCTGCGCGTGCACCTGCGCCACCTCGACGAGTGCGTGGAGGAGCGCAGACGGGTCGCCGACCGCTACAGGATGCTCTTTGCCGAAAACGGACTTGACGAGTTCGTCCGCCTTCCCCGCGAGACGCCCGGCAACCGGCACACGTACCACCAGTACGTCGTCCGCGCGCGCCGCCGCGACGAGCTGATGGCCTGTCTCGCGTCCGAGGGCATCGCCACCCGCGTTTACTACCCCCTGCCGCTGCATTTGCAGAAGTGCTTCGCGTTTTTGGGCGGCAAGGAGGGCGACTACCCCGAGAGCGAGCGCCTCGCGCGCGAGTGCCTGGCCCTTCCCGTGTTCCCCGGCCTGACGATGGACGAGCAGGTCTGGGTCGTCGAGTCGATCGCGAAGTTCTACAAAAAATAACCGCGCGGAAACATCGTTTTTCGCGGAGAGCGCTTTCGCCCGCCGCGTCCGGCGCGAAAGCGGAAAAGCATTTCGACGAAGGAGTTGATCGCGTGTTCTTCTACTACACCCCGATGTGGTATTTTTTCCTCGTGTTTCTGGTACCCCTGTTTGTGCAGATCAAACTCAAGAGGACGTTTGACCGCTACTCCCGGATCCGCTCGCGCAGCGGGATCACGGCCCACGCGGCCGCCAGAGCCATCCTCGACAGCTACGGCCTCTCGCGAGTGCCCGTCCGCGCCATCGCCGGGCAGCTGACGGATCACTACGACCCGAGGGATCGCAGCCTTTCGCTGTCCGAGTCCGTCTACAACAGCACGTCGATCGCCGCCATCGGCGTGGCCGCCCACGAGGTGGGACACGCCGTGCAGCACGCCCAGAGCTACTTCCCGCTGAAACTCCGCGGCGCGCTCGTCCCCGTCACGAATATCGCGTCGCAGGCGTCTATCCCCCTGTTCATCGTCGGCCTGTGGGCGGGAGCGTCGAGGCTGATGAACCTGGGCATCCTGCTCTTTGCCGGCGTGCTCGTCTTTCACCTGATCACCCTGCCGGTCGAATTCGACGCCTCGCGCCGCGCGCTCCGAATCCTCTCCTCCAACGGCATGATGAC
>CAZRXR010000052.1:0-12689 GCA_964604125.1 uncultured Synergistaceae bacterium
AGGAAACGCCCGGGTGGCGGAATTGGTAGACGCGCTAGATTCAGGTTCTAGTGGGCACTAGCCTGTGGGAGTTCGAGTCTCCCCTCGGGCACCATCTCTTCTTTGCCGAAGGGATGAATTCGTCGCCGATACGTGAGGGCTGCATGAAGCACGGCGCTTTATGCAGCCCTTTTCGTTTTCCGCGCTCCCGGCTCCCGGCGCGCGGCCCCCGCGCCCGCCGTCGCGTGTCGCGCGTGTCGCGCGCGTTTTTGTCACTTATGGAAGCGTGCCGCGCGCTGCGGGCGCGCCGTGAGAGCGAAATTTTCTTTCTATTTAGACTTTTCACCGACGATGGAGGTCGAACAACGCATGTCAGAATACGTCCAGGTGAACAAGAACCGTCAGCGCCTGATTTTCGGTGACCGGCGCGATCTTGTCCCGCTCCCCGACATGGTGGAAGTGCAGAGGGAGTCCTACCGCGGCTTCTTTCAGGAGGACACTCCTCCCGGCGAGCGCGAGCCCTTCGGCCTGCAGGAACTCCTCCGCGAGATCTCGCCGATTTCCAACTTTGACAACACGTTCCGCCTCGAGTTCCTCGATTACACGATGGACGGGCCAAAACTGAGCCAGCGCGAGGCCAAGCACGAGGAGCGCACGTGGGATCGCCCGGTGCGCGTGCGCGTGCGCCTGCACAACGACCGCGTGCACGAAATTCGCGAGGACGAGATCTACCTTGGCGACTTCCCCGTCATGACGGCGCGCGGCACGTTCATCATCAACGGTAGCGAGCGCGTGGTGATAAACCAGCTCGCGCGCAGTTCCGGCGTGTACTTCAAGTCGGAGGCGGGCGCGTCGGGCGTGCAGAACTACTCGGCCAAGATCATTCCCGAGCGCGGCGCCTGGGTGGAGTTCGTGATGGCGGGAGACTCGCTCTCCGTCAATATCGACAGCCGCCGCAAGCTGCCCGCCACGCTGCTTCTGCGCGCGTTCGGTCTGGGCGCCGACGAGGAACTCCTGCGCGCGTTCGGCGGCACGGTGGAGGAAGTGGACATCGTGGCCGAGGACGTGACGGGCCGTCTGCTGGCCGAGGATGTCACCGACGCGCGCGGTCAGGAGCTTCTGCGCGCCGGCACGCGCGTGGGCAAGGACGCGCTCGAGATGCTGTGGGGGCAGGGGAGAACGCGGCTGCGCCTGTGGAAGATAGCGCCCCTGTTCGCGGCGCTGCTGGACAGGGACAACGTGTCCAGCACCGACGAAGCCCTGCTCGAGATCCTGCGCCGCATGAGGCCCAACGAGCCTGTGCGCATCGAGGGGGCGCGCGAGTACTTCGACCAGCTGTTCCTCGACCCGAGGCGCTACACGCTTGGCCGCGTGGGCCGCTACAAGATGAACCGCCGTCTGGGGCTTTCGCTGCCGCGCGACGAGTATCTCCTCACGCTCGCCGATCTGGTGCGCGTCGTGAAGGGGCTTGTGGCCCTGCGCGACACGGAGGAGCAGCGCGACGATGTCACGTTCCCCGAGATCGGCGAGGAGCACACCGACGACATCGACCACCTTGGCAACAGGCGCGTGCGCGCCATCGGCGAGCTGCTGCAGAGCCAGCTGAGGATCGGCATGCTGCGGCTTGAGCGCATTGCGCGCGAGCGCATGACCACCGTGGCCGATTTGAACAAGGCCACGGCGCGCGACCTTATCAACGTGCGGCCCATCTCGGCGGCGCTGCGCGAGTTCTTCGGCTCGGGGCAGCTTTCGCAGTTCATGGATCAGAACAACCCCCTGTCGGAACTGACGAACCGGCGCCGCCTGTCGGCGCTCGGCCCCGGCGGTCTCAGCCGCGAGCGGGCGGGGTTTGAAGCGCGCGACGTGCACTACACGCACTACGGCCGCATCTGCCCCATCGAGACGCCCGAAGGCCCCAACATCGGTCTGGTCACGTCGCTGGCCACCTACGCCCGGCTCAACGAGTACGGTTTTCTGATCACGCCCCGCCGCCCCGTGCGCGACGGTTACGTCACGATGGATCCGAAGGACGTGGTGTACCTGTCGGCCGACGAGGAGGACAACTGCTACGTGGGCCGCGCCAACACGCCTTACGACCCCGAGACGGGACGCCTGACGGAGGACGCCGTCTACGCGCGCTACAAGGGCGACATCGTCAAGGTGCCGCCGCGGCAGGTCAACTTTCTCGACGTGTCGTCGCGGCAAGTGGTGTCGGCCTCGGCGGCCCTTATTCCGTTTCTTGAGCACGACGACGCCAACCGCGCGCTGATGGGCTCCAACATGCAGCGCCAGGCCGTGCCGCTTCTGCTGCCCAAGGCACCCTACGTGGGCACGGGCATCGAGGAGCGCGTGGCGCGCGACTCCGGCTGCTGCGTCTACTCGCCCTGCGGCGGAACCGTCAGCTACGTTGACTCCGACCGCGTGGAAGTGGCCGGCGACGACGGCGCGCGGCACGTGATGGAGCTGGACAAGTTCAGCCGCTCCAACCAGGGCACGATCATCCATCAGCGCCCCGTCGTGGACGCGGGCGAGCGCGTGGCCGAAGGGCAGCTGCTGGCCGACGGGCAGTCCGTTGACGGCGGCGAACTGGCGCTCGGGCGCAACGTGGTGATCGCCTTCGTGCCGTGGGAGGGCTACAACTACGAGGACGCCATCCTGCTCAGCGAAAAGCTGGTCAAAGAAGATTATTTCTCGTCGATCCACATCGAGGAGTACGAGATCGACTCGCGCGACACCAAACTGGGGCCCGAGGAGATCACAAGCGACATTCCCAACGTGGGCGAGGATGCCAAGCGCAACCTCGACGCCGACGGCGTGGTTCGCGAAGGCTCGGAGGTCTACCCCGGCGACATTCTCGTGGGCAAGGTGACGCCCAAGGGCGAAAGCGACCACAGCCCCGAGGAGAAACTGCTGCGCGCCATCTTCGGCGAAAAGGCCGGCGAGGTGCGCGACACGTCGCTGCGCCTGCCGCACGGCACGCACGGCAAGGTGGTTGACGTGAAGCGCCTCACGCGCGAGAAGAACCCCGAGTCGCTCAGCCCAGGCGTCAACGAAGTGGTCAAGGTGTACGTGGCGCAGTGGCGCAAGATCACCGTGGGCGACAAGATGTCCGGCCGCCACGGCAACAAGGGCGTCGTGTCGCGCATCCTGCCCGTGGAGGACATGCCCTATCTGCCCGACGGCACGCCCGTCGATGTGTGCCTCAACCCTCTGGGCGTGCCCAGCCGCATGAACCTCGGGCAGGTGCTCGAAGTCATCCTTGGTTTCGTGGCGATGAAAAACGGCTGGTACGTGGGTACGCCCGTATTCGAGGGCGCCACCGAAGATGAGATTTACGCGATGCTTGAAGACATCGCCGCCCGCGACCCCGACCTGAAAGACAAGCTGTCACCGGGCGGCACGATCCGCCTGCGCGACGGCAGAACCGGCGACCTGATGGCCGAGCCAAGCACCGTGGGCGTGATGTACATGCTCAAACTCAACCATCTGGTGGACGACAAACTGCACGCGCGCTCCGTCGGGCCTTACAGCCTCATCACGCAGCAGCCGCTGGGCGGCAAGGCCCAGTTCGGCGGCCAACGCTTCGGCGAGATGGAAGTGTGGGCGCTGCAGGGATACGGCGCCTCGCACGTGCTGCAGGAGATGCTCACCGTCAAGTCCGACGACATTCACGGCCGTCTCAAGACCTACGAGCGCATCGTCAAGGGCCAGAACCTCACTCAGCCGGGCGTGCCCGAGAGTTTCAAGGTGCTCGTCAAGGAGCTTGAAGGCCTGGGCCTCACGGTGTCGATCGACTACAGCGACGGCACGTCCGGCCCGCTGCAGATCGACGATGACGACGACGGCCCGCGCCGCCCGAGCGACATCGACAGGATCACCGCGCGCGACCTGATGTTCGCCCCCGTGTCCGTTCAGCGCGCTCAAGACGGGAGCGCCGAGGGCGAAGCCGAAAACGAAGCCGGCGAGAGCGATTTTTCCGCCGGCGCCGAGCCCGAGGCCGACGCCGGTTTCAACCCCGACGAGACGATAGAGGTGCCGTCGGAGGAGGAACTTGAAAGCGATCTCGCGGACGGTCTGCCCGAGGACGAGCGGTAGCGCCGCCGGGCGACCCGAGCCGCCCCGCCGTTTCTTCCTTTTATATAGACACGGAATCGAGACACAGAAAAGGAGCGATTCTCCTCATGAATAAAGAAATCGTCGGTATCCGCCTGCGCCTTGCCACGCCCGAGCAGATCAGGGCGTTCTCGCACGGCGAGGTGAAAAAGCCCGAGACGATCAACTACAGAACCCTCCGGCCCGAACGCGACGGGCTGTTCTGCGAGCGCATCTTCGGCCCTACCAAAAGCTACGAGTGCGCCTGCGGCAAGTACAAAAAGACCGGCCTTAAGTTCAAGGGCGTCGTGTGCGACCGCTGCGGCGTCGAGGTGACCGACAACCGCGTCCGCCGCGAGCGCATGGGGCACATCGAACTGGCGGCTCCCGTGGTGCACATCTGGTATCTGCGCGGCATCCCCAGCCGTCTCAGCCTGCTGCTCGGCACGCCCACCAAGATGCTGGAGCGCGTTGTGTACTTCGCGCCGCTGCGCAAGCGCGAGGCCGCCTACAAGGTGGTCATCGAGGGCAAGCGCCCCGATCTGGCCGCCAAGGACGACGTTATTTCCGAGTCCGAGATGAAAGTGCACAGGCACTACGACCCCATGTTCAGGGCCGAGGAGGCCTACCGCATTCTCACCACCGACGACGTGCCGCTGGCCGAGGGCGATGTGATCACCTCGTCTCAGCTGACACGCTGCCGCGCCGACTGGGGAAACGACGCCTTTTCGGCCGAGCCGGCGTGGACGATCCTCTCCGTCGGCGGATCGTCCGCGCCCGGCGGGGGCGAAAACGGGCGCGGGCCGGGCGACGTGGTGGCCGAAAGCGCGCTCGCGGCCATGCGCGCTTCCGGACTCGACGTGGAGGCCGAGCGCCGCAAAAGCGGCACGCAGGAGTGTTTTATCGTCACGTCGGCGACGCGCCTGCCGTATTCAAAAGGACAGATTCTCTCGCAGACGGAGCACACGCTGTTTCAGGAGAAGTACCCGCACCGCTTCACTTCGCAGCTTGAGAGCGTGGTGGTGGAGGACGCCTGCTATCTCGTGATCGACGAGGGCGACTCGCCCTTCGGCGACTGCGACATCATCATCGAGCGCGAACAGCAGTTATGCGCCGCCTACGACCCCAAGTTCAAAGCCGGCATCGGCGCCGAGGGCGTACACGAAAAACTCAGCTCGATGGATCTGTCGCATCTGGTGCAGGAGCTTCGCGAGGAACTGTCCGAGACGACGGGCCAGAAACGCCGCAAGGTGCTGAAGCGTCTCCAGGTGGTGGAGGACTTCCGCAAGGGCGACTGCGCGCCGCAGTCGATGGTGCTCAAGGTGCTGCCCGTGATCCCGCCCGACTTGCGGCCCATGGTGCAGCTGGACGGCGGGCGTTTTGCCACGTCCGACCTCAACGACCTGTACCGCCGCGTGATCAACCGCAACAACCGTCTGAGCAAGCTGAAGGAACTGAAGGCGCCCGAGATCATCGTGCGGAACGAGAAGCGCATGCTGCAGGAGTCGGTTGACGCGCTCATCGACAACGGCCGCGTGGGCAAGGCCGTGCTCGGCGCGGGCAACCGGCCGCTCAAGAGCCTGTCCGATCTGCTGCGTGGCAAGAAGGGCCGTTTCCGCCAGAACCTGCTGGGCAAGCGCGTGGACTACTCCGGCCGCTCCGTCATCGCCATCGGCCCGTTCCTGCGGCTGTACCAGTGCGGCCTTCCCAAGCAGATGGCGCTCGAATTGTTCAAGCCCTTTGTCATCCAGAAGATGGTGGAGCGCGGCGTGGCCATCAACGTGAAAAACGGCAAGCGCATGATCGAGCGCGGAGACGAGTCGGTGTGGGATATCCTCGAGGAGATCATCAAGGATCACCCCGTGATGCTCAACCGCGCCCCCACGCTGCACAGACTGGGCATTCAGGCGTTCGAGCCCATCCTGATGGAGGGCAAGGCCATCCGCCTGCACCCGATGGTCTGCACCGCGTTCAACGCCGATTTCGACGGCGACCAGATGGCCGTGCACGTGCCGCTTTCCATCGAGGCGCAGACTGAGGCGAGAATGCTGATGCTGGCCGCCAACAATCTGCTTTCGCCCGCGAGCGGCAAGCCAATCGTCTCTCCCACGCAGGACATCCTGCTGGGCATCTACTACATCACGAACATGGTGCCCGGCAAGCAGGGCGAGGGCACGTACTACGACAGCATCGAGGACGTGATGACCGCGCTCGACCACGGCATCGTGCACGTCAACTCGCGCGTGTACCTTCGCTGGAACCCCGACTGGAAGCCCCTCACCAAAAAGGGCATGGAGGACAGCGACTTCCTCGACCCGCCGACGCGCCGCTGGCTGATAACCACGCCGGGACGCGCGCTGTTCAACCTGCACATCAACCCGCGCCTGCGCTACGTCAACTTCCAGCTGGGCAAGAAAGACCTCAGCGCCATGCTCGACCGCGCCTACGACTATCTCAGCCACATCGAGATGGTCGATGTGCTCGACTCGATCAAGAGCCTGGGATACCACTGGTCGTGCGTCAGCGGACTGAGTTTCCAGATGCGGGCCATCGTGATCCCGCCCGAGAAGCAGCGGCTTGTGTCCGAGTCGTTCGCCGTGGACGAGCGTATCCGCGAGCAGTACGAGATGGGCATCCTCACCGAGGACGAGTACCTCAACCAGAAGGAAAAGCTGTGGTCCGAGGCCGCCGGCAGGATCGGCGACTCTATTCTCGACCGCATGGACGTGAACAACCCGCTGCGCATGATGGTCGATTCCGGCGCGCGCGGCAGCAAGGGGCAGCTGGCGCAGATGGCCGGCATCCGCGGGCTGATGGCCGATCCCACCGGACGCATCATCGACTACCCCATCACCACCAACTTCCGCGAAGGCATGAACATGCTGGAGTACTTCATCTCTACGCACGGCGCGCGGAAGGGCCTCACCGACACGGCGCTCCGCACCGCCAAGTCGGGCTACCTCACGCGCAGGCTTGTGGACGTGGCGCAGGACATCATCGTGATGGAGGAGGACTGCCACACCGAGAAGGGCATCAAGATCGAGCCCATGATGAGCGACGACACCGTCGTCATCTCCCTCAGCGAGCGCATCAACGGCCGCACCAGTCTGGAGAAGATCGTCGATCCCGCCACGGGCGAGGTGGTTGTGGAGAAAAACGGCCTCATCACGCCCGAGATCGCCGAGAAGATCGAGAAACTTCGCGGCTCCGTCTGGGTGCGCAGCCCTCTCAGCTGCGAGTCGCCCTACGGCATCTGCCGCAAGTGCTACGGCGTGGATCTTTCAAGCCGCAAGATGGTCAACATCGGCGAGGCCGTCGGCGTGGTCGCCGCGCAGTCCATCGGCGAGCCCGGCACGCAGCTGACCATGCGCACGTTCCACACCGGCGGCGTGCGCATCTCGGGCGAGGACATCACGCAGGGCCTTCCCAGGATCGAGCAGCTTTTCGAGGCCAGACGCCCCAAGAAGGTGGCTTATCTGGCCGGTCTCAACGGCCGCGTGGCCGAGGTGCGCGAGCTTGAGGGCAAGCGCAAGGTCATCATCGAGGGCACGCCCAACGGTAGCGATGTCGTGCAGAAGATCACGTACAACATTCCCGCCTCGCAGAACCTTCAGGTGAAGGAAGGCGACGAAGTTACCGCCGACAGGCAAATAACCGACGGCTACGTTGACCCGCAGCAGCTGCTCGAGGTGGAGGGGCAGGAGGCCGTGCAGAAGTACCTTGTGGACAACATCCAGAACGTCTACCGTTCGCAGGGCGTGTCCATCAACAACAAGCACATCGAGGTGATCCTGCGCAAGGTGGCCCCCATCAACCGTCTGCGCGTCATCGACGAGGGCGATACGTCGCTCGTCGCCGGCGAACTTGTGTGGGCCAGCGACGTGCGGAAGGAGATCGACAGGCTGGCCGCCGAGAACGAGCGCAATCTCAACGAGGCCGTCGCCACCCTCTCCGGCGCCACGTTCGTCGGGGTGGAGGGCATGCACCCCACGCCCGAGATCGCCTCGCGTATCAAGACTCCGTTTGACCGCGAGCTTGTGGAACTTCTGCTCAAGCCCGGTACGCCCGCCTCCCGTCTCCACGCGGCCGACGCCGAGGGGCCGCTCACCGTGGTGGTGGGCGAGGCCACGTTCCGCACGCGGCTGAAAGGCTTCCGTCCCGTGGATCCTATCGAGTGCGCCGACGGCGCCGTGCTGTCAAGCGACCGCGAACTGACCCTCGACGACTTGAGCCGCGTTACGTCAAGCCCCGCCGCGCCGCACCGCTACCGCGACGTGGAGCGTCTGCGCAAGCTGACCGACGCCGCGTTTCTGGCGCGCGACGTGGAACTGCCAGACGGAACCGTCGTCGCCCGCGCCGACGAACTCATCGACGCGCGCGTCGTGCAGGCTCTCAGCGCCGCGCCCGTGGAGAGTATCCGCGTCTGGAAGAACGTGCAGCACATCAACGTCGCCGACTACCTGCGCGAGCGCCTCATCAGCACTCACTGGGGCAAGGGCCTTGCCGCCGCCTTCGACGCGGAGGGCAACCCGGTGCCCGGCCTGCCGAAGATCGTCGATGCGTCCGTGATCCGGGCGATACTGGACGGAGAAATCCACACGCTGGTATTCACCGACGACGAACAGAGCGTGCAGCTTGACGACTACCTCGCGGGCGAACTGCTCAACGCCGTCGTCGGCAAGGTCACGCTGCGCCGCGTCGTCACGGACGAGGGCAAAGACGCCATCGCCGCGGGCACCACGCTCACAGAGGAACACGCCGCGCGCATCATCGCCGCGCGCGTTCCCCAGCTCAGCCTGCGACCCGCCGCAGGCCAGACCGAGGATGTCACGCTCGTCGTCCGCATGACCTATGTGCGCAAACTGCGCGTTCCCCCCGTGTGCAAGAAGTTCATCCACGGCATCACCAAGGCCGCGCTTGCCACCGAAAGTTTCCTCAGCGCCGCGTCGTTCCAGCAGACGGCCCAGATATTGGCCGGAGCCGCCGTGCGCAGCCAAGTTGACAACCTGCTCGGCCTCAAGGAAAACGTCATCATCGGGCACCTGATCCCCGCCGGGACGGGCATCGAGCGCTTCCAGAGCTTCCAGGTCACGGGCAGAACGCCCGAGCCGGAGGCGGAGGAGGCCGAACCCGCCGCGCCGGCGACGGGCGAAGAACCTGTCGCGACTGAAACACAAAACTAAAAAAACGCTAGAGAAAATAATATAATCAGCGATTTTCCTGGCATTTTACTCGAAACGGGGCGTGCTAAAAGCTTGACACTAGCGCGCCCCGTTGCTATTATATGCGAGTGTCTTTCGTGCGAGGGTGAACTGTGCCCTTCTGTCGGGAACCGTGTGATTTCACGGCGCGTTCTTACTCTCACAAGGAACCGCGTCCGAAAAAGGGCGTTTTAACGGCCCGCGGCGCTCCGCGGGCACGGTCTCGAAAGAGGCGGTTTTCCCCGCGCGGAACTGTCGGAAGAATCCCGCCCCAGATGACATCGACGCGGAAGACAGCCGAAACCCGCTTTCGGCCTGAACATTTTATATCTCGATTTTTGAGAAGGAGGAAACAGCGTGCCAACCATTAACCAGCTTGTGCGCAAAGGCCGCGCCGCTCCGGTCGTGAAGTCGGCGTCTCCCGCGCTGCAGAACTCGCCCGTCCGCCGCGGCGTGTGCACCCGTGTCTACACGGTGACCCCCAAGAAGCCCAACTCGGCTCTCCGCAAGGTCGCGCGTGTGCGTCTGACCAACGGGATCGAGGTCACTTCCTACATCCCCGGCGAGGGACACAACCTGCAGGAGCACTCCGTCGTGCTCGTGCGCGGCGGCCGCGTCAAGGATCTTCCCGGCGTCCGCTACCACATCGTGCGCGGCACCCTCGACTGCGGCGGCGTCGCCAATCGCAGGCGCAGCCGCTCCAAGTACGGCGCCCGCCGCCCCAAGTAATTCTTTAAGGAGGTCATTCCATGCCGCGCAAAGGGCATATCAAAAAACGCGAGACGCTCCCGGACGCCACCTACGGCAGCGCCGTCGTCACAAAGTTCATCAACACGCTGATGCTCGACGGCAAAAAGAGCATCGCCGAGGGCATTATGTACGGCGCCCTGCGGAAAGCTTCCGAGAAGCTCAAGGTGGAGCCTTTGGCCCTGTTCGAGAAGGCGATGGACAACGTCAAGCCTTCCGTCGAAGTGCGCTCCCGCCGCGTCGGCGGCGCCACCTACCAGGTGCCCGTGGAAGTCGCTCCCGCGCGCGCCCAGGCTCTCGCCATCCGCTGGATCATCTCGTACGCCCGCGGCAAGAAAGGTATGCCGATGGCCGAGCGACTTGCCCGCGAACTGATGGACGCCTACAACAACGAAGGCAGTTCCGTCAAGAAGCGCGAGGACACGCACAAGATGGCCGAGGCCAACCGCGCTTTCGCACACTATCGCTGGTAGCGCTCCCGGAGCAGCCATATGCTGACTCAAGATCTGTCCAAGATCCGCAACATCGGCATCGCGGCCCACATCGACGCCGGCAAGACTACGACATCGGAACGCATCCTGTTCTACACGGGCGTGAACTACAAGATAGGCGAAGTTCACGACGGCGCCGCGACGATGGACTGGATGGCTCAGGAACGCGAACGCGGCATCACGATCACGTCGGCGGCCATCACCTGCCAGTGGAAGGACTGCTACATCAACCTTATAGACACGCCCGGACACGTGGATTTCACCGTCGAGGTGGAGCGCTCCCTGCGCGTGCTCGACGGCGCCGTGTCCGTGTTCTGCGCCGTCGGCGGCGTCGAGCCCCAGTCGGAGACGGTGTGGCGTCAGGCCGACAAGTACCGCGTGCCCCGCGTCGCGTTCGTCAACAAGATGGATCGCGTCGGCGCCGACTTTCTCCGCGTCGTCGAGCAGATCCACGACCGCCTCGGCGCGAGGGCCGTGCCACTTGTCCTTCCCATCGGCGCCGAAGACTCGTTTCAGGGCATCATCGACCTCGTCCACATGAAGGAACTGGTCTACCTCGACGTGACGGGCGCTCATCCCGAGCACCGCGACATTCCCGCCGACATGATCGACGAGGCGAAGATGTACCGCGAGAACCTGATAGAGCAGCTCGCCGACGTTGACGACGAGATCATGGCTCTGGCGCTTGAGGAGAAGGAGCCCACGGCGGAGCAGATCAAGGCCGCCGTCCGCCGCCAGACCATCGCGCTCAAGTTCGTGCCCTGTTTCTGCGGCAGCGCCTTTAAAAACAAGGGCGTGCAGCCGCTGCTCGACGCCGTCGTCGATTATCTGCCCAGTCCTGTGGACATCCCCGCCGTCAAGGGCGCATCGCCCGACGACGAGACTGTGGAGATAGAGCGCCACGCCAGCATGGACGAACCCCTCTCGGCTCTGGCTTTCAAGGTCGCCGTCGATCCGTTCGTCGGGCGTTTGACGTTCTGCCGCATCTACTCGGGCGTCCTCCGCGCGGGAGACTCGCTCTACAACCCCGCCAGCCGCAGGCGCGAGCGCATCGGTCGCATTCTGCTGATGCACTCCAACAAGCGCATCGACATCGAGGACGCCAGCGCCGGCATGATCGTGGCGCTGCCCAGCCTTAAAAACACCCGCACGGGAGATACGCTCTGCGACGAGAACCATCCCATCGTACTGGAGAGCCTCACGTTCCCCGCGCCCGTCATCACGCTGGCCGTCGAGCCCGCCACCACCGACGACAAGGCCAAGCTGGCCAAGGGGCTGGCGGCGCTGGCCGACGAGGATCCCACGTTCGTCGTCAAGGACAACGAGGAGACAGGACAGACCACCATCTCCGGCATGGGCGAACTGCATCTGGACATTATCGTCGATCGTCTGCGCCGCGAGTTCGGCGTGAACGTCAACGTCGGAGCGCCTCAGGTTGCCTACCGCGAGGCCATTCTCCAGAGAGTGGAGCGCGTGCAGGGCAAGTTCGTCCGCCAAAGCGGCGGGCACGGCCAGTACGGCGACTGCGTCATCAACATGGAACCGCTTCCCGACGGTCAGGAAGGTTTCGTGTTCGAGGACGACATCGTCGGCGGCGTGATCCCGCGCGAGTTCATTCCCGCGTGCCAGAAGGGTTTTGAAGAAGCCATGGGCAGCGGCGTGCTCGGCGGCTTCCCCGTCATCGGCGTCAAGGTCGAACTGGTCTACGGCAGCTACCACGAGGTTGACTCGTCCGAGATGGCGTTCAAAATAGCCGCGTCGATGGCCTTTAAGGAGGCCATGAAGAAGGCGCAGCCCACACTGATGGAGCCTATCATGTCGGTCGAGGTTGTCACGCCCGAGGGCTACGTGGGCGACGTGATGGGCGATTTGTCTTCGCGCCGCGGGCGCGTAGACGGCATGGAGATGCGCGCCAACGCCCGCGCCATCAAAGCTTACGTGCCTCTGGGCGAGATGTTCGGCTACGCCACCGACCTCCGCAGCAAGACGTCGGGACGCGCAAACTACACGATGCAGTTCGACCACTACGAACCCGTTCCCAAGAACGTCGCCGACACGATCCTCAACGGTGGCGCCGTCGCCAGAAGATAAAAACTTTCGTGATAAAGTCCAGGGGGGACTAAAATTATGGCAAAAGAGAAATTCGAGCGCAACAAACCGCACCTGAACATCGGCACAA
>CAZRXR010000053.1:0-12123 GCA_964604125.1 uncultured Synergistaceae bacterium
GTCCATTCATACACATCATGTCAGGACCGGGGTGCGATTCCCCGCGTCTCCACCAGAAAAATCGCGCGTGTTCGCCGATCGCCGTTTCGCGGCGGTCGGCGAACTTTTTTTGTCCCGTTTTTTCTCCGGGCAGGACGGACGCTTAAAACCGGGACGATCGGCCGCGCCCCGCCCGGACAAAAAAACGCGCCGACCGCGAGGCGCGCGCGTATGCGTACCGAAAACCGAAAACGCCCCGAAAAGCGCCGTGAAAAGCGTTTTTCGGGGCGTTTTTATTACAGCGGCGCGCCGCGTTTCATCCGCCTCTTGGGGAACCTTTACGATTCCCGAGGGCCGCGCGCGAAAACGGAACAAACGGCGCGGCGGCGCGGGCGAAAAACACCGTTCCCCGGCGCTCGCGGCTCACGGCGACGACCGCCCGCGCTCCCCGCCGAGGAGAGGCTTCCACCAGCCGCGGCGCCCGCGGTACCAGTCGATCGTGCTCCGCAGGCCGTCCATAAAGGGCGTCTCCGGCTTCCAGCCCAGTTCCGTCCGTATCTTCGCCGATCCGACGCCGTAGCGCAGGTCGTGTCCGGGGCGGTCGGCCACAAAAACGATCAAGTCGGGGGAGACGCCCGTCTCTTTCGCTATGAGGCGCACAATCTCGATGACGCTCATTTCGTTTCCCCCGCTCACGTTGTACACCTCCCCCGCCCTGCCGTTCCGGACGATCAGATCGAGGGCGCGGCAGTGATCCCCGACATAGATCCAGTCCCGCACGTTTTTCCCGTCCCCGTAGACGGGCAGGGGCCTGCCCAGCAGGCAGTTGACGATGGTCAGCGGGATCAACTTTTCGGGAAACTGGCGCGGGCCGTAGTTGTTGGAACAACGCGAGACGGTGACGGGCAGCCCGTAGGTGCGCCAGCAGGCCAGCGCCAAAAGGTCGGCCGCGGCCTTGCCGGCGCTATACGGGGAACTGGGGCGCAGAGGCGAGTTCTCGCTAAAGAACTGTTCGGGACGGTCGAGAGGCAGATCGCCGTACACCTCGTCCGTCGAAATCTGGTGATAGCGCTCTACCCCTCGGCGAAGGCAGGCGTCCAGCAGCACTCCCGCGCCGAGCACGTTCGTCCTCAAAAAAACGCCGGGATCGGCGATGGAGCGATCCACGTGGCTCTCGGCGGCAAAGTTGACCACCACGTCCGGCCGCTCCTCGTCAAAGAGACGGTACACCGCCTCCCTGTCGCAGATGTCGCCCCGGACAAAACGGAAGTCCCCGTCCTCCGGCAAAGAGCCAAGGTGAGAC
The DNA here is from genome assembly GCA_964604125.1 of uncultured Synergistaceae bacterium. Classification (GTDB taxonomy): domain Bacteria; phylum Synergistota; class Synergistia; order Synergistales; family Dethiosulfovibrionaceae; genus Pyramidobacter. The sequence goes on from CAZRXR010000053.1 coordinate 1,283, forward strand.
AGGCTGCCCGCGTAGGTGAGTTTGTCAAGACATATAAGGCGCCAGCCGGGGTGGTTCCGCCGCAGATAGCGGAGAAAGGCGCTGCCGATAAAGCCCGCTCCGCCCGTCACCAAGACTTTCATCATGCGTTTCCCTCCCAAACGCGCGCGCCGCTTTCCGCGTGCGACACGCCCGTTTTTTCGCGCTTTTCTCCCGATTTTTTTCCAACGCCCGTTCACGGCGCGGCGACGACGCCTTTATTATACCCGCCGCCGGAGAAAACGGCGCCGGCGTTCTCGCGCGTTTTTTTAACGGATTGGCGCGATCCTCTTAAAAAATTTCATATCTATTGTCAAAAATTTCGCCCTGTGTTATAATAACCTTAGTAGTTTTAGAGTTTATACACAAGAAACGTGGGTTTTAGAAAGGAGGTTTTTTCTTGAGAACCATCAAGATACCGTACTACACCTCCGCCATGGATCTGCATGTGGCGGAGGAAAACCTGAAAGCCGTCATCTACGCCAAGACCGACGAATACGACGCGGGCAGGAGCGAAGCCGATCTGGTCAGGGGCGCTTTGGAAAACCCCATCGGCGCCCCGAAACTGCGGGAACTCGCGAGGGGAAAGCGCCGCGTGGTCGTCGTCACGAGCGACCACACCCGCGCCGTTCCCAGCAAGCTGACGCTGCCAATCCTGCTTGGGGAGATCCGCGAAGGCAACCCCGACGCGGACATCTCCATCCTCATCGCCACCGGCCTGCACAGGGTCACGACGGAGGCGGAACAGCGCCGCATGTTCGGCGACGACATCGTTGACAACGAGAAAATCATCGTCAACGACGCTTTCAGCAAGACCGACTTTGCCTACGTCAGAACGCTCCCCTCGGGCGCCGAACTCTGGGTCAACAAAGCGATCCTCGACTGCGACCTGCTGGTGACGGAAGGTTTCATCGAGCCGCACTTCTTCGCGGGCTTTTCGGGCGGCAGAAAGAGCATCCTTCCCGGCTGCTGCAACGCGGCCACCGTCAACGAGAACCACTCCTACAAGGCTATCGCCAGCCCCTTCTCGACCACGGGCGTCCTGGAGCGCAACCCCATCCACGAGGACATGGTCTGCGCCGCGCGCGCCGTCAACGTGCGCTTTATCCTGAACGTGGCCCTGAACGGGAAGAAAAAGGTCATCGCGGCCTTTGCCGGCGACCTTGAAAAGGCCCACGCCGCGGGCGTCGAATTTGTGCGCGAACTGGCGCAGTGTCCCGGCGTCACCGGCGACATCGTAGTCACCTCCAACGGCGGGTATCCTCTCGACCAGAACCTGTACCAAAGCCCCAAGGCGGTCGCGACGGCCGAGGCCTGCTGCCGCGACGGCGGCGTGATCGTCATGTGCGCCTCCTGCTTCGACGGCATGGGCGGCACGCACTTTGAGAAACTCATAACGATGGGCACGGTGGACGAGATCGACGCTTACCTGTCCAAGATCCCGCCCAAGGAGAGCATCTCGGAGCAGTGGTGCGCCCAGATTTACAGCCGTATCCTCAAAAAACACACGGTCATCGTGGTGTCCACCTATCTCGACCACGAGAAGATCCGCGAGGCGAACATGATCCCGGCCTCCTCTCCCGACGAGGCGCTGGAGACGGCGTACAAACTCGTGGGCAGGGACGCCCGCGTCGTGGTGATTCCCGACGGCGTGGCGGTTCTGGCGGTCAAGGAATCGGTCAAGGAATAAGGAGGGCACGATGGAACTGAAACTGGCGCTCAAGGTGGACGACTTGGACAACGTGGCGACCATCTTCGCCGACGGCATCACGGACGGAACTCTGGTGGAAATCCGAGACAAAAGGGGCGACAGCGAAAAAGTCGCCGTGATCGGCGACGTGCCCTACGGGCACAAGATCGCGGCGCGGGCCATCGGAGAAGGCGAGCACATCGTGAAATACGGCTGTTCCATCGGCGCGGCCGATCGCGACATCGCCAAAGGCGAATACGTGCATATCCACAACATGAAGGCCCTTCGCGGCCGCGGCGATCTTTAGGAGAGCGGATCGATGACATACACATTTCAAGGTTACGAACGGCCCGACGGGAAGGTCGGCAGCCGCAATCTCGTGGCTGTCATCCCCAGCGTCATCTGCGCCAACGACGTGGCGCAGGCCATCTGCCGTCAGGTGCAGGGAACGGTCGCCCTGCTTCACCATCAGGGCTGCTGCCAGCTGCCCTCCGACTTGAGGCGCGTGACGGACGTGCTCATCGACCTGGGGCTCAGCCCCAACGTGGGCGCGGCGCTCATCGTCAGCCTCGGCTGCGAGGGCACGGATCACGAGCGTATGCTCCGCGAGATCTCCGCTTCCGGCAAGCCCGTGAAGATCATCCGCATTCAGGAGCTCGGCGGCACATCGCGCGCCATTCAGGCGGGCATCGACGCCGCGCAGGAGCTTGTCATGGGCGTTTCCGGCCTGCAGCGCACGACCGTGGACATTTCCCGCGCGGTCATGGCTATCAAGTGCGGCGGCTCCGACACGACATCCGGCATGGCCTCCAACTGCGTCATCGGCTACGTGGCCGATAAACTGGTCGATTTGGGCGCCACCGTGATTTTCGGCGAGACGACCGAGTTCCTCGGCGGCGAGCAGATCCTGGCGCGCAGAGCCGCGGGCGGCGAGGACGGCCCCGTGGGCAGGAAGATCTACGAGATCGTGGACCGCATGGAAAAAAGGGCCAAGGCGGCCGGCGAGGACATGCGCGGCGGGCAGCCCACCCCCGGCAACATCGCGGGCGGATTGTCCAGCATCGAGGAAAAGAGTCTGGGCGCCATCGTCAAGTCGGGGCACAGGCCCATTCAGGGCGTGCTGGAGTACTGCGAGCGGGCCGACGGCAAAAAGGGGCTGTGGATCAAGGACGCCCCGGGCCGCGAGCCGGAGATCCTCACCGGCATGGCCGCGACGGGAGCCCAGTTCATGATGTTCTCCACCGGCCGAGGCGCGCCGCAGGGCTTTCCCTGCATGCCCGTCATCAAAATCTGCGGCAACCCCAACACCTACGACCGCATGTCCTTCGACATGGATCTGAACGCGGGACGGATCATCACCGGCGAAAAAACGATCGACGAGGTGGGGGAAGAAGCCTTCGCGACGATGCTGGAGGTACTCTCCGGCCGCATGACCAAGAACGAGGCTCTGGCCTATTTCGGCTCCGTGGACATCTACTGTCTGGGGCCTGTGATCTGAAAACCCGGGGGCCGGCGGGCGCGGGGAAACGCGAACTTCCTCCGCCCGCGGCACGCTCCGTTCGGGACGTAGCGCTTCGGCGGTTCGTATAAATTCAAAGGAGGCTGTTAAGAATGGTACATCCGGTTGTGGCAATGGCTATCGGCATCGTCGTGATGATGCTGATGATTATTTACAACAAGCTCCACGCCTTTCCGTCGCTGATCATCTCCGCGATCCTGATCGCGGTGCTGGCGATGCCTTTTGGAAAAGTCGCCACGCTGACTCAATGCGTCGCCACCGTCACGACGGGCTTCGGCAACACGATGGCCAGCATCGGCGTCGTGATCGGCTTCGGCTGCATCATGGGCATCTTCCTGGAGAGGAGCGGCGCCGCCAAGCGCATGGCCCTCACCATCCTGAAGGTGGTCGGCGTCAAGAACTGCGACGTGGTGCTGGGCCTCACGGGCTTCGTGGTGTCCATTCCCGTGTTCTGCGATTCCGGCTTCGTCATCCTGTCCTCGCTGGCCAAGGAGTTCTCACGTCTGACCAAGAAATCCATGGTCTGGCTGGGCGGCATTCTGGGCATGGGGCTGTACATCACGCACTTCATGGTTCCGCCCACTCCCGGGCCTCTGGCCGTGGTCGCCACGTTCAACGCCAACGGCATGGCAATCGATCTGGGCATGTTCATCCTGTACGGGATCGTGTTCTCCGTTCCTCTGTTCATCTTCGCCGTGTGCCTTTTCCGCTACTTCGGCAGGAAATACCCCGATCTGATCGTCCCCAACGACATCGACCGCTCGCAGTACAGCGAGGCCCAGCTGAAGGTTCTTGACAGGATCAAGGCGAAACAGGACGCCGACCGCGAACTGGAGACCGAGGATTTCGCGGAACTGCTTGCCGCCGAAAAGCTCCCAAGCGCCGGGCTGTCTTTCGCCACGCTGCTCATCCCCATCGCGCTGATCTTCTGCAACACCATCGTCGGCCAGATCGCCGCTCTCAAGGGAACGGCTTTCGCCAACGCGGTCGCCTTCCTCGGGCAGCCAGTCATCGCTCTGTTCATTTCGCTGTGCATGGGCGCTTTCCTGCTGTGCAAGACCTATGACGGCAAAACCTGCGTGGCCATGATGCAGGACGCCTGCCGCGACGCCGGCCCCATCGTGTTCATCACGGCCGCCGGCGGAGCGCTGGGCGCCGTGATCAACGGCATCGGCGCGGCGGGCATCATGGCTGACTGGATCGTGAAAACGGGCATCCCCGGCATCATGGTTCCCATCATCATCGGCGTGATCATGAGGTTCCCGCAGGGGTCCGGCACCACGGCCATGATCACCGGCTCGGCCATCATCGCTCCGATGATGCCGACTCTGGGCATCAATCCGTACCTGTCCGCCATGGCCATCTGCCTGACCACCATGTGCCCCAGCTACCTCAACGATTCCTACTTCCACGTGGTCACAAACTTCTCCGGCATGGACATCAAGACCAGCCTCAAGACATGGACCATCGGATCCATCACGGTTCCCATCTTCGGCTCCGTGATCCTGTACGTCCTGTCCATGTTCATTCATTGACGGGCCGAACCCTTTTTTTCCCGTCGTGAGAAAGGCGTCTGTTTTTTCATAGGGCCGGGCGAAAGCCCGACGGAAACGAGCGCCGCGGGAGCACAACGTGAAAAGCCCGCCGCCGACGGACATCTCCGAAGGCGGCGGGCTTTTTCGCGCGTCCCGGCGCGGCCCGGCTTACGTTCGCGCGAACCGGGGAACGGACGCCCCGCGAAGAAGCGCCGGCGTTCCGCCGATGGGGCGAAAAACGCTTTCGGCGGCGGGCGGGCGCGTATCCGCGTGCCAAAACGCGCGCCCGATGGTACAATAGTCGTCGCCGAATTTTTTACCCGAAAGGCCGACGCGACATGAAAAAAATCCCCGCCGCCGCGCGCGAAACGCCATGAAGCGCGGTTTCAACGTCCTGTGCCTCACGCTGGCCACGGCCGCGTGGGGGCTGTCGATCGTCTCGCAGGCGGTCGGCGGCCGCTACATGCGCCCGTTTACCTTCAACGCGGCGCGTTTTGTCGTCGGCACGGCGGCGCTGCTGCCCTGCCTGTTCGCGTTCCGCCCGCCCCTCGGCGCGGGATCGCGCCGCGACCTGCTCGCGGGCGGCGCACTCTGCGGCGCGGCGCTGTTCTGCTGCATCAACCTGCAGCAGTCGGCGCTGAACTTCGTCCCGGCGGGAAACGCGATCTTCATCTGCTCTCTCTACATGGTACTGGTTCCCGCCGTCAAGCGCCTTCTCGGCGTCCGCGCGTCGCCGGCGATTTGGCCTGCCGTCGCGCTCGCCTGCGCGGGGATGTGGCTGCTCAGCGCGGCGGGAGGGCTTTCGCTGTCGCGCGGGGAACTTCTCTGTCTCGGCTGCGCGGCGGGGTACACGTGCCATATCCTCCTGCTGGAGCGGTACGCGCCCCGCGTCGATTGTTTCGCGCTGACGGCGGCGCAGTTCGCGGTGGTCGCCGCGCTCTCCTCGCTCGGCATGTTCGCTTTCGAGGATCCGTCGGCCGCCGCCGTCGCGGCGGGGTGGAAGCCCGTGCTTTACTCGGGCGTCGTCGCCGGCGCGTTCGCCTACTCCATGCAGGCGCTGGGGCAGCGCGACTACGACGCCTCGGCCGCCTCGCTCCTTCTCAGCGCCGAGACGGTGTTCGGCGCCGTCGGCGCGTGGATCGTCCTCGATCAGGCGATGAGTCCCCGGGAGATCGCGGGCTGCGTCCTCGTGTTCGCGGCCGTCCTTCTGGCGCAGCTGCCCGGCGTGCGGCGCGAATAACTGTGGCCCTCTTTCCGCGAGCGGCGGAGAGAGGGCCTTTTTGTCGAACATAACGTCAGCGGGCGTTCTTAAAAAAAGCTCTCGCGGCGTTCACGGCGGGAGCGATCGCGCGCGGCAGGAGCGCCCGCTTGTGCCAGACGGCAAGCCCCGCGGCCAGAATCAGCGCGTGGAACGCCGGGTGCGCGAACGCGAAGCGCAGCGCGGCGACCGCCGGATCGAGAAAGACAAAGCGGAAAAAGCTCTCGCCCGTATGGCGGCGCACCAGCGGCGCGATCAAAAAGACAAGCACGGCGTAGTAGCTCGCGGCCGCGAGCGCCGCGACGGCCAGAATACCTCGGATGGCCGCCCGGTTGCGCTCGACCGCGCGGCGGGAGATCACGCGCGCGTAATGGGCCGTGCCGTCGCTGAAGACCCTGTAGACAACACGCTCGAAGGCGCCGAGCCGCCGCACCCGCGCGTCGATCCGCAGCGCCGCCTCGCGCTCCACCTCCGCGGCGATCTGAAATTCCACAAAACGCGCCACGTTCAGCCCGTACTCGCGGTAAAAGTCCGACAGCGCCTTGAACGAGAGCGCGTCCCAGCTTTTCCAGACGCACAGCGCCGCCCGCGCGAAAATGGTCAGCGAGACCGCCCTGACCACGAAGATGAGCCGTCCGGCCGTCAGCGCCCCGAGGCGCGTCAGCAGATAGCCCGTCAGATAGGCGGCGAGCGCGATGAGCGGCATGAAGACGCTTTCGAGTGTCACCTCGAGGAACTTCCGCCTCACCTGCTCGTCCACGCGCGTCTCGTAAGCGCGGCGCAAAACGGCGTCCTCGATCGCGTCCGGGACGCGGCGGGTCAGGCGCTCAAACCAGCCGGAATACGTCCGCGCGCGCGCCGCCTCGGGCGCGGCGGGACAAAAACGCTCCGCTATGGCCGCGCTCAGCCGCCTCGACAGCGCCGAGCGCAGCAGCATGAAAGCGAACGACGCGACAAGAAGCGAGTGCGCCAGCAAAAACGAGCATACCGGCCTCAAACGTTCAAACATTCCCCCGCCCCCCTTCGCGAAAGTACGCGCGCCGCGCTCTGATATTGTACACGAAAAACGCCTTTCCGCGCGCGTTCCCGGGCGAAAATCGCGCCGCGCCGAGCGCGGATTTTTTTCTCTTTTTAGACCGACAAAAAAATGACAAAACCCCGCCCCGGCGGTTAAACGCCTTGCGCTCGGCGGGCGGCGGTCGTAAAGTAGGAAACGGCCGCGCGGGAGCGGCCGCAAAATCTCCGCGCTTTTCGCGGGGAAAGGAGAGAACAGAGCATGGATTTCAACACACTGCCTACGCTCAGAATAGGCCGTTACGCGCCGAAGTTCCCGCTCGTCCAGGGCGGGATGGGCGTTCTCATCTCGGGGCCGAACCTTTCCGGCGCGGTCGCCGCGCAGGGAGGCATCGGGACGCTGGCGACCGTCGGCATCGGCATGGCGACGATGACGTGCGGCGTCGATAACTTCTTCCGCAAGAACGTCGAGGCGCTCAAAGAAGCCGTCGCGAAGGCCCGCGAAAAGGCAAAAGGCGGCATTCTCGCCGCCAACTGTATGTGCGCCCTTCAGGACTACGAGCGGCAGGTGCGCGCCGTGTGCGAGGCGGGGATCGACATCATCATCTCGGGCGCCGGCCTGCCGCTCAAACTGCCCGAGCTGACGAAGGACTTCCCCTCCGTGGCGCTGGTGCCGATAGTCAGCAGCCTGAAAGCCGCCTCGCTCATCCTGCGCCGATGGATGAAAAACTGCGGCCGCGCGCCCGACGCTTTCGTCGTGGAGACGCCCAACGCCGCCGGAGGCCATCTGGGGGCGTCGAAGATCGAACAGGTAGACGATCCCGCTCTCTCGCTGGAGAGCGTCGTTCCGCAGATCGTCGCGTGGCTGAAAGAGATCAGGCTGAACATCCCGGTGATCGCGGCCGGCGGCATCTTTGACCGGAAGGACATGCTCCGCGCCTTTAAGCTGGGCGCGAGCGGCGTGCAGATGGGCACGCGGTTTGCCGCCTCCGCCGAGGGCGACGCCTCGGACGGGTTCAAACAAGCCTACGTCAACGCCAAAAAGGAGGACATCGTGCTGATCGACAGCCCCTGCGGTCTTCCGGGGCGCGCGCTGCGCAGCCCGATGGTCGAACGCTTTCTCAAAAACATCGACCGCCGCGACCCGTGCATCGCCGACTGTCTGACGCACTGCGTCTACCGCACCACGCGCAAAACGTTCTGCATCGCCCGCGCGCTGATCGCCGCGCTGCAGGGCAACTGGGAGGAGGGACTGTTCTTCTGCGGCGGCAACGTGTGGCGCGTCGAGAAGATCCAGACGGTGCGCGAAATCTTCGCCGACCTGTTCGGAACCGGCCCGTTCGGGACGGAGGGGGCGGACGCGGCGCGCTGAAGCCGCGCGGGCGCCCGCCGTAGCCTTTCCGAAACCCCGGCCGTCCCGGCGGGACAGACGTGACCGGCGCGCGTTTTCCCCGCGTTTCCCTGCGTGAAAAAGGGACGCGCGCGCGAACCTTTTTTCAGCCGATACAAACGCTTGTTCGCCCGGCGGCGCGCGCCGGCAAAAAACAGCCCGAAAGGCCCGTGTCCCCACGGAAGCCTTTCGGGCCGATTTTTTTTGCCGCGTCTTTCAGTCAAGGTCGCGCAGCAGCGCGGAGAGAAGTTCGTATGTCTGCCCGAGCGTCGCTATCTCCATGCGCTCGCGTGTGGAATGCGCGTCGCGGGTGTTCGGGCCGATATTGACGGCTTCGAGCCTGCGCCCGCGCCTCGCCATTTTCTCGATGAAGATCCCCGGCTCGACGCCCCCATGGACGATGACAAGCGGCGGGCGGAAACCGCGCGTGCGCTCCCAGATGTCCTGCACCTTCGAGTTCAGCGGCGAGCGCGGGTCAAACTCCCACGCGGGAGATCGGTTTTTGAACGCGCAGGACGCGCCGCACCGCTCGGCGGCGACGCGGATCCTCCTGCTCAGCTGATCCATCTGGTACTCGCTGTTGGATCGGAAAAACGGGCGCAGCGCGAACGAACCGTTTTCCTCGCGCAGCGTGCCGAAGTTGGCGGAACTTTTCACGAGCGTGCGCTCCGCGTCAAGGTAGTTTTGCGCGCCGCTCGGCAGCAGATCGAGCAAGGACAGCAGCGACTTCACGGCGCCTCGCGCGCAGCGCAGCGCCGGGACATCGGTCGGAACGACGGCGAGCGTCAGTCCCGGATCGACCGGCTCGTACTCGGCGCGAAGCCGCGCGTCCAGTGTTCTCACGGACTCTGTCAGGCCCGCCGCGTCGCTTTCGCGGACGCTCACGACGGCGCGCGAGGCGGCGGCGATCGAGTTGGCCTTTTCGCCGCCGGTGAACGAGTGGACGCTCAACGACCCGAAACGCTCCGTCAGCGCGGAAAGCGCCTCGCCCATGACGCGGATGGCGCAGGCGCGGCCGAGAATGATCTGCACGCCGCTGTGCCCGCCGCGCAGCCCGGAGACGGTCAGAGCGAACGCTTTCCTTCCCTCGGCGAAGCACGCCTCGCGCCCCATGTCCAGCGCGATCTCGGCTTCGCGGCAGCCGGCGCCCGAGACCAGCACGCCCGTGTTCCGCGAATAATCGAGTCCGATCATGTAATCCCCGTCGAGAAGCGAGGCGTCAAGCTCCATCGCGCCGATCATGCCGACTTCTTCGGCCGCCGTAAAGACGCACTGAAGGGCAGGGTGCGGCGCGTTCTTGTCGTCAAGCACGGCGAGCATCAGCGCCAGAGCGCTCCCGTCGTCGGCGCCGAGCGTCGTGCCGACGGCCCTGACGTAATCGCCGTCGCGCGCGAGCTCGATGGGGTCGTTCTCAAAATCGTGCTCAACGCCCGCGTCGGCCACGCAAACCATGTCCATGTGCCCCTGCAGGATGATCTTTTTGCGTCCCTCATAACCAGGTGTGGCGGGCACGCTCATCACGACGTTCCAACACTCGTCGCGCACGCAGTCGATGCCGCGCTCCGCCGCGAAGTTCACGAGCCAGTCGCTGATCTTCTTCTCGTGAAAACTGTCGCGGGGCACCCGCGCGATCTCCTCAAAGAAACGGTACACGCTCTCGGGCGCGAACCCGTCAAAAACTCCCGGCACAGCGCGCTCACTCCTTTCATCCGTTCGGCGGCGGAAACAAAGACGCCGCCGCGCAAAATTTTTCGATACGGGATAACTTCAAAAAAAGGCGGCTCCGGCGCGAACGCCAACGCCCTTTTAAGGCGGCTCTCTCCCCGGCCTTGGCTCTTTACTCGCGGACGCCCCCGCGTCCCGGGCCGGTTGCCGCGCATCTCCGCGGGGAACCCGCCCTTCAGATGATCCGCGACGTACTTGAGCGGACACAAGCGCCGCCGGGCAGAACTTCGCTCTTTAAAGGCCAGACGCCCCCGGCGTCTTTGAAGCCGCCGCCGAGGAGGCGAAATTTTTTCCCGCGACGGCGTAGACCGACGCGGGGCAATCGGAACCCCGGAGACGCGGCGGAAAACGCCGTTTTCGGCGCCGGGCGGCGATCGCGAGTTGAACTCCGGCAGATCGAGAATGGCCTGCCCCGTCGTCTCGACGACGCACGCGGCGCGTTCCCGCGCGCGGGGGGGGGGGCGGCTGTCAGTGGAATTTCGGCGACGGCGACTTTCCCGTCGGGGAACTCGATCATTTCGCGTTCGGCCTCTATAAGGCCCTGAACGGCGTCGCGCGCCTTTTTGTTTGTCCGCGCCGGCGTCCCCGGCGCTCGGGCTTTTCATGGTTCGCCGCGCCGAACGGGAACACCGCCGCCGCGAGCGCGAGGGCGCCGGCGGGGAGCGGGCGCGCGTCCGGCTCGCTCTGCTTGT
>CAZRXR010000054.1:0-12074 GCA_964604125.1 uncultured Synergistaceae bacterium
ACATCCTCGGCGGCCGCGTCAAGACGCTGCACCCGCTCGTGTTCGGCGGCATCCTCGCCCGCCGCGACCTGCCAAGCGACGCGAAGGACATGAGCGACCACGGCATCACGGGCATCGACATGGTCGTCGTCAACCTGTACCCGTTCGAAAAGACGGCCCGCTCCGGCGCGCCGCTTGACGATCTGATCGAGAACATCGACATCGGCGGCGTCGCCCTCATCCGCGCCGCGGCCAAGAACTACCGCTACGTCGCCGTGCTGACCGCCCCCGGCGACTACGCGCCCGTGCTCGAGGAGATCAAGGCCGAGGGCGGCGTGACGCTGAACACCCGCCGCACGCTGGCGCTTCGCGCCTTTGACGCCACCGCCCGCTACGACGCCACCATCGCCGACGGCCTGAGACGCGAGATGGGCGAACTGCCCCGCGACGCGGAGAGTACGATCGCCCTTGTGCGCAGACAGGAACTCCGCTACGGAGAGAACCCTCACCAGAGCGCCGGCGTCTACCTTCCGCCGCTGGCCGACTTCACCGTGCGGCAGCTGGCCGGCAAGGAACTGTCGTACAACAACCTGCTGGATCTCGACACGGCGATGCGCGCCACATCGATGCTGCAGAGCGACACCGGCGCCGTCGTCATCAAGCACACCACTCCCTGCGGCATGGCCGTGGGCGCCACAGTGGCCGAGGCCTACGACCGCGCTTTCGCGTGCGACTCGCTTTCCGCGTTCGGCGGCGTCGTCGGCGTGACGCGCCACATCGACCTGCCCGCCGCCGAGACGATCTCAAAGCACTTCACCGAGGTGCTCCTGTGCCCCTCGATCGACGACGACGCGCTCGCGCTGCTCAAGGCGAAACGCAAAAACCTGCGGATCATGACATGGAAGGGCGGGCGTGTGTTCGAGCGCCAGATGGTCTCCACCTGGTGCGGCCTGCTCATGCAGGACGACACGCTCGCGCCGCTGCCCGACCAGAGCACGGGGCAGTGGATCGGCGCGCCGAGGCCCGACCTGTGGGACGACCTCGTCCTCGCGTGGAAGGTGGCCGCCGTCTCCAAGAGCAACTCCGTCGCCATGGTCAAGGACGGCGAGGCCGTCGGCATCGGCATGGGCTTCTGCAGCCGCGTCTTCGCCGTCGAGTTCGCCGCTCGGCAGGCCGGCGAGAAGGCCAAGGGGGCCGTGATGGCCTCGGACGCTTTCTTCCCGTTCCCCGACGGCGTCGAAAAGGCCGCCGCGGCGGGCATCGTGGCGATCATCCAGCCCGGCGGGTCGGTGCGCGACGAGGAAGTCGCCGCGCGCGCGCGGGAACTCGGCGTGTCGATGTTCATCAGCGGGCATCGCACGTTCCGCCACTGATCCCCATGAGCGAAAAACTGAACGTTCTCGTGCTCGGCGGCGGCGGACGCGAGCACGCCATCGTCGAAGCCTGCGCCCGTTCGCCGCGTCTGGGGACTCTGTACGCGGCCCCCGGCAACCCGGGCATCGCCGCCAAAGCGCGAACCGGCGATCTGGATTGCGAAGACGGCGCCGCTGTCGCGGCGTTCTGCAAAGAGCGCGCCGTCAGTCTCGTCATCGTCGGCCCCGAAGCGCCGCTCGCGGCGGGTGTCGCCGACATTCTGCGCGACCGGGGCATCGCCGTCTTCGGCCCCTCGAAGGCCGGAGCGATGCTCGAGGCCAGCAAGGCGTATTCCAAAAACTTTATGGCGAGCCACGGCATCCCCACGGCGAAGTTCTTCGTCTGCCGCACTGTCGCCGAGGCCGAGGACGCCCTCGCGCGCTTCGAGCCGCCGTACATCGTCAAGGCGTCGGGGCTGGCGGCCGGCAAAGGCGTCTACGTCGAGCCGGGGATCGAGGGCGCGCGGGCCGCGGTAAGGCAACTCCTCGTGGAGAAAAAGCTCGGGGCCGCCGGAGAAACCATCGTCATCGAGGAGGCTCTCCCCGGGCGCGAACTGTCTTTGATGGTCGTCACCGACAGCAAAGACTTCCGCCTGCTCTCGACCAGTCAGGATCACAAGCGCCTGCTCGACGGCGACCGAGGCCCCAACACGGGCGGCATGGGCGCCTACGCCCCCGCCCCGTGGGTGAGCGAACGGCTGATGGCGCGCGTCCTGCGCGAGGTGATCGAGCCGTCGATCGCCGCGCTGCGCGCCGACAAGATCGACTACAGAGGCGTGCTCTACGTCGGGCTGATGATCGCGCCCGACGGCACGCCGAAGGTGCTCGAGTACAACGCGCGCCTCGGCGATCCCGAGACAGAAGTCCTCCTGCCGCTGTTCGAGGGCGACTGGCTCGACCTCTGCTGGAAAGTCGCCCACGCCGACCTGGCCGCGTTCGAGTGGAAAAAGGAGACGCGGTGCTCGCTGTGCGTGATCTGCGCCTCGGCGGCCTACCCGGCGGGCAAGTCCGCCCCCGCTCCCATCTCCGGCCTCGAAGCCGCCGGAGCGGTGGAGGGCGTGACCGTCTTCCACTGCGGCACGTCGGCGAGGAACGGCACGATCTACGCCACGGGAGGACGTGTGCTCTGCGTGACGGCAGTCGCGTCTTCGCTTGAAGACGCGAGAACTCGCGCCTACGAAGCCGTCGGCACGATCTCGTTCCCGGGGATGCGGTACCGCCGCGACATCGGGCACCAGATCTTCGACCGCCGCTGAAGGAGACGCCATGGACACCCCGAAAATCGGCATCGTCCTTGGCTCGGCCAGCGACCTTCCCTACGCGCGCAAAATCGGCGAGACGCTGAACGAGCTGGAGATTCCCTTTGAAGTGACGATAGCCTCCGCGCACCGCACGCCCGGCGACACGGCGGCCTACGCGCGCTCGGCCCGCTCTCGCGGGCTGAACGTCGTCATCGCCGTAGCCGGACTGTCGGCCGCGCTCCCCGGCGCCGTCGCCGCGCTGACCACGCTGCCCGTGATTGGCCTGCCCGTCGAGTCGGGGCCGCTTTCGGGCATGGACGCGCTGCTTTCGACCGCGATGATGCCCCCGGGCGTCCCCGTCGCGTCCGTCGGAGTGGGGGCCGCCGTCAACGCCGCCCTGCTGGCCGCGCGCGTCGTCGCGGCGGGCGGCGGCGAGCTGGTCTCGCGCCTCCGGGCCTACGCCGACAAAAAGGCCGCCGGCGTCCGCGCGGCGCGGGCGGACGCGAACGCCTTCGGCGGTCTGCCCATGACCCCCGAGGAAGCGTTCAGATAAGCCGCAAGCGCACAAAGCGGGCCGGAATTCCCCACGCGCGGAGTTCCGGCCCGCTTTGTGTCCCGCCCCGTATACCGCCCGCGCCGCGCGTTCGCGGACGGAGAGCGAAACTCGCGCCGCCCGGGAATCCGTGCCGCTTCGGTACGGCGAGCTTTTTTCTCTCTCCCCTCCTCCCCCTTCGGCGCGCTCTTTCCGCCTCGCGAGGCCGTCGGCGCTTTTCCTTTTTTCTCTCCCCGGCGGTCTTTCGCCGCCCGGACGCGGCTTGATCGTTCCCGCGCCCGGGCGTTTTTTTACGCGCTCCGCCTCGCCGGTCAAGCGCGCGGGCCGACCTTCCTCGCCGATACGGTTTTATGTCATAATAGCCGGTACCGCCGCCCGGGACCCGCGGGCGACGGGACATCGCGCCGCGCCTTGCCGCGCGCAAGGCGGCGCGACCTTCGGGCACCCGTGTAAAAAGGAGGCGGTACCATCGCAGTCTACGGCTATATCCGGGTCAGCAGCAGGGATCAGAACGAAGATCGCCAGCTCGACGCGCTCCGCGAGCTCAATGTCGCCGAACACAACATCTACATGGACAAGCAATCCGGCAAGGACTTTGAGCGTCCGCAGTACAAGAATCTGGTGCGCCGCATAAAAAAAGACGATCTGCTCTACATCAAGAGCATCGACCGTCTCGGACGCAACTATGGGGAGATTATCCGGCAATGGCGCGCCATCACGAAAGAAAAGGGCGCCGACATCGTGGTGCTCGACATGCCCCTGCTCGATACCCGCCGGGGAAAAGACCTGATGGGCACGTTTCTCAGCGACATCGTGCTCCAGATCCTGTCCTTCGTCGCCGAGAACGAGCGCACGCTGATCCGGCAGCGTCAGGCCGAAGGCATAGCGGCGGCGAAAGCGCGGGGAGTGAGGTTTGGCAGGCCCCCGCGCCCGCTGCCGGAGAACTTTCCCGGCGTCTGCCGGCGCTGGAACGCGAAACAGATCTCGGGCAGGGCGGCGGCGAAGGAGTGCGGCATGGCGCTCGCGACGTTCCGCTACCGCGCGAAGATCCTCGGGCGGGCCGACGGGTCGCGGACGGAAACCTGACGGGGAAGCGCGTTTTCCGGCTGAACGCGATCTAGCGCCGGCGCTCGCCGCGCGGGGCTTTGGGAAAAGTTGAACAGGCGCTGAAAGGCATCTTACAAAAAAGTGTACTTTTTTGTAAGACATTATTTTCCGAACAAACGTGTGAATTATAACCCGCGCCAGAGTAAATTTCAACCACGGTCTTAAATTTTAGGACATCTTAGACTGCTTAGTACGACAGACACCTCCTGTTTTAGGTTTGCAAAAAAGTACAGATTCTTGCAAGGTTCACACTCCGCTTTTTCATGCAAACAGATAACAGTTCAGGAAGGTGATTGTCGTGTTGAATTTATTCCCGCGCCGGAAAATCGCAAAACTGTGGCCCGCCCCTGTCTTAGGCGTCGTTTTGCAAGGGTTAGGCGTGCTGCTCACAGGCGATTGGATCTGTAAAGGCAGCAAATCCATGCTCGCGGCCGTCGTGTTGATAGCGCTGGCGTCGTTCGCGGCTAAAAAGTACGGACGATATTTCGCGACGGCAACTCTCGTTTTCGCCGTTCTTTTTTCGCCGCTGGCCGTAAAGGTGCTGGCGGGTGAAACATTAACCGGGCCTCAGTTTTACTGTTACGCCGCTTTCTGTCTTTGCCTTGCCGATCTGCTGGCGGCGCTGGCCCTGCTCGCGGGCCGGCGGCACGGGACAGCGCGTTTGGCTGTGACGCTTCTGTTGTTGCCGCTTGTTCTGTCGGTAGGGTTAATCTGGTGCTATTATTTTGACGCCGACGCTCTGATGACGACGGATACCGTACTGGCAATCATGCAGACCAATCTCGGCGAGGCCCGTGAGTATCTGTCGGAGCACGTTAATTTTGCCGTCGCCGCCGCCGTCGCGCTGACGGGGCTCCTCTACGCGGCGCAGGTCAGGATGCTGGCACGGCTGGAGTTGCGCCGGGGACGGCTGCCCGCGTATTTATTACTTTCTCTGGCCGTGCTTGGCTGCGGGACGCTTATGTATCGGCAGCGCCGTAATTTTATAATGGATAGATTATATTATAAGATAAATCTGTACATACGGTACTATCGCGATTTTGCCGGTCAGCGGGACTACCGTCTACAGACGGCGATCCGAAGTTTGGGAATACAGGGCACGAGTACGCCGGGAATCTATCTTCTTGTGCTGGGGGAGTCGCAGAACAGAGAACATATGCAGGCCTACGGCTATGAGCGCCCTACGACGCCCTGGCTGGCGCAGATGCGGAACGACAGGCATTTTTTGCTCTTTGAAAAGGCTTATTCCTGCTATCCACATACTGTGCGATCACTAACCTATGCTTTGACGGCCAAAAATCAGTATAACGACCTGAATTACAAAAATGCCGTAACTCTTTTGGAAGCGGCGGAAGCCGCGGGCTTTAGCACAGTCTGGCTGAGCAACCAGTCTCACTACAGCCCCTGGGATACGCCCATCACTGTGATCGCGTCGGAGGCCGAGCAGCAATACTGGCTGAACGGCAACGTTGGTAAAGATTGGATCGAGGCGGGCTGGACCAACTTTTTCGACGGAGCCTTGGCGGATAAACTGACGAACATCAAGCTGACCGATAAGACGCTGATCGTCGTGCATCTGATGGGCAATCACGGCGCATACAACGAACGTTACCCAAAAAATTTCGCCGTCTATAAAGGCAAGAACCGTCTGGACGCTTACGATAACAGCATACTTTACAACGATTACGTAATGGAACGGCTGTTCAACCGGGTCAAAGATCTGCCCGGCTTTCAAGGGCTGATTTACTGCGCCGACCACGCGGAGGCCGTCAGGGAAGGCTCGGGGCACGATGCAACCAGATACGTTCCCGCCATGACCCGCATCCCGATGTACATGTACTTTTCGGACAGCTATGTTCGGAACAACAAGGATAAATTCACTCTGCTGCAGCAGGCACAGCGGAAGTATTTTACCAACGACCTGCTTTTCAACGTGGTGCTCTCGGTGATGGGGATCAAACTGGAAGGTTTCTACGAGCCGCAAAACGATCTTGCCGGCGCCGCTTACGACGGCGACAGGGAGCGTTTCAGGACACTGCACGGCGGAAAACGGCTGGAAGAAAGGTAGTCGGCGGACGATGTTATGGAAAAGGATAGCTTTGACGGCGACACTGGCGACAGCGGTGGCGGCGGCTTTTAATTTTGACAGACTGGCGTTAAAGGCGTTCCGGCATCTGCCGGAAACGGCGGAAAGGTATCTGGCAGCGCGTTTTATGCCGGACAAATTCTGGCTGCACAGGGTCAATTCTCCCGGTAAACAGATGGAACTGGCGGATAAGTACGCGGGAATAGAGTTCGACATAATTTTTTACGAAGAACAGCTGGCTTTTGAAAATTCCCACGACAAGGAGAGTTTGGAAAAATATAATCTGGAAAAAAATCTGGAGGTTTACCGGCGACTGGGGCGGGAGCGAGGCATTTGGTTCGACTTCAAGAACCTTACGCAAGAAAACAAACAGGACGCCCGGAAGGTGCTGAGCGGACTCCTGACGCGGTACGGCGTCAAAAAAGAACTGGTATGGGTGGAAAGCCCGAACTACATGGCGCTTGCCGAGTTTCGCCGGCACGGTTACAGAACAAGTTATTACTTCCCCTATTACAAGCTTGAAAAAATGTCGGCGCGGGAAATCGAGGCGGCGAAAAAGAAAACCTTGGCGGCGGCACAATCCGGCGCTGTGGACGCGATCTCGTTTGACGGCGGCTATTACGATTTTATCGACAGTTTACCTCTGCCCGCTCACCAAACGCTTCTGTGCTGGCTTCATCGCCAGAGCTGGGGAGAGGTTCTGCTTGAGAAGAAGTACGCCAAACTGAGGAACGACGGCAGGATCAAAGTGATTCTGGTCAAGGACATCGGCGGACATCACAGGTGAATTGGTATAAAGAAGGGCGTTCGCGCGCGCCTCGGCTTTAACGGCTTCGGATACGACAACAGTTTTGCCCCTCAAAACCGGCCAAATAACAAAGGCGAACATATTCCCGCGCGCGTCGCCAAAAAAAACGGACACTTAAACTGATATCGCTTTGGCGTAAGATACCTAACGGAATAGGCAGGGCGCTGTTCGTGAAAGAACAGTATATAATCAATCGTCTGTCTCCTTAAACAATCCCGCCGCGTACAGGCCGTCAACGCTTCTATTCCGGCATCGTGGCGGGTGTTCCGGCACGGGACAGAGAGCGCGTGAGGCCGTACACGGGCGGGAGTTTGTTTAAGTCTTTGATAGTTTTTGTTTGACAGGCTTTATCGTCCGCCTGTACAAAACTTTCCCTCACCGTCCAATTTCAGTTTTCTCCCCTTCCGTAACGGAAACCGCCCCGCCGTCCCTTCGGCGGAGCGGTTCCCGCGCGTTTACCGCGCCGCGCGGCAAACAACGCCCGGCGGGCGGGACGCGAAAAAACCGTTCCCGGTTTTGTCTCCCCCGCCGCTCCCCGTCCGCGTTTTTTCGCGAATCAGGCGGGGAACCCCGCCTGTATTGACATAACGGCGTTTTTGCGGTTAATATATCCGTTGCGGCGGCGCGTCGCCCCGCCGACATCTATGAAAAGAGGTCTTGCGCGTTGGCAGTCCAAAACGATAAAAAGATCGGCCTGTTTTCCATTTTCTCCATGATCTTCCGCATCAGCGCGTTCACGCTCGGCGGAGGCCCCGTCCTCATCGGCCTCGTCAAGGAAGCCGCGGAGGACACCGGGCTTGTCTCCGAGGATCGCGCGTCAGACATGCTGGCTCTGTCGCTCGCCGCCCCGGGAGCGCTTGGCATCAGCATGTCGTATCAGGCCGGTCTGGCGCTCGGAGGCCCCGCCGGGGCGGTCGCCGGGGTGCTGGGCATGGCTCTCCCCCCGTTTATCACCATTTTCCTTCTTTCAAGCTGGCTTTTGGCCAACATGGGCTCCCCGTACATCACGGCTTTCTTCAACGGCGCCAAAGCGTCGCTGGCCGTCGTGATGGCTGTAGTCGTCTGGAAACTCGTCAAAAAGAACGCCTTGAAAGCCCCGAAGGACACCGTCATGTGCGTCCTCGTCGCCGTCAGCGTGCTGCTGTTCAAACTCTCGCCCGTGTGGGGGCTGATCGGCGGCACGGTCGTCGGCGTCGCCGTCAACCTTTTCTTGGAGAAAAAGGAGGGCGAAGCCTGATATGGACTACATCATCCTGTTCCTGCTTTTCGCCAAGGTCAGCCTGCTCACGTTCGGCGGCGGCCTCGCCTCGCTCCCCTTCCTCCATCAGGTCTTCGTCACCGACTACGGCTGGATGACAGACGCCGCTTTCAGCGAGACGATCGCGCTGGCGCAGATGACGCCGGGGCCGATCATCCTCAACTCGGCCACGCTGCTCGGCTACCGTCACCTCGGCATAGCCGGTTCGATCGTGGCGACGACCGCCGTGGTAGTCGCGCCGTTGCTCGTCGTGATGGCGCTCGACTGGGTGTTCAAGCACGCTTCGGGCAAGGCGCGGCTGTGGGTGGATCGCGTCCGCGCCGCCATGCGGCCCGTGGTGGCCGGGTTGCTTATCGTCGCGCTCTGGACGGTCGCGTTGCCCGTCGCGCGCAAATCCGCCCTGTGGGGCTTTTCGGCCCTCGGCGCCGCGCTCCTTTTCGCGGTACCGTTCCTTCGGAAGTACCAGCAGGCGCTCCTTTTCGGCATGGCCGTCCTCACAACCGTGCTCTACGCCTGCGGCCTGTCCTCGCTGGGCGTCTGAGCGGGATACAAAAAAGGGAAAGCCGGAAAAGCCGGCTTTCCCTTTTTTGTATCCCGCATTTTTATTTGCAGGGCGAATATCCGCAGCTGAAACAATAGGCGCACCCGCCGATCAGCTCCATCGGCGAGCCGCATTCGGGACAGATCCTGTCGCTCTGCGGCTGTCCGGCCGCGCCGCCGGTACCGCGGGCGGCCTGCTGTTCCGTCAGTTTGAGCAGAAGCAGGGCCACGGCGTCGGGGATAGAGCGAACCATTTCGTCGTCGTCGCAGTCGAACATCCAGTATTCCTTGCCGGAGATCCCGCGCAGCGTGCCGATGAAGTCCATCAAGCTGCAGCCCGATCTCAGGCCGATAGAGATCACGCGCGAGATCGCCTCGGTCATCGCTTTCAGCTCCGAGCCGCTTTTGCCGAGCGACGCGAACACCTCGAACGGCTCGCTGCCGTCGTAGTTCAGCGTGACCCACAGGCTGCCCCACGGCGTGCGCTCCTTGATCGTCTTGCCGAAGACGATGGGCTTGGAGCGCTGCTTGACGCGGCTGGTGTACACGGGGTGCGGCGCGACGGCGGCCGCCGCGGGCGCGGGCAAGGGCGCCTTATCGCCGGAGGTCTTTTCCTCCTCCTCGGCTTTGGTCAGAACCGGCTTTTCGGCCGTTTTGCCCTCTTTCTTTGTCTCGATGGGCTGGTTGTCGCGCGACCCGTCGCGGTAGATCGTGATGCCCTTGCACCCCAGTTCGTAACACGCCTCGTAGACGCGCCGCACGTCCTCCACAGTCGCCGACGCGGGCAGGTTCACGGTCTTGCTGATGCCGCTGTCAACGTAGCGGGCGAAGATCCCCGTCACGTCCACGTGCTGTTCGGGCGTGATGTCGTAGGCGGTCACGAAGCGCGGATCGGAGATCTTCCCGCCGCCGCGCAGCTCGTCGATCTCGCGCTGCGTGATCAGCGGGTGGAAGTACTCGCGCACCTCCCAGCCGTCGCCGTCGGATTTCATCACCTTGCGGCTCCATCTCCACGCGAAGTTTGGCTCGATGCCGGCCGAACTGTCGAAGATCATGGAAATCGACCCCGTCGGAGCGATCGACAGCCTGCGGCTGTTGCGCAGCCTCCCGTCGAGCAGATCGTTCATCAGCCTGCGGAGCTGCGTCGCGGCGTCGTCGCCGAGAAAGCCGGGCAGCGCCTCCAGCGTGTTCAGGAGCGTGTAGGGCGCCTGGGCGCGCTCTCTCATCTGGGCGACAAAGGCGGCGTAGCTTTCGAGATCCATCTCGTCGATCCACTGTCTCGCGAAGAGCGAACCGCCGTGGGCGACGTGCTCCTCCTCAAACAACTTGGCCACGGCGAAGCTCTCGGGGAACGGCTCCTTGCCCATCTCGTCCACGCAGTCGGCCGTCGCCATCAGCGCCGCGCCGGCCATGCGCGCGCCGATCGACTCGCAGAACGCCCTGAAAGGCTCGGATCCGTACACCGTTCCCGTCATGATGGCCGCGTCCGCCAGCCCCATGAGACCAAGCCCGACGGGGCGGATCCTTTTGGTGCGCTCGCCTATTTTTTTCAGCGGATAGCTTGTCGCGTCGATGACGAGGTCGAGATAGTAAATAGAGCGGTACACCTGATCCACGAAGGCGTCCATGTCGAACGAGCGGCGTCCCGACGATTCGAGCGTCATGAACTTGACAAGGTTGATAGAGCCAAGATTGCAGCTGGTATACGTGGGCAGAGGCTGCTCGCCGCAGGGATTGGTCGATTCGATGTCGAACTCGCCCGAGAGTTTGAGAATGTTGTCGCGGTTGGCCTGATCGATGAAGAACACGCCGGGATCGCCGCGTTTCCAGGCGTTCTGGCACAGTTTGTTCCAGAGTTCGTCGCCCCGCAGTGTGCGGACGACGGAACCGTCGGTTCGCGACCTGAGCGCGAACGGACGCTTCTCGCGCGCGGCGGCGATCAGCTCGTCGGACACGCACACGGAGATGTTGAAGTACGACAGCTTTCCCTCCTCCGTTTTGGCGTTCATGAACTGTTCGATGTCGGGGTGATCGTCGGGAAGCATGCCCATCAGAGCGGCCCGTCTGCGCCCCCCTTGGACGACAACGCACCCCATCGTGTTCCACGTCTCCATGAACGAGACGGGGCCCGACGCCTTTCCGCCCGTGCCGCCCTTGATGTCGGCGCCGTGCTCGCGCAGATGTCCGAAGTTGCCGCCCACGCCGCCCCCGAACTTGCTGATGATGGCGGCGTCGCGCACGGAGTCGAAAATCCCCTCGATGCTGTCGGGAATGTCGATGACAAAGCAGGCGAAAAGCTGCTGGTTCTCGGTTCGACACTCGTAGAGCCTGCGGTAGTCGTCCATGCTCATCTCGTCGGGCGAGCGGTAGATCAGCCCGGCAAGCTCCCTGTCGCGCGTCATGCCGGCGCCCGAGGCGAACAGACACGGAGAGTTGAAGATGAAACGCCCCTCGACCAGATCGGCGAAAAGATTCTTCTCAAGCCGGCGCATCCAGGCGATGTCGCGGCCGGAACGGTACAGGCTCTCGGCGGAGCAGACGACGCGCGACACGCGGCGCGCGAACTCCTCGAACGAACGCTCCTTGCGCACCGCTCCCAGTTCGTCGTCCCACCTCTCGGCGAAATACCGCTGCTCGAGCAGCCAGCGGGCGTTCTCCGACTGGCGCGGCAGCAGCGGGTTTTCCAGCAGCCCGAGATCGAGCGAGTTTTTAAAACGCTCCTTCATCGCCTTATACATGTGCGGGGACTCCTGTTCTGTAAGAGAGAAATTTTGCCCGGGGGGCGATCTGCGGCGACCGTCGTTTTCAGGCGATTCATTCTACCCCAAAAACGCCGGTGGGTAAAGCCGCGAAAAATCCCGGCCGCGCGCCGCGTCGTGTCCGCCGCTCCTTGCGAACAGAGGTTCGCCGCGTAAAAAAATCTTGAGCGTGACGTAAAACTGTGATATGATTTCTACGTTCCGGGAAGCGCTCAGATGGTGGAATCGGTAGACACAGGGGACTTAAAATCCCCTGACGCGAGTCGTGCGGGTTCGAGTCCCGCTCTGAGCACCAACCCCCAAAACTCAAAATCGAACGATACTCCACGGA
>CAZRXR010000055.1:0-8337 GCA_964604125.1 uncultured Synergistaceae bacterium
CGACCGTCGAAGTCGGTGTAGTCAAGGTAGAAGCCGAGGTTCGGCGTGTACTGGTAGCCGATGCCGACCGTCCACTCCTTGGCCTTGCCGGCCGTGTCCTGATCATAGTGGCCGTAGCGCTCGTAGGTGCTGAACTTGGGGCCCCAGTTCTGGATGGCGCTGATCTTCATCGCGTCGAGGTCTTCCTTCAAGTCAACCGCGCCCATCGTGTTCACGCCGGGGTCGGTCTCGTCGATCGTGAACATGCCGTTGGTGTTCTGCTGCACCCAGCCGGCGTCGTACTGAGCGTACTCAAAGCGCAGGTTGGTGAACTTCAGCAGATCCTCGTCGAGCGCGAGGATGACCTTCCAGGCGTTGGGGCTGTCGTCGAGGGTGGGATCGGCGCCGTTGATGCTGGTGATGTCCTCGGTGTAGAAGACGCCGTTCAGGCCGACGCCCTTGAAGGGCTTGAAGCCGAGCGCGAACCAGTAGGCGGCGTAGTTGGTGCCGTCAATCACGGTGGCCGCCGAATCCTTATAGTTGAACCAGTAGCCGTTGGCGCTGACGAAGAACTTCTCGGCTGCGTACTTGATGCGCGCGCCGTAGAACTCGCCGTCAACACCCGAGGTGTAAACGCCGCTGGCGCCCTTGCCCAGTTTGGTGCCGTACATACCCTCGACGGTGATGCCGCCGCGGCTGTACTTCAAATCGGCGCCGCGGAACGTCGTGTCGTAGAAGGCGCTCTCGTCGTCCCAGATGGCGTTGGTCTCGTGCAGATTATCCTCGCTCTCCCAGTCGGTGAAGAACGAGCCGAGCGTGGCAGTCAGACCCTCGAGGCCGGCGAAGTCCTTCGCGGTCAGCCAGTAGCGGTCAACCGTGTCGCCGTTCCAACGCATGTCCCAGCTCACGCCGTCGCTCAGATCCTTGTGCATGAAGATACGGGCGCGGTCGAACTCCCACTCGTCGCGCATATCGTCATTGTCGAAGGCGTTGTAGTCATAGCGCATCTGGCCGGAAATGCGGAAGCCGCCCACGCCCTTCTCCAGCGCGGTCAGACGGCCGTCGAACCCGTCAACCTTCACGCCAAGGGCCTCCAGTTCGGGAGCGAACTCCACCACAAGGGCCTTCAGCTTCTCCGCGTCGGCGCCGCCGATGCCGCCGTTGGCCATCATGCGGGCCACGACCATCGCGAACTCGTAGCGGCTCATCGGGCTGTTGCCCTTGAACGTGCCGTTCGGATACCCGTCGAACACGCCCTTGGCGCTCAGCTGCTCCACGGCGTCGTAGGCCCAGTGGTTCATCGGCACGTCGCTGAACGGGTTGGCGGCGAAAGCGGGCGCCGCTACGGCCACCAGCGACGCGGCGGCCACGACAGCGAGCATTTTCTTCATACTCATTGTGAAAACTCCTCCTGTAACAAAGCGCGTTTTCCGCCGTCGCATGACGGCGGTTCCCGCCCCTCGCCTCCGCCGGCCTTCCCGGCGGCTTGGCGCGCCCGAGCGCGCTTCGCGGGAGTTTCCACGTTTCCTCGCCGCCGCTTCTCGCTCGTCTCGCGCCGCGCCGCCCGGCTCTCCGGGTTCGCGCGGGGCGGAAATGGGTGTTTTACGCGATCGCCTTCCGCGCGTTCGCGCGGGGGGCGGTAAAACGCATTCCGCCTGCGCGGACTTTTCCGTCCGCGCGAAAAAAATAGCAAAACGCGCCCGGCAAAACAATGTACAGTTTTAAAAACTGCCCAAAACCGCGCCGAAACGGCGAAAAAAGGGCGGGGAAGGAGTTTTCGTTTTTTTATGCGTCTTTACAGCGGCCGGTGGCCCGCGCGGGCGGCGGCGCGCTCCAGCCAGCGGCCTTTGGCGTTATATAAAAGGAAGAAGGCCGACGTGACGCCCCAGCTGACGGGGTAGCCGACGGCGAGCGCGCGCCACGTGCCGAAAAACGGCATCACGCACCACACCCAGATCAGCCGCAGGCCGCAGATGCCCGCCGCCGTGGCCGCCGTGGGCACGAGCGTGTCGCCCGCGCCGCGCATTCCGCCCGCGAACGACACGACGGGCACGTACAGAAAATAGTACGGCGACATGAGCCACACAAGTTCCGCGCCGATGGCGATCACGGCGGGGTCGTTTGTGAACACGCGGTACAGCGGACGGGCGAAGAACGCCTGTCCCAGCCCGAAGGCGAGCGACGCCAGCAGCGCGTACAGCAGCGTGACGCGCACCGCCCGGCGCACGCGGGCGTAGCGCCGCGCGCCGAAGTTCTGCCCCGCCACGGTGGACACGGCCACGCCGAGCGCGGTGACGATCATCCAGTACAGGTGGTCGATCTTGCCGTAGGTGGCCCACGCCGCCACGGTGTCTACGCCGAAGGCGTTGATCGACGACTGGATCACGATGTTGGAGACGGAAAAAAGCATGGCCTGCACGCCCGTCGGCACGCCCACGCGCAGCACGGAGCGCAGCACGCCCGGGTCGATCCTCCACGCGCGCGACGGGAACAGCCGGAACGCGCCCGGCTCGCGCAGCAGAAACGCCGCCACGCCCGCCGCGCTGATCAGCTGCGATCCCACCGTGGCCCACGCCGCGCCGCGCACGCCCATGCCGCGCCCCGCCACCAGCGCCAGATCGCCCGCGATGTTGACGGCGGCCGCCGCCACGAGCATGTAGAACGGGCGTTTGGAGTCGCCCTTGGCGCGCAGCACGGCGGCGCCCATGTTGTACACAAACGAGAACAGCAGCCCGCCGCAGTAAACGCGCATGTAGTCCGCCGCCAGCGGCAGCACCTCGGCGGGGGTGTTCATCGCCTCCAGCGCGGGGCGCGCCATCCACACGCCGAGGGCCGAAAAGAACCCCCCGGCGTAGAGCGAAAGCGCCATCGACGTGTGCAGCGCCCGCGACACGCGGGCCGAGTCCTCCATGCCGAACAGCTGCGCGATCACCACCGTGGCCCCGGACGTGACGCCCACGAAAAAGTTGAGCAGCAGGCTGACGAGGTAGCTTGTCGGCCCGCCCACGGCGGCGAGGGCCGCCTTGCCCGCGAACCGCCCCACCACCACGGCGTCCACCGTGTTGTACAGCTGCTGGAACACCGTGCCCAGCATAATAGGAAAGAAAAACGCCAGAAGCCGCTTCCAGATCGCGCCCTCGATCATGGCGCGGTCGTCCGTCGCGCGGATCATCGCGCACCACCTCCGTTCCGTGCCGGAAAAAAACCGTCGGCGCGCCTCCGCTTGTCCCGCCGGGACAGGCCGGGGCGCGCCGGTCGCGGTTCGCAGATTATAGCAGAAAAACCGCGCGTCACAACGCGATCGCGGCGCGGCGCGCGTAGAAAACGAATTGCAAGATAAAAAAAGCGCCCGCGCGCCGCCGCTGAAAATTTAAAATTGAATAAACATTCTATAAGCGCCTTTCGCGCACAGAAGAAAAAACGCGGTTGTATTTTCCGCGCCCGGCGCGTATACTAGCGTTTTAAACGTTCGCGGCGCGACCGCGCGGCGGACGCTCATTCCATACCGAAAGGAAGACTGCGACATGAACAGGAAACTTTTGACGGCGGCGGCGCTCCTCTGCGCCGTTCTGGCCACGCGCGCCATCGCGGACGGCGCTTTTAAGATCGGCGGCACCGGCCCGCTGACGGGCGGCGCGGCTATTTACGGCATTTCCGTGAAGAACGGCGCGCAGATGGCCGCCGAGGAGATCAACGCCGCCGGCGGCGTCGGGGGCGTTCAGGTGGAAGTGCGGTACGAGGACGACACGCACGACGCCGAAAAGGCCGTGAACGCTTACAACGCGCTGCGCGACTGGGGTATGCAGGTCTCGATGGGCTCGGTCACGTCCAAGCCGGGCGAGGCCGTGGCGGCGGAGTGCTTCTCCGACCGCGTGTTCGCGCTGATGCCCTCCGCCTCGTCGGTGGCGGTGACGGCCGACAAGGACAACGTGTTCCAGATGTGCTTTGTCGATCCCAATCAGGGGCTGGCCTCGGCCCAGTACATCGCGAGCCGCGGGCTGGCCAAGAAAGTCGCCGTGATCTGGAAGAACGACGACGTGTACTCCAAGGGGATCCGCGACACGTTCGTGGAGCGGGCCGCCGAGGCCGGCATCGAGGTGGTCAGCGACACGACGTTCGCCGACGGCAACGACACCGACTTCTCGGTGCAGCTTGCCGACGCGCGCGGCAAGGGCGCGGAACTGGTGTTCCTGCCGATGTACTATCAGCCCGCCTCGCTGATCCTCGCGCAGGCGGCCGCCATGGGCTACGCGCCCAAGTGGTTCGGCGTTGACGGCATGGACGGCATCCTGACGATGGAGGGCTTCAACACGTCGCTCGCCGAGGGCGTGATGCTGCTCACGCCGTTCAACGCCGACTCGTCCGACCCCAAGACGGCGGCCTTCGTCGCCAAGTACAAGGAGCGCTACGGCGAGATTCCCAATCAGTTCGCCGCCGACGGCTACGACTGCGTGTACGCCTACGCGCGGGCGCTCGCGGCCGCCAAGGCCACGCCCGACATGGACGCCGAGAAGCTGTGCGAGATGATGATCGAGCAGTTCACGACGATGAAGTTCGACGGCGTGACGGGCGTGAACATGACGTGGAACGCGGGCGGTCAGGTCTCGAAAGACCCCAAGGGCATGGTCATCAAAAACGGCGCTTACGTCGGCCTTGACTAGGAGCTTTCCCGTTTCCGGAAAAAGGGCGCGCACGCTCGCGCCCTTTTTTTCGTGCGGGGGGCCGGCGTGTGCCGCCCGCGTTTTTTAGCTTTTTCCGAGGTGCTGTTATGTCGTTTCTCAATTTTTTCATCGGCGGCGTCAGTCTGGGGAGCATCTACGCCATCATCGCCCTCGGCTACACGATGGTGTACGGCATCGCCAAGATGCTCAACTTCGCCCACGGCGACGTGATCATGGTGGGCGGCTACGTGTGCTTCTACGCGGTGTACCGCTTCGGGCTGCCGCCGGTCGCCGGCGTGGCGCTGGCCTCGGCGGCCTGCACGGCGCTGGGCGTCGCCGTCGAAAAGCTGGCCTACAAGCCGCTGCGCTCCGCCCCGTCGCTGGCGGTGCTGATCACGGCCATCGGCGTGAGCTACTTTTTGCAGAACACGGCGCTGCTGCTGTGGACGAGCAACGCCAAGGTGTTCCCGTCGGTGGTGGGGCGCGGCGTGTTCTCCTTTTTCGGCGGGCGGCTGACGGTCTCGCACGTGACGGTGCTGACCATCTGCTCGTGCGTGGCGGTGATGACGGCGCTGTCGTGGTTCGTGGCCGGCACGCGCATGGGGCGGGCGATGCGCGCCTGCTCGGAGGACAAGGCCGCCGCGCAGCTGATGGGCGTGAACGTGAACGCGACCATTTCCGCCACGTTCGCCATCGGATCGGGGCTGGCGGCGATCGCCGGCGTGCTTCTCTGCTCGGCCTACCCCACGCTGACGCCGACGACCGGCTCGCTGCCGGGCATCAAGGCGTTCACGGCGGCGGTGTTCGGCGGCATCGGCTCGATTCCGGGCGCGCTGCTCGGCGGGCTGCTGCTGGGGGTGATCGAGATCTTCGCCAAGGCGTACATCTCGACGCAGCTGGCGGACGCCGTGGTGTTCGCCGTGCTCATCGCGGTGCTGCTGGCGCGCCCGGCGGGGCTGCTCGGCGAGCGCAGACAGGAGAAGGTGTAGCATGAAGCGTCTTGTGAACCTGAAACGCTCGAACTTCCGCCTGATGTGGGGCACCTACGCCTGCGTGACGCTGGCGTTCGCCGTTCTGCAGACGATGGCGTCCGCGCGCGCCCTCTCGGCCTCGATGCGGGGGATGCTCGTCCCCATCTGCGCGTACATGGTGATGGCCGTCTCTCTCAACCTTGTGGTCGGCGTGCTCGGCGAGCTGTCGCTGGGGCACGCGGGGTTCATGTCGGTGGGGGCGTTCTCCGGCGTGGCCTGCGCTATCCTGCTGCAATCGCACGTCGCGGCCGCGCCGCTTCGGCTGGCGCTTTCGATGTGCGCGGGCGCGGCGTTCGCGGCGGCGGCGGGGTTCGCCGTCGGCATTCCCGTCCTGCGGCTGCACGGCGACTATCTGGCCATCGTCACGCTGGCGTTCGGCGAGATCATCAAAAGCCTTATCAACAACATGTACCTCGGCATGGACACGGCGGGGCTGCACTTTTCGATGCTGTCGGACACGACGCGCCTGCTGAAGGGCGGGCGCATGATCGTCAACGGCCCGATGGGCATCGGCGGCATCCGCAAGATCGCCACGTTCGGCGCGGGGTTCGCGCTCGTGATGATCGCGCTGGCCGTGGTGTTCAACCTTGTGAACAGCCGCTACGGGCGCGCGTTCATGGCGATCCGCGACGACCGCATCGCCGCCGAGAGCGTGGGCATCGACGCCACGCGCTACAAGATGATCGCGTTCGTCACGTCGGCGGCGCTGGCGGGCGCGGCGGGCTGTCTGTTCGCGCTCAACTACTCCACGATGGTGGCCAACAAGTTCGACTTCAACACGTCGATCCTCGTGCTGGTGTTCGTGGTGCTGGGCGGGCAGGGCAATATCCCCGGCTCGCTGGCGGCGGCGGCGGCGCTGACGGTGCTGCCTGAAAAGCTGCGCGGCTTCGCCGACTACCGTATGCTGCTCTACGCCGTGCTGCTGATCGCCATCATGCTGTGCAAGAACAGCGAGGGCGCCCGCGCGCTGTACGCGCGGCTGAAAGCCCGCCCGGAGGAGGAGGAAAAAGCGCATGGCGACTAAACTTGTTCCGCTGCCGTCGCGGGCGCTGCTTCCCGAGCGCGACGCGGGGCGGCCGCCGATCCTCGAATGTGTCAACCTCGGCCTGACCATCGGCGGGCTGAAGATCGTGGAGAACTTCGACCTGACCATCGGCCGCACCGAGATCGCCGGGCTGATCGGCCCCAACGGCGCGGGAAAAACCACCGTGTTCAACCTTCTCACAAAGGTGTACCAGCCGACGTCGGGATCGATCCTGCTCGACGGGCAGGACACCGCCGGCATGACGCCCGTGCAGGCGAACAGACTGGGCATCGCGCGCACGTTTCAGAATATCCGGCTGTTCAAAAATCTGAGCGTGGCCGACAACGTGAAGGCGGCGATGACCAGCGACACGCACTACGGGATTCTCAGCGCCGTGCTGCGCCTTCCCGCGTGGAGACGGTGGGAGGTGAGCGCGCACCGCCGCGCGCTCAAACTGCTGTCGATTTTCGACATGCAGGGAGCGGCCTCGCTCCCCGCCGGGTCGCTGCCCTACGGCGCGCAGCGGCGGCTGGAGATCGTGCGCGCGCTGGCCACGTACCCGTCGCTGCTGCTGCTGGACGAGCCGGCCGCCGGCATGAACCCGTCCGAGACGATGGAGCTTGCCGACAGTATCCGCCGCGTGCACGAGATTTTTCCCATCGCCATCATGCTGATTGAGCACGACATGAACCTTGTGATGAACCTGTGCGAGGGCATCTGCGTGCTCAACTTCGGCCGCGTGATCGCCAAGGGGACGCCGTCGGACATTCAGAACAACCCCGCCGTCGTCGAGGCGTACCTCGGACGCCAGAAGGAGGAGGACAGATGAGCGAACCGCTGCTGAAAGTGGAGAATATCCACGTGTACTACGGCAGTATCCACGCCATCAAGGGCGTCTCGTTCGAGGTGAACGAGGGCGAGATCGTGTCGCTCATCGGCGCCAACGGCGCGGGCAAGTCCACGACGCTGAACGCCGTCTCCGGCCTTTTGAGGCCGAGGGAGGGGAGCATCGGCTTCCGGGGGCTGAACCTGACGAAGACGCCGCCGCACCGTATCGTGAGCATGGGCGTGGCGCAGGTGCCCGAGGGCAGGAGGATCTTCCTTCACATGAGCGTGCGCGAGAACCTGGAGATGGGGGCGTATACGCAAGTGTCGCGCGGCCGCGCCGCCATGGAGAAGGACATCGACGGCGTGTACCGCCTCTTTCCCCGGCTGGGCGAGCGCCGCGCGCAGATAGCCGGCACCCTCTCGGGCGGGGAGCAGCAGATGCTGGCCATCGGGCGCGCGCTGATGAGCCGCCCCAAGCTGCTGATGCTCGACGAGCCGTCGATGGGGCTGGCCCCCATTCTGGTGGACGAGATCTTCGACATCATCGCGGATCTGCACCGCCAGGGCGCGACGATCCTGCTCGTGGAGCAGAACGCCCGCATGGCGCTTTCGGTGGCCGACCGCGCCTACGTGATGGAGACGGGCCGCGTGTCCGCCCAAGGCACGGGACGCGAGCTGCTGGCCTCCCCCGCCGTGAGAAAGGCGTACCTCGGCGGCTGACGCCGGGCGCGCGGAGCGCGGCGTCCCGGACGAAACAAAGGACGCCGCGCCCGCGCTTTTTTACCCCCGTCCCCCGCGCCCCCGCCGCTCCCCC
>CAZRXR010000055.1:8437-11427 GCA_964604125.1 uncultured Synergistaceae bacterium
CGGGGAGAAAGGCGGCGGCTTTTTTGCGCGAAGTCGGACGGAAACGAAGGGCGGATTTTTTTCGTCCGCCGCGCGTCTTTTTTTACCCCGCCGCGCGCGGGGGCGGACAAACGTTTTTCCCGCTCGGGGGAAACGCGGGCTGTTTTTTCACCGGCGCGCCCAAAAAGCGCGCGCCGCTCTCTCGTTCGCGGACACCCCGCGCGCGGAAAGCCGGGCGCGGGGGTCGGCGGGGGCAGAGACGTTTTTTTTCGCCCGCACAACGCGAGAAAACGTATGGAGACGAGGAGCGCGCGTGCAAGCGCCGCCCCGTTCTTTTTTTCGCCCGGGCGCCGGGGAGAAAGGCGGCGGCTTTTTTCGCCCAAGCGTGGGCTGAAACGAAGGGCGGCTTTTTGCGCCCGCCGCGCGCATTTTTTTACCCCGCCGCGCGCGGGGGCGGACAAATGTTTTTCCCGCTCGGGGAAAACGCGGACTGTTTTTTCGCCGTCGCGCCTAAAAAGCGCGCGCCGCTCTCTCGTTCGCGGACAATCCCGCGCGTTGGAAAACCGCGCGGGGGCGACGGGAGGCCGAGATGGTTTTTTCGCGCGCCAGCCACCGGCGGCTTTGTCACTTGAAGCGCCGACGCGGGCGGGCTATAATAGCGGAAAAAGAAACCGAAAGGACTGACGAGGGATGAAACTTGCCGAAGCGCTCCGGGAGCGCGCCGACCTGAACGCCCGCGTCCGCCGTCTCACCGCGCGGCTGCGCGCGAGCGCGACCGCGCGGGAGGGCGAGCGCACGCCCGAGGATCCCACCGCCCTGCTCGCGGAGCTGAACGCCTGCGCGGACAGGCTCGAGGAACTGACGGCGCGCGTCAACCAGACGAACGCGCGCACGCTGGTGAACGGCGTGAGCGTCACCGAGTACATCGCCCGCCGCGACGCGCTGCGCGCGCGCGTTTCGGCGTACAGGGCGCTCGCCGACGAGGCAAGCGGCATCACACGGCGCGCCGCCGCGGCGGGGATCAAGACCTTCAGCGCCGTAGACGTTCCCGCGCTTCAAAAAGAAGCCGACGCGATCTCGAAAGAACTGCGCGCGATCGAAAACACGATCCAGCGACAGAACTGGCTCACCGAACTGCTCTGAGACCGTCAAAAAGCCTCTAACAGCCGACGGCTCGCGGCGTGGCGGACGCGCTTCCCCGACCGGGAACGGGCCGCCGCGCGACGCGGGCGCTCGTCTTTACGCCCCGAACGCGCGGCGGCGCGGAGACTTTTTCCCGTTTTTCGCGAATACGCACAAAAAAAGAGGGCCTTCCGCGCCGGGCGGAAGGCCCTCTTTCATTCGCTCTTTTTTCATGGCGCCGCGCCGGGCGCCGAAGGGGGCGCGGGCGGCTTTCTCCCTTTCTTTTTCGCGCGCGGCGCGGAAAATCCCTCCTCCGCCGAAAAAAACCGGCTCTTTTTTCGCGCGCGGCGGCGGGGCGGAAATTTCCCCGCGCGGGGCGAAACGCGCTATAATACGGGAAAACGGCGGAATGCCCGCCGGACTGGAGGGATCGGACATGGGAGTCCTGCGCGAGGAACTGCGCCGCAACCTGCTGAACGCGGGAGCCGCGATCGTCGGCTACGGATCTCTGAGGGGGAACGCGAATCTGCCCTACCCGGCGCTTGAACAGACGGTGTCGTTCGCCGTGAAACTGGAGCCTCGGGGCGGTACCGTCTGGGATTTTGCCCGCGCCTACTTCGGCGCGGAGGAGAAGATCGCCCTGCTGACGGAGCACGCGCGCGCCTGCCTGCGCCGCTACGGGTACTCCGCCGAGGCGATGCCCAGGGCGTTTCTGGACGGCGAGACGCCCGAGACGCCGTTCCCCGATCAGGACGCGGCGATCGCCGCCGGGCTGGCCGAGCGCGCGGACGACGGGCTCCTGCGCGTGCCGGGGCTGGGGGCGAACGTGAGGTTCGGCGCCGTGTTCACCGACGCGCCGTGGAAAAGGGGCGGCGAGGGCTGAAAAAGCGCGGGGACGCTACAGGAGCGCGTTGAACAGCCAGCCGGTGACGACCGCCACGGAGAACACCGAGAGCAGAAACGCCGCCAGCAGCTTGGGGCGGAAGAAGCGCGACAGCAGCGACACCTGAGGGACGCTCGCGCCCGCGCCGCCCAGAATCAGCGCCGCGACCACGCCCGGAGACACGCCTCGCGAGACGAGCGCGCCGGCGACGGGAATGAGCGTGTCGGCGTGGAGGTGCAGAGGGGCGCCGGCCAGCGCGGCCAGAGGAACAGTCCAAACGCCGCTCGCGCCGCTCAGCCAGTCCAGCAGCGGCTGCGGTACAAAGTCGTGCACGAGCGTGCCGAGGGCGGCGCTGAAAAGCAGCCAGACGAACACGGCGCGGAACATCTCCCACGTCTCGCGGAGGGCGATTCCGCACGCCGCCGCCAGTCTGCGCGGAAAACTCCGCCCCAGTTCCCGCCACGGCACGCCCGCGTCCGGGCTGCCCCGCCGCGCCGTCGGCACGACGCGGGAGGCCATGCCGAGACGCTCCAGCGCCACGCCCGCGCCCACGCCGAACGCGAACGTAGCGGCCGAGTACAGCGCGGCGGCGGCCGGGCTGATGAACGCCGCCATCATCGTGACGACGGCGGGATTGAGGACGGGCGACACGATCAGGAACGACATCGCCCCGCAGAACGGCGCGCCGCTTTCGAGCAGCCCGGCGAGCACGGGAATGGTGGAGCACGAGCAGAACGGCGTGGCCGTGCCCAGAAGCGCCCCCAGCGCCGCGCTGACGACGGGCGAACGGCCCGTGAGCGCGCGGCGGATCGCGCGCGGCGAGACGACAATCCGCAGCATGAAAACGAAAAACCCGATGACGGCAAAAAGCGCCGCCAGCTCAAAGAACAACTCGCGGAACGTCAGCGCCGCGTGAAACAGCGTCTGTGCCTTGAACATAGAGCAGAACCTCGGAATGAAATCGGGATTGAAAACGCGGCGCACAGCGCCGTTTGGGGCGCGGAAG
>CAZRXR010000056.1:0-3749 GCA_964604125.1 uncultured Synergistaceae bacterium
CCCACTCGTTCGGCATCGAGTGCCCCAAGGTCGCCTGCCTCGCCGCCATCGAGGAGGTCAACCCCGACATGCCGGCCACGCTCGACGCCGCCGCACTGGCCGCGATGAACAACCGCAAGCAGATCAAGGGCTGCGTCGTCGATGGCCCGTTCGCGCTCGACAACGCCGTCAGCGAGGAGTCGGCCAGAATCAAGGGCATCGTCTCGCCGGTCGCCGGCAAGGCCGACATTCTGCTCGCCCCCAATATCGAGGCCGGCAACGCCCTGTTCAAGGCCATCGTCTACTTCTCCGAGAACGAGACAGCCGGGCTGATCGTCGGCGCCGCCGCGCCCATCGTCCTCACCAGCCGCGCCGACTCGCCGCGCACCAAGCTGCTCTCCGTGGCGGCCGCCGTCGTCTTCTCCGACAGCCTCAAAAAGTAGCTCTCCGCAATAACGGATCACGCGAAAGCCGTCCGACGCGCAGCGGTCGGACGGCTTTTTCGGACATATCGGGAGTTCGACGAATGATTTGTTTTGACTGCGATTACAACGAGGGCTGCCACCCCGCCATTCTCGAGGCGCTCTCGCGGACGAACATGGAGCAGACGCCCGGCTACGGCGCGGACGCGCACTGCGCGCGCGCCGCCGCGCTGATCCGCGAGGCGTGCGGGGCGCCCGGCGCCGACGTGCACTTCCTCGCGGGCGGCACGCAGGCGAACATGGTGATGATCACGGCCGCTCTGCGCCCGCACCAAAGCCCCGTCTGCGCCGACACGGGGCATATCAACGTCCACGAGACGGGCGCCGCGGAGGCGAGCGGGCACAAGGTGATCCCGGCGCCCGGGCTGGAGGGCAAAATTTCGGCCGAACAGGCGCGCCGCGTCTGGCGCGACCACTACGGGAGCGGCGCGGCGGAGCACACGACGCAGCCGAAGATGGTCTATATCTCGCAGCCCACCGAGTTCGGCACGCTCTACTCGAAAAAAGAGCTCGAAGCCCTGCGCGCGGCCTGCGACGAGTGCGGCTTCTACCTCTACGCCGACGGCGCGCGCCTTGGCTACGCTCTGGCGGCGCGGGAAAACGACGTGACGCTGTCCGACATGGCGCGCCTGTGCGACGCTTTCTACATCGGCGGCACCAAGGTCGGCGCGCTGTTCGGCGAGGCGATCGTCATCGTGAACGACGCTCTCAAGACGGATTTCCGCTACGTCGAAAAGCAGCGCGGCGCGATGCTCGCCAAGGGCCGCGTGCTCGGCGTGCAGTTCGAGACGCTCTTTACCGACGGGCTGTACGAGAAGATAGGCCGCCGCGCCGTCGAACTGGCGCTCCGCATCCGCGACGCCTGCGCCGCCAAAGGCTGGCAGTTCATCGTGGACTCGCCGACAAACCAGCAGTTCCCCATCGTGCCGAACGGGGCGCTGGAGCGGCTGGGACGCGAATACGTCTATTCGCCGTGGATGAAGCTGACCGAGCAGGAGACGGCGGCGCGCTTCTGCACCAGCTGGGCCACTTCCGAAGAAAACGTGGACGCCCTGATACGGGATATCGAAAAACTCTGAAAGCGCGCGAAAAGCGCGGTCGGGAGCCTTACGGCCCGGCCGCGCTTTTTTTTGCACGCGCCTTTTAAAGCAGGTCGCAAAATGCGTCGAGCGCGGCGAGGAACCGATCGGCGCGCTTGACGAACCCGTCGCCGTCCCGGGGGGCGGGGACGGACAGCGACAACTCGATTTCCGCGGCGGAGCCGTTTCGCGAAATTTTCAGCTCGCACGGCGACGAGGCGTTCTCGTCGCGCCACTGGCGGGCGAGGCGTTCCGCCCTCTCCGGCCCGATGCCCAGTTCCGCGCCGCTCGCCGCCCACGCGAACCGCACGCCCGCGCGACCGTCCGCCGTCGCGGACGCGGTCATCGTCACCCTCTTGCCGTCGTAGAGCGCCGAGGCGGACGCGGCCCGCTCGTCGATCTCGGCTTCGGGGAACAGTTTTTTGAACCGGGCGGCCGCGATCGCGAACGCGCCGTCCCGTTCCGCCGTTCCGGCCGGGGGCGGAACGGCGGGGATGCCGTCGGGCGAGGGCGCGAAACGCCGAACGGCCTCGTCCGTCAGGCGGCCGAACGCCTCCGGGTTGACGGAAATTTCGGCTTCGCACTCCGAAAGGCTGTCGGCGGAAACCGTCACGCGCTCCAGAGCGTCCATGAGGCCGAGAGCGCGTTCGGCCCCGCGCCGCCGTTCCTCGTCGAGGAACAGGCCGCCCAGCGCGCCGACGATCGAATCGACGCTATCCGTGAGCGTCCGCGCGTCGAGCGCGAATATGAAGCGGCGGTTTTCCGACACAAGACGTTCGATCTCGGGCGCGGCACGGGCGGTTCTCCCAAGCTCCGCGCTGTCCCCGAAGGCGAACACGAACCCCTCGTCCGAAGCGGCGGCGTAGGCCGACACGAGCGACCATCGCGGCGTGCGCAGGCCCTCCCACCCGCCGCTCGCGAACTTTTCGGTTCGGGCCGATTTCCGCTCCGCGTCGCGCTCGACGAGGGACAGCAGCTTTTCGGCCGTCGGGCCTTTCGCGCCGGCGAGGTGCGCGTAAAACCCGGGGAACGCCCCGAACAGGCCCGACGACGTGCCCGCCAGCCCGAGCGTGACGCGGTGTCCGAGGATGGAGGCCAGTTCGTCTTCGCCGATGCCGAGTCCGGCGGCGGCGGAGGCCAGAGCGTCCCAAAAGCGCGCCGGGAGCGCGCCCGGCCCCTCGAAACTCAGCAGCGCGCAGAGACTGTCACGCCCCAGGAGCAGCGGCTTTTCGCCGCGGGAAGGCCCGGCGGAGCCGGGGCAGAACTCGTCAAGGTTTGTCCGCGCGCGGACGAGGATCGACGCCTCGGTCTGGACGAGAGAAGCTTCGACGCGCAGCGGGGTCTTCAGAGCGGCGGGGAGGATATCCTCCCTGAACAGCCGCGTCAGTTTCGACGGCGGCACGGAACACGAAATCCACAGGGGCGCGTCGCTCGCGGGCGGCTCCCGATCCGGCGCGTCGCCCGCCGGGGCGGCCATCGCCGCGAAAAACGACGGGTCGCTCGCGGCGGCGAGGAAGTTTTGCTCCCCGAGCGCGAGAAACGCGAAGAAGACGCTCGTCCCGCCCTGCGCGGCGACGCCGGCCGGGACGAGAACCGCGCTCGGCGGGACGTTTCCGGCGTCGAACGCGGGATCTTCCGGCGCGGAAGGGAACCCTCCCGGGATCTCGGCGGCGAAGACGACGGCGGGAACGCCGTTTTTTTCCGTCCGCTCGCCGACGCGGCAGGCGAAAGCGCCGGCTTCGCCAAGGCGTTCCGCCGCGGAAGGCGGCAGCGATCCGTTTTGTGCGGCGGACGCGAAAAACTTCGCGGCGGCGGTTGAAACGGGGCCCGCTCCGGCTTTGAGCAGCGCCCCGAGGTCGTCCCCGCCGAACGACGTATAACGGCCTTCGGCGAAAAACGGTTCGATCAGCGCGCGCGGCGAGACGGCCCGCGCGGCGGCGGCGCACGTGGCGAGCGCCAGCAGGGCGAACAGACAGCGTTTGAAAAGTCTTTTCACGGAAATCACTCCTTGATCGCGGATGGCGCCGATACGGAAAGTGTATGTCACAAGCGCGCGGAAATCAAGCGAAGAATTCGCCTCCGGCGGAGATTGACGCCCGCGGCTTCCCGCACTAAAATCGACGGAAGAACATTCCTGTCTCAGGCGGACGCCGTCCCGTCGAGGCGACGCGGGCGCTCCCGGCGACGGCCGCCCGTTCGGAGCGTCTTC
>CAZRXR010000056.1:3849-11183 GCA_964604125.1 uncultured Synergistaceae bacterium
CCCGTCGAGGCGACGCGGGCGCTCCCGGCGACGGCCGCCCGTTCGGAGCGTCTTCCTCGTCCGCGCGGCGGCGCGCTTAGCGCCGCTTTGGCTTGCGCGGGAGCGGTGTTTTTTGTTCCGCTTCTTGGCCGCGCGGGATCGCGCGCGGCCGGGGAACTGGGCCGAAAAAGCGCCGTCCCGCGACCCCCGCCCGCGCGGCTCCTGAAAAAGGAGCGCGTTCCTTTTTCGCCGTTTTTTGTTTCCCGCGCCCGAGGCGGCCCGCGCGCGCTTGCGCGCGCGGCGTTTCCGTGATACTATATCATTTTAATAGGCAACGATTTATCCAGAGTCAGGGGAGAGAGTCAGCTCGACGATCCTGCGCCAACCTGTCCGCGTCGCGCGGGCGTGGTGGCCCCGCTGACAGCGATAAGCGCGAGCAGGCCGTCTTGTCGCGCGACAGGCGGCTTTTTTCGTAAGCCGCCACACGGAAAAGAGGTATTTTTGTATGTCAGACACGCTCAAAAACGCCGCGCCGAACTTTTCGTTCGAGATTTTCCCGCCAAAGGGAGAAGGCAGGCTCAGCTCAGTCTACGAGACCGTGGACGCGCTCGCGAGCCTGCGGCCCGACCTGATCAGCGTCACCTACGGAGCGGGCGGCTCCAGCCGCGACAACACGATCGAGATAGCCTCGACCATTCAAAACCGCTATATGCTCCCCGCCGCGGCGCACCTTACATGCGTGGGCAGCACGCTCGAACAGACCGACGCGCTGCTGCGCGAACTCCGCGAAAAGGGCGTGCGCACGATTCTGGCCCTACGCGGCGACAGACGGGCCGACAGCGATTACAGGGACGGGTATTTCAAGCACGCTTCCGACCTCGTGCGCCACATCAAGGCGCACTACGATTTCCGCGTGCTCGGCGCCTGTTATCCCGAAAAGCACCCCGAGGCCGCGACGCTCGACGAGGACATCCGCCATTTGAAAGAAAAAGCGGACGCCGGCGTTGACGCGCTCGTCACGCAGCTGTTTTTGGACAACGGCGACTTCTACTCGTTCCTCGACAAAGCGCGCGCGGCCGGCGTGAACGTGCCCGTCATCGCGGGCGTGATGCCGATAACGGCGCCGTCGATGCTCGAAAAAGTCGTCTCGATGTGCGGCGCGAAAATTCCCCCCGCGGTGCGGCGTTTCGTCGGCGCTTACGGCCACAACGCCGAGGCGATGCGCGAGGCCGGCATCGCCTACGCGACGCAGCAGATCTCCGACCTTCTCGCGTCGGGCGCGGACGGCATACACATCTACAGCATGAACAAAGCCGGCGTAACGCGCCGCATCGCGCAGAACATCCACGGGATCCTCTACTCGCTGCGCGTGAAACGTTCGTGATGACGCCGACGCAAAGCCAGCTTGACGAGGCGCTGCGCTACATGCGCGTGCCGCGCGAGGGCTTCGAGGCGAACAGGCCCCTTGCCGAGCGCGGTTTCGCGGCGCTCTCCCCGCTCGCGCGGCCGAGAACAGTCTGGCGGACGTTCGCGTTTCGCGCGCGCGGGGAGGAAATCGAGATCGACGGAGAGACGCTGTGCCGATCTTCCTCGCTCGCACGTCTGTTCGCCGGGTGCCGCGCGTGCGCCGCTATGGCCGTGACGCTCGGGCCGGAGGTGGATCGCGCCGTGAGACTTCTGGCGATGTCGGATGTGTCGGCGGCCTCGGCGCTCGACGCCTGCGCCTCGGTGTGGGCCGATTCGCTCTGCGGCGGCGTGGAGCGCGAGATCGAGCGGACGCTCCCGCCGGGAGCTTTTCTCACGCCGCGCTTCAGCCCCGGCTACGGGGACGTGCCAATGAGCGTTACTTCCGATCTGCTGCGCCTGCTCGACGCGGGCCGGAGAATCGGCCTGACGCTGTCGCGCGGGGGGATGATGGTTCCCGTCAAGTCGGTGACGGCGCTTGTCGGCATCGCCGACGGGCCGCTGAAAAAAAGGCGCGGCCGCGATGGCTGCGCCCTGCGGGACTGCCCGTACAGGGATAACGAAGGAGTGTGCCATGGAAAATAAATTTGACCGCGTCGCGCTCTTTGACGGCGCGATGGGGACGATGCTCCAGCGATCGGGCCTGAAGCTGCGCGAGGCGCCCGAAAGCCTCAACCTCGCCAGGCCGGAGCTGATCGAGTCGATCCACCGCGCGTATTTCGCGGCGGGGTGCGACTTCGTGCAGACAAACACGTTCGGGGCAAACCCCGTCAAACTGCGCGGCTCCGGCTACGAGACGGAGCGTGTCGTCCGCGCGGCGCTCGAGATCGCCCGCCGCGCCGCCGACGGGTTTTCCGGCAAGGGCGTGCTGCTCGACATCGGCCCTTCGGGGCGCGCGATGGCGCCCGTCGGCGACGCCACGTTCGACGAGATCTACGAATCCGTCGCCGTTCAGGTGCGCGCGGCGGCCGGGCTGTGCGACGGCGTGATCATCGAGACGTTCACCGATCTGCTCGAGGCGAAGGCGACGGCGCTGGCGGCGCTGGAAAACTGCGACGTGCCCGTGTACCTGACGATGAGCTTTCAGGAGGACGGCCGCACGTTCTTCGGCACGCCCGTCGAGGCCATGATCATGACGTTCGGGCGTCTGGGGCTGTCGGGACTGGGCGTGAACTGCTCGCTCGGGCCCGCCCAGCTGGCGCCGATCGTCAAAAAGCTGACGGATCATTCGCCGCTTCCCGTGATCGTGCAGCCGAACGCGGGGCTGCCCGTCGTCAAAGACGGCGTCTCCGCGTGGAACGTGACGCCCGGCGAGTTCGCCGCGTGGATGAAAAAGTTCGTCGATTGGGGCGTGAGCATCGGCGGCGGCTGCTGCGGCACCACGCCCGAGTATCTTTCCGCGGTCGCGGCCCTGCTGGGCGACAGGAAAGCGCGCCCGCGCGCCGTGTCTCCGCTCCCCGGCGTGTGCGGCGCCACGCGCGTCGAGCCGTTCGAGGGGGCCGTCGTCATCGGCGAGCGCATCAACCCGACGGGCAGGAAAAAGCTGAAAGCGGCCATCCGCGCCCGCGACTACGACGCCATCGTGCTGGAGGCGCAAAAGCAGCGCGAGGAGGGAGCGGGCGTGCTCGACGTTAACGTCGGCCTTCCCGACATCGACGAGCCGGCCGCGCTCTCCGCCGTCGTCGATGAGCTGCAGGGCGCCGTGGATCTGCCGCTGCAAATAGATTCGTCAAATCCCGCGGCGCTCGAGGCGGCGGCCCGCCGCTACGCCGGGAAGCCGCTGCTCAACTCCGTCAGCGGCAAGGAATCGAGCCTCGCCGCCGTCCTTCCCGTCGCCAGAAAATACGGCGCCGCCGTGCTGGGCCTCACGCTCGACGACTCGGGCATCCCGCGCACGGCGGAGGAGCGTCTGGAGGTGGCGCGCAAGATCGTCTCCCGCGCGATGGAACTCGGCATCCCGCGCGACGACGTGTACATCGACTGTCTGACGCTCACGGCGTCGGCGCAGCAGGATCAGGCCGGGGAGACGCTGAAAGCCGTGCGCATGGCGCGCGAGAAACTCGGCGTCAAAACCGTACTCGGCGTCAGCAACGTCTCGTTCGGGCTGCCGCGCCGCCCCCTTGTCAACCGCACGATGCTGGCCGCCGCGCTGGCAAACGGCCTTTCGGCCGCGATCGTAAACCCCGGCGACAGGAACATGAGCGAGACGATCGCGGCATGGCGCGTCTTGAGCGGCGAAGACCCCGGCGCGCGGGACTACATCGGCTACTGCGCGTCCAACCCGGAGGAGAGCGCTCCGCCCGTCCGGGGATCGACGGCGGGAACCGCCGCGTCAGGCGAAGGCGGCCTTGCCGAGATGATCTCGCGCGGCTTGAAGGACGACGCCCGCGCGCGCGCCGCCGAACTGCTCAAAACCAGCGCGCCGCTCGAGATCGTCGAGAAAGTCCTCGTCCCCGCGCTCGACGCCGTGGGGCGCGACTACGAGGCGCGGAAGATCTACCTGCCGCAACTGATCAAGTCCGCCGACGCCGCCAGGGCCGCGCTCGATGTCGTCAAAGACGCGCTCGCCGGGCAGCCCCGGGGCGCGCGCGCCGCCGGCCCGAAGGTTGTGCTCGCCACCGTCTACGGCGACGTGCACGACATCGGAAAAAACATCGTCAAGGTGATCATGGAAAACTACAATTTCGACGTGATCGACCTCGGTCGCGACGTAAGCCCGCGCGCCGTCGCGGACGCCGTCGAGCGGAGCGGCGCGAAGGTCGTGGGCCTCAGCGCCCTGATGACGACCACCGTCGCGAGCATGAAGGACACCATCGCGGAACTGCGCGGGAGACGTGGCGGAGTGCGCGTCATCGTCGGCGGCGCCGTCCTCACCGAGGATCTGGCGCGCTACGTCGGCGCCGACGTGTACGCGCGCGACGCGATGGACACCGTGCGCGCCGCGCAGAAATTCACGCGGGATCAGTCGTAAAAAAAGAGCGCCCGAGGAGGAGAAATCCCCCCTCGGGCGCTCTTTTGCGCTAAAAAATTTGCGGCGCGCGGCCGCGCGGGGAAAAAACTCAGCCGATCGGAGGCGACCACCGCGCCCTGCCCGCCGCCCGCGTCCTTTCGTCGCGCTCGCCGAGGATCCGCACGGCGAGGTCGCAGACTTCGACGGCCGGTTCGAGCGGGGCGGAAGACATCTCGTTCGTGACGCGGTTGGCCACGACCGCGCACACGCAGCCGGCGCGGAAGCCGTACAGCCCGCCGAGCGTGAACAGCGCCGCCGCCTCCATCTCGAAACACAGAACGCGCGCGCGGCGCATGTCCTCGACGATGTTCTCAAAGAACGACTGCGAATAGCCGCGGTACCCGGGGCGTCCCTGCCCGCAGTGGAACGACCCCGTCGAGCACGTCACGCCCACGTGATAACGCGCGTTCAGACGCTCGCACGCCTCTATCAGCGCCAGCGTCACCTCGTAGTCGGCCGCCGCCGGGTAGGACGGCTCGACGTACATCGCGCTGGCTCCGTCGTGGCGCACGGCAGCCGTGTTGACGATCAGGTCGCCGCACGCGATGCCCTCCTGGATGGCGCCGCACGTGCCAAGGCGGATGAACGTCGTCGCGCCGACGCGCAGCAGTTCCTCCACGGCGATCGAAGCGGACGGCCCGCCCATGCCCGTGGACGTGACGGAGACGGGGACGCCGCCCGTGCGGCCCGTGAACGTGCGGTGCTCGCGGTTGCTCGCGACGAAGCGCGCCTCGTCCCACGTCCCCGCGATCATATCGGCGCGCGCGGGGTCTCCCGGCAGAAGTACGTAGGGGGCCACGTCGCCCCGTCCGCACTGAATGTGGTACTGGACGCCGTCCATCTCCGGCGCGTCGGCGCTCGATTTCCAGTTGTTCCGCATCGTTACCTCGGCTCCTTTCTCGGGCGTTAGCGGGTTCCCGGCCCGAACCGTTTCTATTGTACCGTAAAAAAGCCCGGCGGTCACGCGCGGGCGCGTAATCGCCCAAAAGGCGGGCGAAAAACGCGGCGGCCGGGAAACTCCGCGCGTGCGCGCGCCGGAGAGAGCGGAACGATCCCGCCGCGTTTTTCCTCCTTCGCGCGCGAAGGCGCGGGATCCGCTTCGCCCGGAAAAGCGAAAGACGCGCGTTTCGGCCCGCGCCGCGCGGAAAGGCGGGGGCGCGCCGCGCCGGCGGGACGCGGAAAAACAGGAATAGAATCGCGGCAGGCAAACGCCACAGCCGCGTAAACCGCTCGGACGGGACGAGACGGGACGATCCCCCCTCGGCGGCGAA
The DNA here is from genome assembly GCA_964604125.1 of uncultured Synergistaceae bacterium. GTDB lineage: Bacteria > Synergistota > Synergistia > Synergistales > Dethiosulfovibrionaceae > Pyramidobacter. The sequence goes on from CAZRXR010000056.1 coordinate 9,574, forward strand.
GGGCGCGTACCGGGCGCGCGCGGCCGCCGCGTAGCGAAACAGCCGGAAGACGCCGTTGATACGGCTCCTTCCGGCTGTTTTATTATGCAGCGCCGTCGGCTCGCCGAGGCTAGTTCACGTTCAGCGGCAGGTACTGCATATGCCCTCCGCGCTTGATCAGAAGCGGCACGCTACGCTTGTCCGATTTGGCGATCGCCTTGAACAGCTCGGTGGTCGTGTTCACCTCGCGTCCCGCCGCCTCCAGAATGATGTCGCCGCGCCGCAGCCCGGATCGGGCGGCGGGCGAACGCTCCTCCACATCGGTGACGACGAGGCCCGTTTCGCGGTCGGACAGCTTCAGTTCCTTGCGCAGCTCGGGCGTGATCGTCGAGACGGAGAAACCCAGCTTGTCGGCCGTGTCGGCGTCGGCGACGGTCGTATCGACCTCGGCGAGCGTGACGGAGACCTTCATCTCCTTGCCGCGGCGCAGCACGTCGAGCTTGATCGTGTCGCCCGCCATGTGCTGGCGCACTGTGGCGCTCAGCTTCGAACTGTCCTCCACGTCCTTGCCGTCGATCTTCACAATGATGTCGCCGCGTTTCAGCCCCGCCTTCTCAGCGGGCGAGTCGCGGATCACCTCGGCGATCAGGGCGCCCTTGGTGTCCTTCAGGTCGAACGCCGAGGCGATGTCCTCGGTGATCGGCTGGAGATACACGCCCATCTGGCCGCGGCGCACCTTGCCGTAGGTGACGATGTCGTTCATCACCTGCTTGGCCATGTTGATGGGAATGGCGAAGCCGATCCCCTGGGCCGACGAGATGATCGCCGTGTTGATGCCGATGACCCGGCCGTTCATGTCAAGCAGGGGGCCGCCGCTGTTGCCGGGGTTGATCGAGGCGTCCGTCTGCAGGAACCCGTCGAAGTTGAAGTTCTGAATGTGGATGGATCGGTTGCGCGCCGAGAGCACGCCGACCGTGACCGTCGGCTCCAGACCGAGGCCGAGCGTGTTGCCGATGGCGATCAGCGTTTCGCCCACGCGGATCGTGTCGCTGTCGCCCATCTCGATCACGGGCAGATCGCCGGCCTTCACCTTGATCACGGCGATGTCGAACGTCGGATCCTTGCCGATCACCGACGCCTCCATCGACTTGCCGTTTGAGAACGTCACCGTGATCTTGTCGGCGCCGTCGATCACGTGGTTGTTCGTGAGGATCCGCCCGTCCTTGGACACCACGAAGCCGCTGCCCGCGCCCTTCATCGGCACCCGGCGCGTGTACTCGCGGAACATGTCGCCGAAGAACTCGCGGAAAAACGGATCGTTGGGCAGACCGTTTCCCACCGTGCGAGTGACCGTGCCCTCAACGTCGATGTTGACCACGGCGGGCGCGACCTGCTCCAGCAGATCGGCGATCGGGCTTTTCGGCCGCATCGCCTCGGGCGGCAAGCTCGCCGAAAAAACGGGAACGGCGCACAGCGTCGCGGCGACGAACAGAGCGCCTAAAAGAGACCTTCTAAAACGAACAGGGAGTTTCATCGAAAATCCACCTCCGGGGAGAATCGGGCGCTTCGGCCCGTTACGCGCATATCATACCGCAAAAGGGAGATTTGTAAATTGCGGTTTTCTACAAAAA
>CAZRXR010000057.1:0-11069 GCA_964604125.1 uncultured Synergistaceae bacterium
GCCGACCTCTCGCCGACGGTGAAAGAGCGTTCGCTTTCCGCTTTCCGCCTGCTGGCGGAGGCCGAAGGGGCCGTGCACGGCGTCGCCCCCGAGGAGGTTCATTTTCACGAGGTCGGCGCTGTCGATTCGATCGTGGACATCGTGGGCGCGTTCGTCCTGCTGGAGCTGGCCGGCGTGGGGCGCGTCCGCGCCTCGCCCGTCAACGTCGGAAGCGGCGTCGTCGAGTGCGCGCACGGCGTCCTTCCCGTTCCCGCCCCGGCGACGGCCCGCCTGCTGGAGGGGATCCCCGTGTTCTCGCGCGGCTCGCCGATGGAGCGCGCCACGCCCACGGGCGCGCTGCTCCTGCGCGTGCTGGCCGGTTCGTTCGGGCCGCCGCCGTCGGGTGTGATGCTGGCCTCCGGCTACGGTTTCGGCGACCGCGAAAGCGACCTGCCCAACGCGCTGCGCGTGACGCTGTACGAGGAGGACGAGGACGAGGCCGCTCCTCGCCCGTATTCGCGCGGGCGCGTGGCGGTGCTGGAGACGAACGTGGACGACATGAACCCCCAGGACTACCAGAATCTGGAGGAGCGGCTCTTTGCCGCCGGGGCGTTCGACGTGTTCCTGACGCCCGTCATGATGAAAAAAATGCGCCCCGCCGTCCGGCTGACGTGCGTCGGCGCGCTCGCGGATCGCGAAAAACTCGGCGAGATCGCGCTGAAATACAGCACGAGCATCGGCCTGCGCTGGTACGAGGCCGGACGCATGACGCTGCGGCGCTCTGTCGTTGACTTTGAAAGTTCGCTCGGCCCCGTGCGCGTGAAAATCTCGAACTGGGGGGATCGCCCGCTGCGCGTCACTGTCGAATACGACGACCTCAAGCGCCTTTCGTCGCGGACGGGCAGAGCCGTGGGCGAACTGCGCGCGGCGCTGCTCGCCGAATACGCCGCCAAGGGGGCGAACCAATGAACGGACATCCTTCGCTCGTGATCCTCGGCGACGGGATACGCGGACACGTCGTGCAAAGCCGGGGCATCGCCTCGCGGCTGAGCGAGATCGCCCCGATCGACACGGCCGAGTTTGAAGTGCCCGTCTTAAAAGGGCTTTCGCGCGTCACATACATGAAGCTCCTTGCGCGAAAGCTGCCGGGCGCGTCCGCCCGCTTTGCCGAAAGCTGGCTGAAGGGCGCGGGGGCGGGAGAGCTTTTGGATCGCCTGCGCGAGACGGACGCCGGCGACGGGCCGCTCCTCTTTCTGTCGGCGGGAAGCGTCGCCGCGCCCTACTGTCTCGCTCTGGCGCGCGTCTTCGGCGGCAAAAGCTGCGTCGTCATGTCGCCTTCCGTGCTGGGGATCAAGCCGTTCGACTGGGCGATCGTCCCCAGACACGACGGCCAGACCGGCGAGAACGTGCTTGTCACGCTGGGAGCGCCCAACGCCATCTGCCCCCGGCTGCTCGCCGAGCGGAAGCGCGAGCTGCTCAGCGACTACCCGCCTCGCCGCGCGCTGGCGTGGGGCGTCCTCGTTGGCGGCGACGATCGGAATTACTCCATCGCCCCGCTGTGGGTGAACAAAGTGATGCCCAGCCTGCTTGAACGGGCGCGGCGCGCGGGCGCCGACGTGTACGTCACCACGTCGCGCCGCACGCAGGCCGCCGCCGAGACGGCGCTTTCGAGGCTGTGCGCGGGGAACGACTCCGTGCGCATGCTCCTGCTTGCCTCCCAGGATCCGCGCAACCCCGTGCCGGGAATGCTCGGCCACTGCTCGCGCGTTTTCTGCACGGAGGACTCGGTCTCGATGATTTCCGAGTCCGTCACGGGCGGCGCGCGTGTCGCCGTCATCACCGTGGGGCACCGACGCGGGATCAGGCGCTTTTTTCAGGAGATCACGGAATACCTTGTCGATCTGCGCGTCCTCTCGCCGAGGCGCCTGTGGGGCGTGCCGCGCTTCAACCGCATGATCGAGGACTTCGAGAACCAGAACTTTCTGTCGCGGATCACGCCGCGGACGCTCGACGACGATCTGGAACACTTCCTGCGAAAGCCTCCCGCCGACGCGCCCGCGTTCAACGAAGCCGCGCGGGCCGCGCGCTGGCTGGCCGCGAGGTGGCTCGCGTGAAAATTCTCCACATCCTGCCGGAGCTGCGGATAGGCGGCGTCGAGCGTCACGTCGTCGATCTCGCGAACGGGCTGAACGCCCGGGGACATTCCGCGCTCGTCGTGTCGTATGGCGGGCGCATGGAGCGCCAGCTTGCCGGGGGCGTCCGCGCGCTGCGCCTGCCCGTGCACAGAAAAAACCCGTTCACCGCGTTCGCCTGCGCGCGCCGCGTCGCCCGCCTCGTCGGGGACGAGGGGTGGGAGATCATCCACGCCCATTCGCGCGTCCCTGCGTGGATCGCCATGTGGGCGTCCCGCATGTGCGGCGCGCCCTACGTGGTGACGGCGCACGTGGATTTCGGCACGAAAACCCGGTGGATCTACGCGCCGTACCGCCGCGCCGCCAGAGTAATATGCGTGAGCGAGGCCGTCCGCGAAGCGATGAAGGGCTGCTTTTACGACAACACGACCGTGATCGTCAACGGTGTGAAAGCCCCCGCCGAGCGGTGGGATCCCGCGATGGCCGGGCGGGGCAGGCTGCTTTTCGTCGGCCGTCTCAGCGCGGTGAAGGGCCTGCGCGACGCGCTGCAGGCCCTGCCGGCCGACTGCCCGTGGACGCTCGACGTTGTGGGCGAGGGGCCGCAGCGCGCCGAGTGGGAGGCGCTGTGCCGCGAGCGCGGCATAGCGGAGCGCGTCGCGTTCCGCGGCTACAGCGACAGCGTTGAGCGTTTCATGGCGAACGCTTCGTGCCTGATCTTCCCGTCGTACAACGAGGGGATGCCGCTCACGCTGGCTCAGGCCGTGCTCGTCGGCGTCCCCGTGCTGGCGAGCGACATCGCGCCCGTCGCCGAGCTGAAGGGCGACAGGGACGGTCTCGTCCCGCCGGGCGACGTCGCCGCGTGGCGCCGCGCTTTTGAAGAACACTTGAAACGCGGCGCGCCGTTTCCCGTCTTTCCGCCGGGGCGCGTGCCGACGCTTTCCCGCATGGTCGATCGGACGCTGGACGTGTACCGCGAGTGCCTGACGCGGGAGAGCGCGCCCTGAAAAACGCGCCCGGGATCTTACGGAGCTTGAATGAACGCACAAGGAGATGCCGTCACATGAAAGTCCTGCACTACGTTGACGAGAACAATCTCGCGTGGAAAGCCCCGTGGATACAGCTGCTCGCCGAACTGGGGCGTCTCGGCGCGGAGAACCTCGCGGTCTGCCGGGGCGGGGGCACGCTCGCGCCCTCGCTACGCGCGGCCGGGATCGAGTGCGTGGAATACAGCCCGCTCGCGCAGTGGTGGCCCGCGATCGACCGTGGGTTCGGCCGCGTCGTCAAAAGGGCCGCGCCCGACCTGATACACACGCGCCTGTCGTCGGCCGCCGCTGTCGGCGGGTACTGGGGCGCGAAATACGGCGTCCCGGTGATCTCCACGTTCGACAAGTACCCCAAGGCGCGGTATTACGTCAATTCCGACGTGCTGATCGGCTGTTCGTCGGCGGTCACGGCCCACATCAAAACGCTCCGGCTGCCGCGCGCGCGTTGCGCCGCGACGATCCTCAATCCCGTGCTCGCGCGGCGTTACCGCCGCGACGAGCGCGTCCGCGCCGACTTCCGCCGCGCTCGGGGCGCGGGGTCGGCGGTCGTCGTGCTCGGCATGGGGCGCTTTGTCGCGTGGAAAGCGTGGGACGACTATCTGCGCGCGATAGCCCTGATCCCCGAACGCGCCGCGTTCCGCTTCTGGCTCGTCGGTAGCGGCGAGGAGGAACGCCGTCTCAAAAACCTCGCCCGCGATCTGGGCGTGCGGGATCGCGTCGAGTTTTTTCCGTTCGCCGAGGACGTGCGCCCGTGGCTGTGGGCCGCCGACATCTTCGTGCAGACCTCGCGCGAACCCGAGGGGTTCAGCCTGATGCTCGTCGAGGCGATGGCCTCGGGCGACGTGCCCGTCGCCACGAACATCGGCGGCACGCTCGACATCGTGCGCGACGGCGAAAACGGCCGGCTGTTCGCGCCGGGCGACACGCGCGCCCTCGCGGCTCTGATCCGCGGCGCGGCCGCCCCGGAGCCGCTGGCGCGGATGTCCGCGCGCGCCGTCGCGTCGGCGGCGGTCGCGGACGTCCGGAACATCGCGGCGCAAACGCTTGAACTGTACCGCGAGACGCTTTCCGAAACGAGGAGAAAAAACGATGAAAACCGCCTTGAACTCCGTTAACGCCGACTCCGCCCTGCGGTGGTGCTATTTCCTGTCGGTCGCCCTCTCGCCGCTCGGCCCCGTGTGCCACTACTCGCTGTGGTGCCTGTGCCTGCCGCTTGCCGCGTATGCCTTTTTCGCGAAAAAAACGCCGCTTTTGCCCGAGGGCCTTCCCCGGGCGGGAAAGGCGATACTCGCGCTGCTCGCGGCGCTGGCGCTGTGGCAGATCGTCGCGGGGCTGTTTTCGTTCGACACGCTCGCGGGGTACGGACGCAACGTCACGCCGTTTTTCGAGTGCGCGTTCGGCGCGTGGCTGGCCGCGCTCACGCTGCGCGACGAGCGCGGACGCGACAGCTTCGTCAAGATGTTCGTCGCCGTCAGTTTCGTGATCGCCGTCGGCAACATTCTGCGCTATTCCGGGCTGATCGCGGATTTCCCGAACCATGCGCTCGAGCAGACCAACTCCCTCGGGATGCTCGGCATGATGCTGTTTCCCGTTTTCTTCTGCTTTGCCTACTGGCGGCCGGGCCTGCCGGGCTTGGCGAGAGTCTCCCTTGTAGCGGCGTCGGCGGGCGTGACCGTCGTCTCGTGTTCCTCCGGGGCGTGGCTCTCGGCCTTTCTGGGCTGGCTCGTCGCGCTGCTGTACGCCGCGCGTTTCCGCAAGTTCACGGCGCGCGATTTCGCGCTGTGCGCCGCCGTTCTGTTCTGCTGCGCCGCCGCGCTGAACTTCGCCACGGGCGGCCGGGCTCTGAAGTCGATCCGAACCGAGCTGCTTCAGGCGCGCTCCTTCGGCGACCCGGGCAGATTCACGAACGGACGCAACGACATCTGGCGCGTGTCGTGGCGCGCCGCGATGGAGCGCCCGATCCTCGGTTCCGGCGGGCGGCAGTTTTACGACGGCTACCGCGACGCCCTCAAGACGTTCGCCAAAGAGGAACTCAAAAAGATCCGGGTGCGCGAGATCGACCACCCGCACTCCACCTACCTGTATCTGCTCTATACGGGCGGAGCGCCGGCGCTTTCGCTGTTCTGCGCGGCCGCCTGTCTGTGCCTTCTCCGCGCGCTGCGCGTAAGCGCGCGCGAAAAAGACGCCGTCTTCCCGTGGGCGGTCGTGTCGCTGGCGCTGCTCGCCGAGATCCTCACCTACGGGACGAACGGCGACGTTTTTCAGGGGCGGCGCGACATCTCGGTGATGATGTGGTGCTTTCTGGGAGTGACGGCCGTCCTGCCGTCGCCCGCGAAGGCGAAAGCGCCTCAAGATCCGTCCTCGCCGCGCGGCTCGGAATGACGCGCTCTGTCGATCGGAAAGCCGTTTTTGACCATGCCCGATAACGATGCTGTCCACGTCGCGCTGGCCTTCCGCGACCCGGAGGGAACCTACGCGCGGCACGCGGCCGTCACGATGGCCTCCGTGTTCGCCAACTGCGGCGGCGCGGCGACCGTCCACGTGCTCCACGATGAAACGCTGACGCGCGCGAACAGAGACGCGCTGACCCAACTGGCGGACGGCTTTGCCCAGAGCGTGACGTTCCGCGACGCCGGCGAGCGTTTCCGCGCGCTGGGCCTGAACGCGCGGAACATGGCGTTCCAAGGGTTCCGCGGCACGATGTACAGGCTTTTCATCCCCGATCTGATCGGCGTCGCCAAAGTCGTGTACCTCGACTGCGACATCGTCGTGAACGCCGACATCCGCGATTTGTGGACACAGGATCTGAGGGGGCGCGCCCTCGGCGCGGTGAGGGATGTCTACGCGCTCGATCTGCTCAAAGGGCGGAAAATTTCATGGCGGCTGAAAAAGTTCTGGACGCTGCTGGACATCGCGCCGGAAAATTATTTTAACGCCGGCGTGCTCGCGATGGATCTGGACAAAATCCGCGCGGGGTACAGCCTTTCGGACGCCGCGATCGACTTCTTCGACGAGTACGGGCGTTTGGCGACCCTTCCCGACCAGGACTTTTTAAACAGCCTGTTCGCGCGCGACACGACGCTGCTCGACGAACGTTTCAACCGCATCGACGCCTCGCCCGCCGACGAGGCCGCGACGCGCGGGAGTATATGGCACATGGCGGGCGGCTCGGCGAAGCCGTGGAACAGCTACACGCGGCCGTTCGTTGACGACCTCTATTGGCGCTACCTGCGGCTGACGCCCTACTGCGCGAGCGACGACGAGCTTCTGTCGTGCGCGCTGCGCGGTTTGTCCGCCTCGCCGCTGACGCACCTTCATTCGTCCGACTGCGTCCGGCGTCTGCTCGGGCAGCTGGCCGACGACATCTTCCGCGCGCACGTCTGGACGGTTCCGCCCATCCTGTGGAAATGTCTGAAAAAACGTTTCGCCCGTTCACGCTCCCGGGGAGGCGCGCGATGATCCCGCTTTCGCTCTACGTCATCACCTATAACGAGGAAAAGCGTCTGGGCCGCACGCTCTCCGCGGCCCGCCCGCTCGTGGACGAGATCGTCGTGGTCGATTGCGGCAGCGCCGACCGCACGCGCGAGATCGCCCTGGAGTACGGCGCGCGGTTCGTCCACAACGACTGGGTGTCGTTCGGCGATCAGGTGCGCGTGGCCGAGGAACAATGCTCCAACGACTGGGTTCTTCGGCTGGACGCCGACGAGGAGATCGGCCCCGAACTGGCGGCCGAGATCGCGGAAATCAAGAAGAACCCCGACTGCGACGGCTACCGCCTGCGCATCGGCGCCGTCTACCCGGGCATCGAAAAGCCGGCGCGCTGGGCGAAGCACTACAAGCTGATCCGGCTTTACAACCGCTCCAAGATGAAGATGATGGGCGTGCTCGACCACGACGCCGTCGATCCGATCGTCCCGAACCCGCGCGTGCGCACGCTGCGCGGGTTTGTCCACCACCATTCGCACGTCGGCATGACGCAGGCCATCGACAAGCTGAACCGCGCCACCGACACGCAGATACGGATGCTCGCCGAGGGCGGAAAAAGCTACCGTCCGTGGCGCGTGGTCGGAACTTCGACGCTGACGTTCCTGAAGTACTACGTGCTGTACAGGCACTTCCTCTACGGCTACCGCGGCTATATCAACTCCGTGATCGTCGCTTTCGGGCGGTTCGCGAAATTCGCCAAGTACTACGAGTACAGCGCCGAACGCGAACTTGAACGGCGGGAAAGCGGCGGCGCGCCGCCCCGATCTTGAAGAACCGGCCCCGCCGGTGGTACAATACGCGCGGGGGAGCGGGACGCGCCGCTCCCCCGCGCGAAAATACGTTTGTTCCGGGAGGTCACGATGAACACGTTACGCAAAAAGCTGATCGCCGCGCTGGCGCTCGCCGCTTTGGCCGCGTTTCCGGCCGCGGCGGCCGAGTGGCGGCAGAAAAAGGAGTTCGCCGACAACTACGGCGCGAAACTGACGGTCTACGCCACCTATTACGCGGCCGAATACGTCGAGAAGGAGACGCAGGATCAGGCGAAAAAGAACCTGTGGACGGCCGACGAGATGGAGGACTACCGCTACAACCTCCTCCAGCAGCTCAAGCTCGACGACACCATCCCCATCTACCTGCACTTTACCGTGCGCGGGCCGGCGGTGCACATGTCGCCTTTCGAGCGGCACGTCTACCTGTGGATCGGCAGGCGCCGCCTGTCGCCAACCGACTACGACCGCCGCTTCAACTTCAAGATCACCGACGAGCGCGAGGGGTTCGTCTACTTCCCGCGCTACGACGACAAGGGCAAGGAGTACCTGACGCCCAAGATCAAGTCGGTGCGGCTGGAGATCGACGGCAGCATCACGCCCGTCACGCTGAACAGAACCGTCGATTTTTACTGGGACGTGAAGGACGACGACCCGGGCAGGATCCTGCGCGGAAAGTCCGGCGCGAGACTGGAGATGGATCGCCTGACCAAGCGCATGGACAACCTCTCCAAAGAGGGGAGCGAGCTTAACGACAAGCTGATCAAGATTCAGGAGGAAATGCGCACGATCAACAAGCGCATGATGGAACTTCAGAGCCAGATCAAATAACGGCGAAGGGCGCGGCTTGACGGCCGCGCCCTTTTTTTCGCCGCGTCTCTTTTTTTAATGGAACGAAAGGTGTATAATAATGAAATGTCCTATTTATCGGGGGGTGTTTTTTTCATGAAAAGAATTGCTGTACTGACAAGCGGCGGCGACGCGCCCGGAATGAACGCGGCGATCCGCGCCGTCGTGCGCAGCGGCGTATTTCACGGTATAGAGTGCATGGGCGTTGAACAGGGGTTTGAAGGGCTGATCGACGGGCTGTTCCGCCCGCTCGATGTCCGCGCCGTCGGATCGATCATTCAGCGCGGCGGCACGATACTGCGCACGTCGCGCAGCGACCGCTTTATGACGCCCGAGGGGCGGCAGCAGGCGATGGGCCAGTGCCGGAAACACGACGTTGACGGGCTGGTGGTCATCGGCGGCGACGGTTCGTTCCACGGCGCGTGGGAGATGCAGAAACTCGGCCTTCCCGTGGTCGGCGTTCCCGCGACGATCGACAACGACGTGAACGGCACCGACATGACCATCGGTTTCGACACCGCGCTCAACACCGCGCTCGACGCCGTGCGCCGCCTGCGCGACACGGCGCACAGCCACGACAGGCTCTTTATCGTCGAGGTGATGGGCCGCCACTGCGGCTCTATCGCGCTCCAGACGGGCGTCGCCGGCGGCGCCGATTACGTCGTCGTGCCGGAGATCCCCTTCGACTTGGAGGTGCTCTGCGAAAAGCTGCTGGCGTCGCGGAAAAACGGCAAGTTCTACTCGGTGGTCGTCCTCGCCGAGGGCGTGATGTCGGGCTACGATCTGCAGAAGCGTCTGGCGGAGCACAACCCTCCCTACAAGGCCACGGTGAGCGTTCTCGGGCACATTCAGCGCGGCGGCGCGCCCTCCAGCTACGACGCCACGATCGCGACGCGCATGGGCGCGTATGCCGTCGAATGTCTGATCGAAGGGCGCTACGGCGTGATGACGGGGCTGGCGAACGGTCGCATGACAGCCGTGCTGCTGCCCTACACGTGGGAGAAGAAAAAAACGCTCAACCCGGAACTTCTGGAACTTGTCCGCGAGCTGAGCATTTAACGGAAAAACTATTTTCTCAGGCGCGTTCCGGCGACGTAAGCCTGCCCGACGGAGACACATTCGTCGTTGGGCGACAGCAGGCGGTGCGTCAGGGGAACAAGCCCTCTCGCGCTCAAAAGCGGCAGCGCCGCGTCGAGCAGAAGGGCGTTCTGCCAGCTGCCGCCCGACAGCGCCGCGTGCTCGATGGACAGAGAGCGCGCGCACTCCTCCGCCGCGTCGGCCAGCGCGCGCGCCAGGCTTGAATGGAGCAGCGCGGCGAACGTTTCCGCGTGTCCCGCCGCGAGGCCGCGTACCGTTTCGCGCACAAAAGGCGTCCAGTCGATGATCCCGCCGTCGAGGCAAAAGGCGCCGCCCAAGCGCCCCTCGCCCGCGCGCCGCGCGAGCGCCTCAAGTTCCATGGCGCCCTCGCCGTCGTAGCTGACGGCGGTTTTCCCCATCAGCAGCGCGGCCGTGCCGTCGAACAGACGCCCGCACGACGTGCACAGCGGGAACGCGCGCCAGACGCCGAGCAGCCGCTCCGCCTTCGCCGTCTGTTCCGGCCACAGTTTGGCGCACAGCGAAAGAGCCTGATCCGCGCCGAGCGATTCGACCAGCAGGCTGAAGCCGCACCTCCAGATCTCCCGCGCGGCGAGATCGCCGCCGGGGAGCCGGAACGGCAGCAGATGTCCTTTCCGCTCAAAGCCGTCCGCGTCGCCCGCGAGCACCTCGCCGCCCCACACGGTTCCGTCGTCGCCGTAGCCGGTGCCGTCGAGGATCAGGCCGACGGCCTTGCGTTCGACGCGGTTCTCGGCGAGACAGGCCATCATGTGGGCGTAGTGGTGCTGAACGGCGACTGTCGGCAGGCCCGGGAACGCCTTTTTCGCCCGGGCCGTCGAGACGAACAGCGGGTGAAGGTCGTGCGCGAGCGCGACGGGCGCGAAGTTGTAGAGGCGTTTGAAATGCTCCATCGCCTGAGTGTAGAACAGCGACGTGCCAAGCTCTTTCATGTCGCCGAGGTACTGGCTCGGAAAGATCATGGCGTCCTGACTGAACGCGAACGTCCCTTTCATCTCCGCCCCGGCCGCGACGACCGGCGCGAGAGGACTGGCCGTGACGACGGGATTGGGCACGTACCCGCGCGCGCGGCGGATCAGCACGGGAGACTTTCTGTGCCCCAGCAGCACCGAGTCGTCTATTTTCATGTGGATGGGGCGGTTGTGCATAAGGTATCCGTCGCAGACGCGCGACAGCGCTCCGAGCGCCTCGCCGTTGTCCGACACCAGCGGGGAGCCGCTGATGTTGGCGCTGGTCATCACGAGGGGGCCGAACTCGTCCAGCATCAGATGGTGCAGCGGCGTGTAGGGCAGCATCACGCCCAGCCTGTCAAGCCCCGGCGCGACCGACGCGGCCACGCGCGCGCCGGCTTTAAGCGGCAAAAGCACGATGGGCGCGCGCGAGCCAGAGAGCAGACGCGCGTCGTCGTCCGAAACATCGACCATCTCGCGCGCCTGCGCGATGTCCTTCGCCATGACCGCTAGCGGCCGCCGGGGCCGTCTCTTGCGCGCCCGCAGCAGAGAGACGGCGCTCTCGTTTCGCGCGTCGCAGACAAGGTGGAAACCGCCGAGCCCCTTCACCGCCAAGATCGTTCCCTCTTTCAGCGCCGCCATGGCGAGTGCGAACGCCTCGTCGCGCTCGGCCACCGTCGCGCCCTCGCGGTTCACGAACGAAAGGCGCGGGCCGCAGACGGGGCAGGCGTTCGGCTGCGCGTGGAACCT